>NZ_JBFAML010000012.1:0-188211 GCF_040660295.1 Micromonospora sp. NPDC049891
CGTTGCGGGTAGCGAAGTCGTGCTCGGCGTCGGACAGGTCGAAGTGCGGTGAGGTGGCGAGGCCGAAGTCGACGAGGTAGAGCCGGGCGTCGTCGCCGGCATGCCGGCAAGCCCACCGCGCACAGGTGAAAACCCCGACCGGAGGTCGGTCATGACCGTGTACATCTCGCGTAACGCCACAATCGGTGAACCGCCACGAGAACTGGCAGCGGACGTATCGCCGATAGGGCCGCCTGGCCTGGCCGATCCGCCGCTGCTGACCCATGTCTGGCGGATCGTGTTCGAGCGGCAGGCGCGAAAGCGCGAACGTCGGTGAACGAGAACCGGGTTCGTGCTGCGAAGGCGGACCGGTCCATCCCGGTGCTACCGGGCCATTTGCCGTTGCGCCCGCTCTGGCTCTGCCGGGTCTGTGGTCAGCCCTGGCCGTGTGGACGCGCCAAGCTCGTCCTCCTGGACAACTACCGTGGCAACGAGATCAGTCTTTTCCTCTACCTGGCTGGCCTCCTACAAGAGGCCATCGACGACCTGCACCGAGCCAACCCGAGTACCACCGGAGACGTCCGGGATCTCTTCGACCGATTCCTCGGCTGGCCCACCCGGCACCGTAGCCGCCGGGCCCCTGCGACCGGTCCGCAGCCTCCGGATAACGCGGACAAGACGTGGTAATCGTCGCCGCCGGCCGGCGGTGCGATTGGACAACCAGCGTTCTCGGAGAAGACCAGCATGCCGATCTCACTCGCCTGGCGGTCGCGGCGTTGAGTATCGTCGTCGGGCCTAGGGGTGACCGACTACCGATACCGAGCCCACTCACCAGCATCTGAAGCTGCGCGTGGCATGAGCGTGCCGGGCTGAACGGGGGACGACCTGTGGGGATAGACGCGAGCCTGTTCTGCCTCTGCCAACAAGTCAAGCTCTTCCTCGGCAAGCCGGTGCGTAACTCGTGGGACGACATCATCTACTTCGCCTACGCGCACCCGAGTACGCCGAAGCACAGTCAGTCGCGGCGGATGTCGGGGGCGTTGTGGAAGATCTTCGCTGAGCATGTTGGCCACCAGTTGCAGGTGATCTATGACTCTCAGCTGGAGTACGACGAGATGTGGGAGCCGCCGGGGCCGCCGGCCATGATCGGCGGCGACGAGCCTGGTGACATCGAGTTCAGTGACTACCTTGCCGACTGGCCAGAGGATGACTTCGCCGACTACCCGGATAGCGGGTGGGATGTGTCGAAGGTCGGCTACCTGGCCTGTTTCCGTTGTCGGGAACGGCTCTGCCTGGGGCAGGCGGTGCGCGACGCTGACGGTCGGGTGTTGTTCTTCCACAAAGGTGGTCTGGAGGCTCCGGCCAACTCCCGGCAGCCGGTGCTCAACCGGGCGGCGTGGCGGTTTCTGGCCCGTCACTCCACGCATGAGTTGCCGATCGTCGTCGGCCCACCGTACGACCGGGACATCGACTGTTACGTCGAGATCGGCGGCCAGCGGCCTGACGACGTGCCGTTTGACGACTACCTGGCCGGCTGGCCCGGGTAGGCCAGGTCACGTCGGGGGCGGGGCCGGCGGCGCAGACGACGAGCCGCCGGCCCTCGCTCCGGGATCAGCGGTTCGCCGGCGCGCTGCTGGGGGCTGGCGGGACGTGCTCGAACCGTACCCGGCTCAGCCATCCTGGCAGGTCGCTGAGCGCGTACAGCTCACCGTGCACGTCGGCGTCGATGGCCGTCGGCTGGATGGGGAAGTTGCCGATGATGGCGGACTCGTAGCCACCCCTGGGGTTGGGGCGTACGGCGAACGCGGTGGTCGAGCAGTAGTCGCTCGCGACGTAGGTGCCCCATGCCTCCGGGGTGGCGGATCCCCGGTAAACCACGCCGCCGGTCACCGAGCAGCTCTCCGTCATGTAGTGCTCGTACTCGAAGACCGGGTCGGTGTACTTCACGCCCGGCCGGCACTGCTCCGGGTCGAACACGGGGGTGCCTTCGCGGCAGGACCAGCCGAGGTTCGCCCCGCCCTGCCACGGACGGATGTGGTTGATCTCCTCGACCAGGCCCTGGCCGACGTCACCGATCCAGAGTGAGTTGTCGACCTTGTCGACGGAGAAGCGCCACGGGTTGCGCAGCCCGTAGAGCCAGATCTCCGGGCGTGCGTCGCGCGTGCGGACGAACGGGTTGTCGGCGGGTACGCAGTAGGGCTTCGCCCCGCAGCTGCGGTTGACGTCGATCCGCACGATCTTGCCGAGCAGGGTGCCGAGGTCCTGACCGGCCTTGTACGGGTCGTTCGCGTGGCCGCCGTCGCCGAGGGACCAGTAGAGGTAGCCGTCGCGGCCGAACGCCACCTGCCCGCCGTTGTGGTTGTTGTACTCGGCGTGCTCCTGGGTGAGCAGCACCTGTAGCCGCTCCGGAGCGTTGATCGGCAGTCGCGCCAGGGTCAGCGCGCCGGCCGGGAGGCTCGTGTAGGCCACGTAGAGCATCCCGGTCCGCGCGAAGTTGGGCGCGGGGGTGATGCCGAGGAGGCCGCGCTCGTTGCCCGACGTGTCGACCCGGGCGGTCAGGTCGAGCACCGGGGCGGCCGCCAGACCGGTGTCGGGGTGGTAGGAGCGGACGGTGCCGTTCTTCTCCGCGATGAGCATCCGGCCGTCCGGCAGCCCGGTGAGCGCGATCGGACGCTGTAGTCCGAAAGCCACCTGTTCGTACGCCACGGTCAGTTCGGTGAGCGGCACCCTGCTGGGGCGGGACGCGTCGGCCGCGGCGGTGCCGGCCGCCGACGACTGTGGCAACAGGAGTGCGGACAGGACCAGAACGAGCAACCCGGCCAGCGTGGGGGCCGGGCGCCAACGCCGTCGCGACATGTTTCTCAGCTCCTCGAGCAGGTGGGGTGGGGTACGCGGTCTGGGAGCGCTTCCACCATACATCAGCTCGCATCTATGTCTAATCGGACGGCCCGGGCGGCGACGGAAGGACCTTCGGCGGTGCGTGGTGTGGCCTTCGTACGATGACCGCCATGGATGTTGCGATCGTGACCAACGCCGTCGTGGCCGCGGTCTCGGTGATCACCGTCGCTGTCTCGGTGTTCTTCGCGCTCCGGCAGATGAGGCTGTCGCAGAGTGCGAACCATACTCTGGTCGCGATCGAGTTGCTCACCCGTGACCGGATGAGCGACGCCTTTCTGGACAGTCAGCAGTTCGTGCTCACCGAACTGAGGGCGAGTTGCTCGCCGGAGCTGCGGGTCAGCGAGCTGCCGCCCGACGCCCGTAAGCACGTGAACCGGATCGCGTTGTACTACAACGGGTTGGGTCAGATGCTCGCCTTCAACGTGGTCGACCCGGCGTTGTTGATCGGCACCGGCGGGTTCCGCGCCCGGGAGGCGTGGGCGGTGCTGGAGCCGTACATCCTTGCCGAGCGGGCGGCGCGCGGCGAGTCGTACCTGGCGAACTTCGAGCATCTCGTCGTGCTCGCCACCGAGCGGCCCTGGTCGGTCGCGGTGCGCAAGCTGGGTCTGCGCCGGTTCGACGGCTACCCGGCCGCCCTGGGCATGGTGGGCGGGGCGGGTGGTGCCGACCCGGTGCCGTCGGTGCCGTCCGCTGGTCTGTCCGGCGAACGCGGCGTCGGCTCGGCGGGCTCTGCGTCGCAGTCGAGCTGAGGTCTCTGGGCCGCACCGGAGCCTGGTGTGGGGCCGGGTCCGGCGGTGCGGCTCGGGCCCGACCGGGCCGTGGGCGAGTACGTCGAGACCGGCGGCCAGCGGCAGGGCGACGTCCCGTTCGACGACTCCGCGATGACCGGTGCGGAGTGCCTCCCTGGCGCCGTCCTGAGCGGGCAACGCCGCCGCGATGTTTGCGTGCACATTGCGGGTGGAGGTCGGGGGCACAGCCGGTGTCTGATCCGCTGTGGATCTCAGAACCGGAGGTTCCCCAAACTCACAACGCTGCGGGTGATCCACGTACGCACAGCGTTGACCTTGACAAATGTCGATTCTTTCGGGTCGGCGGGCTGAACTTCTTGAGCGCTCCGTAACTTTGTGGCAATCTCACTGCCATCGATGCGTAGCGTTGTGTCGTCTCCTGTGGTCTGCCTCTAGGAGCACGTGAGTCGCCGGGCGATGTTAGCGCTAACCAGTCGAAGTGACGCGACTCTGGGAGGTGCTGAGACACATGAAGAATCTCGTACATCCGAGCGGTACTCCGCGACGGCGGTGGTCCACCGGCGCGACGCTGCGTGGGCTGGCGGTGGGGTTGCTGGTGGCCGGCATGGCGCTGGTGGGGCCAAGCGGTGCCGCCCAGGCGGGGACCACGTTGGGTACCGCGGCGGCGGAGAAGGGCCGCTACTTCGGCGCCGCCGTCGGGACGTACAAGTTCAACGACAACACGTACATGACGGTGCTGAACCGCGAGTTCAACAGCGTCGTCGCCGAGAACGAGATGAAGTGGGACGCGACCGAGCCGCAGCGGGGCGTGTTCAACTACAGCGCCGGCGACCGCATCGTCAACCACGCCCGCTCGCGGGGAATGAAGGTGCGGGGGCACACCCTGCTGTGGCACGCCCAGCAGCCCGGCTGGGCGCAGGGCCTCTCCGGCGGCGACCTGCGCAACGCGGCCATCAACCACGTCACGCAGGTGGCCAGCCACTTCCGGGGGCAGATCTACTCGTGGGACGTGGTGAACGAGGCGTTCGCCGACGGTGGCAGCGGCGCGCGGCGGGACTCGAACCTGCAACGCACCGGCAACGACTGGATCGAGGCCGCGTTCCGGGCCGCGCGCGCGGCCGACCCCGGCGCCAAGCTCTGCTACAACGACTACAACACCGACGGAATCAACGCGAAGTCGACAGGCATCTACAACATGGTGCGCGACTTCAAGCAACGCGGCGTACCCATCGACTGCGTCGGCTTCCAGTCCCACCTCGGCACCACGATCGCCGGTGACTACCAGGCCAACCTGCAACGCTTCGCCGACCTCGGCGTCGACGTGGAGATCACCGAGCTGGACGTCACCCAGGGCGGCAACCAGGCGAACATCTACGCCACCGTCACCCGGGCCTGCCTGGCGATCTCGCGCTGCACCGGCATCACCGTGTGGGGCGTACGGGACTGTGACTCCTGGCGCGGCGGCGACAACGCCCTGCTGTTCGACTGCGCCGGCAACAAGAAGCCCGCGTACACGGCGGTCCTCGACACGCTCAACGGCGGCAGCACCCCGACCCCGACCGGCAACAGGTTCCGCAACGAGGCATCCGGCCGGTGCCTGGACGTGAACGGGGCGAGTTCGGCGAACGGCGCACAGATGATCATCTGGGACTGCCACAGCAATGCCAACCAGCAGTTCACCCAGAACGGGCGGGCGTTGCAGGTGATGGGCAAGTGCCTGGACGTGCCGAACAACGCCGCCGCCGGCACCCGGGTGCAGATCTACGACTGCCACGGTGGGACGAACCAGCAGTGGGTGATCAACAGCAACGCCACGATCAGCAACGCCCAGACCGGGCTGTGCCTGGACGTCAACGGCGCCGCCACCGCCAACGGTTCCGCGGTCATCGTGTGGGGCTGCCACGGCGGCGCCAACCAACGTTGGTCCCGGGCCTGAGCTGACGAGCCCGGCAGTCGGCACCGCACAGGAGGAGAACGACAATGGCCAGTTCCCGCTCACATCGTCACCTGAGCCGGATACTCACAGGCGCCCTGGCCGCTCTCCTTGCGGTGCCGACCGCCGTGCTGGGTGGTGTCTCACCCGCTGCCGCGGACACCACGCAGTTCCGGGGGGTCAACTGGGCCAGGTTGGGTGACAACTTCCACGGTGGGCCACTGGTCCTGCACGGCCTGAGCAGCTCCGACAGCTACGCGACGGTGGTGGCCAAGGCCAACGCGATCTACACCGGTTTCCAGAACAACCTGGGCGCCAACACGGTCCGGCTGCCGATCAACACGTACACCGTCGGTACGAGCTGGTGGAACGCGTACACCGGCGCGATCGACGCGGCCACGGCTATGGGCTTCAAGGTCGTCCTCTCCTACTGGGACGACGGCGTGGCCGCCAGCGGTGGCCGGATCGTCAACACCACAGCCTTCAACACCATGTGGAACTCGGTGGTCGCCAAATACGGCGGCAACGACCTGGTGTACTTCGAGCCGATGAACGAGCCGGGCGGGCACAGCGCCGCGGACTGGGCAAACGTGGTCAGCAACTGGCTGACCGCCCGCCCGTCGATCCCACGCCACCGGGTCTTCGTCAGCGGTGCCGGCCTGAACACCGACATCAAGTCGATGTGTGCCGACCGGCGGCTCGACGGGACGATCGTGTCGCTGCACCACTACACCTTCTTCAGCGGCGCGAAGACCTACGACCAGTGGGTGACGTTCCTCCGGGACGCGATCGGCTCCTGCGCCGCCCGTACCGTGATGGACGAGTTCGGCGCGCCGATGGACACCGGGCTCAACTACCACGACGCCACGAGCACCGACAACTTCGTGCGCTACTTCCGCGCCACCGCCGACGTGCTGCGGGAACTGCGGATCGGATCGGTCTACTGGCCGGGTCTGGGTGGCAAGGTCACCGCGGGTCAGGGCGACGACTGGTACGCCATGCAGAAACTGCACGGCACCGGCACCAACCTGACCCTCAGCACCCCGAACGCGAGCGGCCTCAACCGGCTCAGGCACGCCTGGGGACTCACCGACGGCGGCGTGCCGGACGAGGTCAGTCAGCTCCGCAACGTCGGCACCGGGCAGTGCCTGGACATCCCCGGCGCCACCACCGCCAACATCCAGGTCCAGGTGTACGTCTGCAACAACACCGCAGCCCAGCGGTGGACCGTGACGGCTGGTGGGCAGATCACCGCCCTCGCCGGGCAGCGGTGCCTCGACGCGTACAACCGGGGGACCACGAACGGCACGGTCGTCGGCACGTACGCGTGCAACGGCGGCGACAACCAGCGGTGGACTGTCGGCGGCGACGGCACGATCCGCAGCGCGCAGTCCGGCCTCTGCCTGGACGTGAACACCGCCACGTCGAAGGTCCAGCTCTGGGCCTGCTGGGGCGGCGACAACCAGAAGTGGCAGGTGCAGAAAGTCTGACTCGGCGCGTACGGCACCGCATTCATCAATGCTGTTTCCGGTAGGCGAAGCCGTCCTGCCGATCAGCGTCTCCGGCCCGTTCTCCATACTGCGACCGAATTGTGTGTCACCGTGCCGTACCGCCGATTGAGCTGCGCATTCGTCGCGGCGCGGAACCGTTTTCCCTGGTTGCGTCGAGCATGCTCGACGCCTACGCTACAGGCAGGCTTTCCTCATTGTCGAAGAAAGTCTGCAACATGGCAGCGGAAGTTCCCTGTCGGCCAGCATAAGTGTCGCTAATCCGGTGCCCGTCGCTCGATCGACGGGCGGCTTCGTGCTGTCCGTGGCCACCATTTGACGGCGCTTCAGGTCAATGGCTTCCGGATGGCGGCCCGACTGCCGCACGGGCAGGCGTAACGCCTCGTTTCGTCGACGGGAGTGGAGGGAGCAGAGATGAAATCCTTTGTCCATGCCGGTAGGGGTTCGCTGGTGGCCTTGGCGGTGCTTGTCGCCGCCACGGTGCCGGCCGTGATCGCGGGCCAGACTCCGGCTCAGGCCGCGGTCCAGGAGACGCTCTATGTCGCGCCCGGTGGAAACGACGCGAACCCGGGCACGCTCGCGTCACCGTTCCGAACCCTGCAGCGAGCCCGGGACGTGGTCCGCACGAAGACCGCGACGATGACCGGGGACATCCAGGTCTACCTTCGCGGCGGAAGCTACCCGGTGAGCAGCACTATCGAGTTCGGAGCGAGCGACTCCGGCACCAACGGCCACCGGGTGATCTACGCCGCGTACCCCGACGAGGCGCCGGTGCTTGAGGCGGGCGTGCAGGTGACCGGCTGGACCCAGCACAGCGGCAACATCTGGAAGGCGCCGCTGGACCGGGCCAACAAGCTGCGGGCGCTCTATGTGAACGGTCAGCGGGCCTACATGGCGGCCAAGACGATCACCTCGGCGGGCTGCCACGGCACGTACACCATCACCGCAGGACAGGCTGACTGGGCCTGGGAATCGGGCTCGCAGTGTGAGGGCGCGAGATACAACCCGGCCGATTTCCCGGCCATTCCGCGGAACCAGGACGACATCGAGATCGAAACGGCCACCACCTGGACCACGGCAATCGTGGGAGTGCGGCAGGTGACCACGAGTGGTGACGGTCAGAGCCGCATCGCCCTGTTCCAGCAGCCGGGGGCCGCCATCGCCCAGGGTGCGTTCAACGGCAACGCCCAGATCAACGGCAGCCACAAGGTCATGAACGCCTACGAGTTCCTGGACACGCCCGGCGAGTTCTACTTCGACAAGTCCAGCCGGACGCTCTACTACTACAAGGCCGGCGCCGACAACATGTCCACCGCGACGGTCTTCGCACCCAACAACGTGGCGACGGTGCTGCGGATCGCCGGCACCTCGACAAGCAACCACGCGCGCAACATCACATTCTCGGGCCTGACCGTGCGGCACTCCGACTGGAACCTGTTCAACGTCGCCGGCTCGGTGTACAAGCAGGCCCAGCAGGGCAATCTCGGTGCGCAGGCGTACGCCCGGGGCAATTTCCACGTCTACTACTACCGCAACGTCGACGTCACGCCCGGAATCATCCACATGCAGAACGCCAGTGGAATCCGGTTGGAGCGGAACCGGATCGCGCACACCGGCGCCGACGGAATCAACATGATCAACGATGTGACGAACACGCAGTTGGTCGGCAACTACACGAACGACATCGCCGGCTCGGCGATAAGCGTCGGTCACCCGCAGCACGTCTACATCGGCGATCACACGTCGAGCAACCGCGAGAAGTACCCACCGCAGGTGGAGGGACTTCCGAAGAACATCGAGATCAGGAACAACTACATCCACGACAGCGCGGTGCTGTTCAACGGGCACGGCGCGGTCGCGGCGTACTTCGCCGACACCCTCACGGTGCAGAACAACCGCATCGAGAAGGCCCCGTGGGCGGGCATCACGATGGGTTGGGGATGGTGGAACTTCGACGGATCCTCAGGATCGATCGCCCCCAACCGGCCGACCACCACCGCGAAGAACAACACGATCAGTCACAACCACATCATCGACACGGTGCAGCGGCTCAGCGACACGGCACCCATCTACACGCTGGGCAGCCAGCCCGGCACCACGATCCACAACAACTATCTGCACGGTGTGCCGGCCGGCCACAAGTACGGACTCCACCCGGACGAGGGCTCGGCGTTCATCACCTTCCGGGACAACGTCCTGAGTGTGGACAAGAACATCACCTGGATGATCAACTCCGACGACTTCGGCCGTAAGCACGACCTGAGCATCACGTCTACGTACGGCCCGATCAACAAGGTCTCCAACAAGAACCTGCCCAACAGCACCATCCACGACATCCTCGTCTCCTCCGACTACGTCTGGCCGGCGGCGGCCTACGGGATCGCTGTCAACTCCGGGCTCCAGGACCCGTACCGGGACATCACCCAGCCGCGCAACCTGCCCATGCAGGACTACGTCCTACCGGCCAGCACCTTCGTCGGCAGCGGCACGTCCTCGATCCCGATCCGCAGCAGCGGCGACGCGACCAGTTCGCTCTGGTTGGCCCCCTCCGGCACCACCACCTTTGCCGCAGGCCCCACGATGACCAGGGCAGCCGGCAACGCCACGTCCATCGCGGTGCCGACGTCGTCTGGTGACTACCGGCTCTACGTCGTCGACACGCAGGGCAACCGATCGGCCGAGTCGAAGTCGATCGTCAGGCGGCAGGGCACCGGCAGCACGACCGACACGCAGCTGGTGGGCGGCCAGTCCGGCCGGTGCATCGAGGTCCCCGGCGCCGCCACCACGAACGGCACCCAGGTGCAACTGTGGGACTGTGGCGGCGGCACGCACCAGCGGTGGACCTACACCGCCAGCAGGCAGTTCACCGTGTACGGCAACAAGTGCCTGGACGCGAACGGTGCCGGCACCACGAACGGCACCACTGTCATCATCTGGGACTGCCACGGCGGGCTCAACCAGCAATGGAACGTCAACGCCAACGGCACCATCACGAACGTCCAGTCCGGACTCTGCCTCGACGCCAACGGGGCTGCCACCGCCAACGGGACAAAGATCATTCTTTGGTCCTGCAACGGCGGCGCGAACCAGCAGTGGAGCCGTCGCGCCTGATGGACAGCCCCGGGGCCGGGCACCGTGCCTGCCCGGCCCCGGGGCCAGCCACCACCGTCCGCCGCGGGTGCCTGACCTGAGCGTCGGCTGATGGTGGCCCGGGCTGCTGGCCCACGCGGGGCTTCTCGCCACCTCGTGGGCCAGCAGCCTCACCTGATGGCCGCTATGTCACTGGAACTGGGTGAAGAAGCTCCAGGCCAGGGCCGGAACCCAGGTACGGGAACCGCTGTCACCGGGGGCGCCGTCCTGGGGAGCAGCGATGTGGCCACCGTCGAAGGCGGCCCAACCTACCGGATATCCGGCCCGGCAGCCGGAGTAGTAGGTCACGACGTGCGTCAGGCTGCCCGCCGCCGGTTCGCGAGGGCTCTGCGCGGCGCAGCCGTTGTTGCGCACGAATCGGTCACGCATCGACCGTCCGCTGGCCGGGTTGTCGCCGATGCCGTGCACACCCAGGTACGCGACGGGCTGCGTGCCGCCACTGCAGCCGCTGAGTTCCCGCGGGGCGGACTGCACCACGACCGCCCGGAAGACGTCCGGTCGGGCGCAGGCGAGGGCGTAGCTCATCGCGCCGCCGTAGCTGAACCCGATGGAGAACCGCTGCCGCGTGTTGACGCAGAGAGCCGACTCGATCCGGTTGCGTACGTTGTCGATGAAGGTGACATCCTCGCCCCCGGTGTTGGCCCAGCCGTTGCCGATGCCCTGCGGGGCAACAAAGATCGTGCTGTTGTTCGCCAGCCGCTGTAGGCCGTAGTAGGACCAGGTGTTGCGGTCCACGGTCTGGCCGGTGTCCACGTCGACCGCGGTACCACCCCACCAGTGCAACCCGAAGACCAGCCGGTACGGGTTGTTCTGGTTGTAGTTCGCCGGGATCCGGAGGATGAAGCTTCGGTTGGTGCCGTTGCTGGTGATGGTGTGCGTGCCGCTCGTGATGCCCGGGGCCTTGCCGCAGCCCGAGGTGCCACCGCCTGGGGGTGGGTTGGTGGGGGTGCTGCCGCCGTCAACGCGGACGAGTTGCCACTGCTGGTTCGCGCCGCCCCAGTCGTCGTACTGCACGATGTTGCCGCCGTCGGCGGTGGACGCGTTCTGTACCTCCAGCGCCTTGTTGCTGTTCCGGTTGATCAGCCGGACGTGACCGCCGTCGGAGTCGGCCAACCGGAACTGCTGGTTGGTCCCGTTGTGGTCGCTCCACTGCACGATCGACGCGCCGTTGGCGGTGGAGAAGTTGTACACGTCGAGCACCTTGCCCGAGTGCCGCGAACGCAGCCGGTAGTAGCCGCCACCGGAGTCGACGAACTGCCACTGCTGCCAGTTCCCGTCGTTGCGGGCCCACTGGGTGATCCGCGCACCGTCGCTCGTGGCCTGGTTGTACACGTCCAACGCCTTGCCGCTGTTGCGGTTGGTCAGCACGTACCAGGCGTTGGTGTCCACCGTCGCAGCCATGGCCGGTGCCGCGTTGACGACGGCCAACGCGCTGGCGGTGAGCACCAGTGCCACGCCAGCCGCCAGCCCGGTGACGGAGCGTCGTCTGAACTGGGAGGGGGGACGGGAATTCTCCATGGTTTCCATGGGCTACTCCTTGAGTTGGGTGCACGTGAGCGGTACGTGCGGGTGACTTCGCCGTGCCGGCCCGGCGGTGGTGGTGTCAGCAGCTGCCGGCGTAGGTGGTCCACCGGGCCGTTCGCAATCGCGGTGTGGTGATGAGATGTCAGCCGATTCGAGGCCGGAACGTCAGGCGCGCGACCACTGCATGCTGGCGGCGGAGCTGCACGTCCGTTGTTCCAGGGCAGCGCCGGCAGCGGTCGAGCCGCCGACCACGTTCAGGCACTTGTTGCTGTTGACGTTGACCAGGTTGTAGTAGCCGTTGCCGGCCGACCGCCAGCTGAACACCTGGTTGAGGCCGTCGTGGCAGGTGTACTGGATGATCTGCGCCCCGTCCGCCGTCGAGAAGCTCATGACGTCGACGCACTTGCCGCTGTTGACGCTCTGCAGGCGTACGTTGCCGTTGCCGGCGTCGAGGAAGCGCCACTGTTGCCAGGTAGCCCCGTTGCTCGACCACTGGCCGATCACGGCCAGGTCGTCGAGGTTGGGCCACTGGACGTCGATTACCTGTCCACTGTTGCGATTGATGACCCGGTACGACGGCGTGGATGTGCCACCACCGGTGAACTGCCACCAGTCGACGTTGAACAGGTTGCCTGAGCCGCCGGTGAACCGTAGGTACAGGTCACGGGTGCCGGTCGCCCCGCTGACCGCGCAGGAGGTGTCGATCCAGGTCTGCCAGCCACCAGTTCCCGGCACCCGGCAGGTGCCGACCAGGGGACCTGTCGCGCTGTCGAGGCGTACCTCGATGTTGCCACCGGCGGCGGCCGAGGCCACCCGGGCGGTGAAGGAACTGGCACCGGTACCGAAAGCGACGCCCTTGACCTTGATCCAGTCGCCGTTGTCGATGGACCAGACGTTCATGCTGCCGCTGCTGGCGCGTTCGGTCTCGATCCCGGAGTTCCAGGCGATCGTCTCGGCTTCCTGCCGGACGAAGGGGTTGAGGGTGCCGACCTGTGGGGCGCCGGTTGAGGTCATGTTCATCGACGGGATCGTGCCGTCGGATCGGTAGGTGAACTTCTCCACCGCCACCGACCGGGTAAAACCACCGCCGCCGGGCAGAGCCCCGTTGTGGTAGAAGAAGTACGATCCGCCATTGAAGTCGATAATGCCGGGATGGTTGGTGAAGCTGGACCCCTGCCGGGGCATCACGGTGCCGCGGAAGGTCCACGGGCCGGTGGGTCCGGGGGCCGTGGAGTAGGCGATGTACTCGCCGCAGCACTCGGCGGCCCAGATCATGTAGTAGGTGCCGTTGCGCTTGTAGACCCAGGGTCCTTCTTCGTAGAGGGTGGGCCGGCTGGGGTTGCCGGTGCGGGTGCCGAAGCCGGCGGTGGTCAGCGGAATCTGGGTCAGGCCGCCCGAGTATGAGATCATGTCGCTGTTCAGCCGCACGTACCACAGGTTGGGGTTACCCCAGTACAGGTACGCCTGCCCGTTGTCGTCGATGAACGCGTGCGGGTCGATCTCAGCGTTCTCCAGCAGGGGCCGGCCCAGGGCGTCCCGGAACGGGCCGGTGGGGCTGCTGGAGACGCCGACCCCGATGGCCATCCGACCGGTCGCCCGGTTTTTCACCGGCACGTACCAGTAGAACTGGTTGTTGCGTTCGATGACATGGCCCGCCCAGGCGTCCGCACTCGCCCAGCTGAACGTGGCGAGGTTCATCGGTACGCCGTGGTCAGTCCAGTTCACCATGTCCGCGGAGGAGAAGACCCGCCACTCCCGCATGGTGAAGTACGTGGAGCCGTCCTCGTCTCGTCCGGTGTACACGTACACCCGACCGTTGTGCACCAGAGGAGCCGGGTCGGCGGTGTAGATGTGTTGCACGATCGGGTTGTCAGCCTTGGCGGTATCGGTCGGCAGCACCGCGGCGGCGGCGCAGATTCCCAGCAGCAGAGCGAGCATGCCTCGGTACGCGCGGCGACTCGCGAGGGGTCCGTCCATGGTCGTTGTCCTAACCTCGTCGATGAAACGAATCAGGGATGGTCCGTTCGAGTCGTCGCGACTACGAGGTGACGCGGAAGGTGGCGTCCTGTCGGTCAGTCGTGGAGGAACTCGCGCTGAGCTGGTCGATGCGCAGGACGTAGCCGGCGTGCCTGAGGTAGCGGTCGGGGAAGTTGTACGAGCGGAACGACGACCAGGCGCTGTCGGCCAGACCTGAGGTGCGGTAGAAAGTGGCGTCGGCGCGGAAGATCGAACTGCCGTCGTTCGCGGCGAGTTGCGCGACGTAGCCGCTGTGTCGAATGAAGTTGCCGGGGCGGTTTATCGACTCGAAGGAGACCCCGGCGGAGTCGGCGAGGCCGGGCACCATCCGCCACAGCTGGTCCTGGTGCGGATCGAAGGGGTACGGGTCGATCCGGATGGCGTTGTTGCTGTGCCGGACGAAGTAGTCGGGGAAGTTCGAGGACTTCAACCGGACCCAGTTCGGCAGACCCCAGCGGTTTACCGCGTTGTTGTACTCGGCGTCGGTAATCCCGACGATCGAGCCGTGCTTGGAGTTCAACGGCGGGGTGTAGTCCCGCTGGTTCGCCACCGCCCACGAGTTGCCGCCGACGTTGCCTGTGGACCAGAGGTACATGTCGTTGTTGATGGGGCCGAACGAGTCACCCCAGAGCCACCAGCCGTTGCCGTCGTTGCGTGGTACCAGGTGCGCTCCCTCGATTGCGGTGCCCTGCCGCAGCCCACTGGTGTAGGTGGTGAAGCTGTTCGGCGCTCCGGTGTTGGACCGGGAGACGTACAGGTTCCCGTCGGCGAGGTTCTTGTAGACCATGTACGTCACGCCGCCGCTGACCCGGATGTCGGCGTCGAGCACGGGGAAGCCGGGGCTGAAGTAGGTCTGCGGCGCGCTCACCGTACGGAAGTCGCTTGTGTAGTTGATGAGGAACAGGTCCGTGGTGGTGTTGGCCGAGTAGACGATGCCGTACTGGCCGCGCGCCGCATCCCAGAAGACCGTCGGCGCCCAGGTGTGCACGTTGCTGTAGGTGTGCATCTGGATCCGGCGGTACCCGGTGAAGCTGGACAGGTCGGTCGAATCCCACACATGCAGGTACTGGCTGTTGCGGCCGAAGTTGAGGCCGAACAGGTCGGTTGCGACCACCACGAAGGTGCCGTCCTGCTTGCGGAAGATGTACGGGTCGCGCAGGCCGAGGTCGCCCTGGGTCGGGGTGACGACGGGACTGTTCTGGTTCAGCGGGCTCCAGTTGAGACCGTCGCGGCTGACTGCGAGGTGCAGGCCGTAGCTGGACGCGGACTGGTTCGGCGTCTCGGTGAAGTAGACGTTCAGGTAGGCGGTGTTTGTCGCCGCGAGGGCCGAATGTGGGCGCACCGCCAGCCCGGTCGCGGTGAAGGCGGTGGTGGCGAGTGCGCCCAGGGTGAACTGCCGTCGGGATAATGCCATTGTCGATGTCCTTTCTGAGTGCGTCCATCCGTGACGAGTTGATGGACGTGCGGGAACTCCCCGTGCCGGAGGAAAGGATCCGCATGTGTGAATGTGAGCGCTAACATACAGGTCTGGCCCATGAGCCTGCAAGGCCGTCTTCACCGACCTGACACACCACAGAAATGTGTATGAAACAGCCGAACCACCCGAGACCCCTGCCGTCGGCATCGTCGCGTCTACTATCGGCCGGTGGCCCGACCCCTCGATCGCATCGCCCTCATCTCCGACGTCCATGGCAACCTGACCGCGCTGGAGGCCGTGCTCGCCGACATCGACGGACGTGGCATCGAACGGATCTTCAACCTCGGTGACTACGTCGGCAAGGGGCCGCGTGGCCGGGAGGTGATCGAGGTCTGCCGGGAGCGCTGCGAGGTGAACATCCTCGGCAACTGGGACGACTTCCTCCCCGACCCGGACCGGACCTACGACAGCGAGGCGATCGCCTGGTGGCTGGCGCAGCTCGCCGACGGCCAGGGGGAGTGGTTGCGCGGCCTGCCGTTCAGTTACGACTTTCTGCTGAGCGGGCGGCGGGTCCGACTCTTTCACGCATCGGCGACGAGCGTGCACCGTCGGGTGCGGTTCGACCACGACGAGGCCGAGTTCCTCGGCATGTTCGCCAACACCCCGGCCACCGGCGACGGACCGGAGCCCTCCGTCGTGGGCTACGGCGACACCCACGATCCGTTCTACGAGGTGGACCGCGAACGCCGCACCCTGTTCAACACCGGCAGCGTCGGCAACGCCATGGACGATCCGACCCCGGTCTACGTGATCCTCGAAGGTGTTCTCGGCTCCGAGGTCGACGCGCCGTTCTCGATCCAGTTCGTCCGGGTGCCGTACGACGTCGAGGCCGAGCTGGCCGTGGCGGCCCGGCTGGGCATGCCCGAGCTGGCGGGGTACGTCTCCGAGCTACGGCACGGCATCTACCGGGGCGAGATGCACGCCCCGGGCGGACCGAAATACCACAGGCAGCCGAGACCGCGACAGCCGGCGGCGTGACCGGTCCGGAACCACGGACCGTACGCCGTCACGGCGAGAGCGTCGGGTCGAGCATCTCGATGAGGTGCTCAGCCGCCGCCGCCGTGTCGTAGTCGGGATCGTGGAGCTGCTCGGCGACTATCGCGTCGATGCCGCCACCGACGATGATCGCCGTGGTGCGGGCGTCGGTGTCGCCGTTGCCGCCGCGTGCGGCCCGGGCCGCGCTGATGAGCTCGGCCAGGGGGCGCCAGCGGGCGGCCGGATCGCTGTCGCCGTCGTCGTGCACCATCGCCTCAATGATCATGCGGGTGTGCCGCGGATGCTCCCGTAGGTGCCCCACCATCGACCTGACGTACGCGGCCGGCCGGCTCGCCGCGTCGGCGGCCTCGACCGCACCGGCGACGTCTGCGACGAGGGCGGCGAGGGCGTGTTCGTGAGCAGCGCGTACCACGGCGTCCTTGGTCGGGAAGTGGTAGAGCACCGCGGCCTTCGTGATCCCGGCGCGCTCGGCGATGGCGGCAAGTGAGGCACCGCCGTAACCCCGGTCGGCGACCAGCTCGATGGTGACCTCGATCAACTGGGTGCGGCGGGCGCGCTCGATCAGGGTCAGTTCGCCCGTCGCGCCCTCTCGTCTCCTTGTCACCCGCCAGATTCTACCGTACGGTCGAAAAATCTACCGATCGGTTAGGAGCGTGTCATGCGGACCAGGCTGATGAAGGCTCTCAACCGGCTGCGGCCCAGGTCACGATGGTTGCGTCTGGTGCTGGCCGGGCTCGCACTGATCGCGCTGGTGGTCACCTTCGCCATCCGCCAGCCCGCGCCGATCGGTCACTGGGACAGCGCCGACGGGCAGGACCGGTTCCTGCGGTCCTACACGGAGGCGTTCGCCGCCCTGCCCGCCCCGGCGGAGACCATCGACGTACGCACCGACTTCGGCATCGTCCGCGTCTACCGCTTCGCCGGCACCGACGCCGGCACGGAAAGCGCTGCGAACACACCGCTGCTACTGCTGCCTGGCCGGGCCTCGGCCACCCCGGTCTGGGCCGACAACCTGCCCCTGTTGCTGCGGATCAGCGACGTCTACACCATCGACCTGCTCGGCGAACCGGGCATGAGCGTGCAGGAGCGCCCGATCGGCAGCGACGAGGAGCAGGCCGAGTGGCTGCACCAGACCCTCCGGGCCCTCCCACCTGACGAGTTCCACCTGGTCGGCCTGTCGATAGGTGGCTGGACCGCGGTCAACCTCGCCCTGCACCGGCCGGACCACATCGCGTCGATGGCAGTCATCGATCCGGTGTACGTCTTCGCCGACATGCCGCTCGGCACCATCGTGCGCTCCATCCCCGCCGCGCTGCCCTGGCTGCCGAAGGCGTGGCGGGACAGCTTCAACTCCTACACCGCCGGGGGTGCCCCGGTCGAGGACGAACCGGTCGCCGACATGATCGAAGCCGGCATGCGGCACTACAAGCTCCGGCTGCCGCAGCCCACCCGGATCAGCGAGGAACGACTCCGTCGAATCGACCTGCCGGTCCTGGCGATCATCGCCGGCAGATCGGTGATGCACGACGCGCGGTCGGCAGCCGAGACCGCGGGCCGCAACCTGCCCCGTGGCACCGTACGGCTCTACCCGGGCGCGTCCCACGCCGTCAACGGTGAACAGCCCGAACAGATCGCCGCCGACATCGCCGGTTTCATCAAGGAGGGTTCCTGACCACCGCGCCACGGCCGGTCCGGCACGGCGAGCCGTTTGCCCCGGGTCGTCCCGGGTAGTCGCCGTCTCCGGCGCGAGGGTGGGAGGACGGGGTGGACGGCTACCCGGCGATCGAGGAACACGGCCTGATCGGTGACCTCCAGACCGCCGCGTTGGTAAGCGACGACGGCACGGTGGACTGGTTCTGCGCACCCCGGTTCGACTCGCCGAGCATCTTCGGTGCCCTGCTGGACCGTCGCAAGGGCGGCCACTTCCGGTTCGCGCCGGACGGGGTCGACTACGTCAGCAAGCAGCTCTACCTGCCCGGCACCCCGATCCTGATCACCCGATTCCTCAGCCGGGACGGGGTGGGTGAGCTGATCGACTTCATGCCGGTGACCGGTGAGCAGGCCACCGACCGGCACCGGTTGATCCGGATCATCCGGGTGGTGCGGGGCGCCATGCGGTTCCGCTTCGACTGCCGACCACGGTTCAACTACGGACGCGATCCGTACGAGCTGGAGGTGCACCCGCACGGCGACGTCTTCCGCAGCGGTGCGCTCACGCTCAGCCTGACCCCCTTCGAGAACAAGGACGATCTGATCGACAGGAGCCGCATCCGGCGCGACGAGGCGGGTGTCCGCGCGACGTACCTCCTCCGTGAGGGGGACGTCGGGGGTGTCGTCCTGGAGACGGCGTGTCCGCACCCACCGCGTGCAATCGACCTGGCGGAGGTGAACGAGCTGCACGACCGGACCGGTGAGTTCTGGCGGCGATGGTTGGCGCACTCCTCGTACCGGGGACGCTGGCGGGAGATGGTCGAGCGGTCGGCCATCACGCTCAAGCTGATGACGTACGCCCCCACCGGGGCACTTGTCGCCGCGCCCACCGCGGGCCTGCCGGAGCAGGTCGGCGGCACCCGGAACTGGGACTACCGGTACACCTGGATCAGAGACGCGTCCTTCTCCGTGCACGCGCTGCTGCGACTGGGCTTCGGAGAGGAGGCCCGGCGGTATCTGGAGTGGCTGGACGACCGGATCCGGGACGCGCACGACGGCGGCATGCCACTTCAGATCATGTATCGGGTCGACGGATCACCCGACCTGCCCGAGGAACTGCTGGGCCACCTGGAGGGATACCGCAGCTCCGCGCCGGTACGGGTGGGCAACGGCGCGGCCGACCAGCTTCAGCTCGACATCTACGGTGAGGCGCTCAACTCGCTGCATTTCGCTGACCGCAACGGGCTGTTCGTGCCGCACGAGGGCTGGCGGAACACCGCGCGGCTGATGGACTGGCTCTGCGAACACTGGGACCAGCCGGAGGACGGCATCTGGGAGACCCGCTCCGGTCGGCGGGACTTCACCTACGGGCGACTGATGTCCTGGGTGGCGCTCGACCGCGCGATACGGCTGGCGGGAAGCCGGGGGCGACCCGCCGACATCGACCACTGGACCCGGGCGCGGGACGCCATCTACGACCAGATCATGAGCCGTGGCTTTCACCGGGAACGGGGTGCGTTCGTGCAGCACTACGACACGGACATCCTGGACGCGTCGCTGCTGGCGATGCCCTCTGTGGGTTTCGTCTCGCCGGCCGATCCGATGTGGCGGTCGACGCTGCGGGCGATGGACGACACGCTCGTCTCCGACAGTCTCGTCTACCGCTACGACCCGGCCGCCTCCCCGGACGGCCTGCCCGGCGCGGAGGGCACCTTCAGCATGTGCACCTTCTGGTACGTGCAGGCGCTCGCCGCCTCCGGGCGGCTCGACGAGGCACAGCTCACCCTGGAGAAGATGTTCACCTACAGCAGCCACCTGGGCCTGTACTCCGAGGAGATCGCCCCGACCGGGGAGCAGGTGGGCAACTTCCCGCAGGCGTTCAGCCATCTCTCGCTGATCAGCACCGCGGTCAACCTCGACCAGCACCTGGACGCCCCGCGCTGACCGGCCCCACGAGGGGCCGCGCTGCCGGCCGGGAGCCCGTAGCGGAAGCGTCCGCAATTCCCGTGGAATTCTCATCTTTGTCGCCGCTGTGTGCCGGAAACCGAAAGAGCGCCGTCATTGGACCCGGAGTGGCTGTCCGCTCTGCACCAACTGCCGGAATCAATGAGTCGGCGGCAGGTATATCGGTATGCAAACGGGGTGGCGTACGGGGTATTCACCGGAGTAGGGTCTGCCCCTACCGCAGAGTGGTTCATTGACTGAAACGCGGCCCTGTCTGCTTCCGGGAAACAGTTCCGAGCGGACCGGGCCACCATTTTGCCCTGTTCAGCCCCATGGAGGAGTCCCGGTGCAGCAGGATGCGGTGCAGCCTTCCGGCGATCAGCAGAATCTGATGACCGACAATTCGTCGCTGGTGCCGACGCGGCCGTCGGTGCCCGAAGGTGACGTCACCCGGCACGACGCCGAGAGCGGGCGACTGGCCAACCGCCCGCCCGGCTACCCGAACGCGATCGTCTGGCTCCGCGTCGGGATCCTGCGTGACTGGCGCGGCGTCCTGGGCTCCTTCATCGCCGCCTGGTTCTATGTGCCGGTCGCCTTGTTCACCGCGGTGGTGCTCGCGGTGGTCGCTGGTCTCACCTTGGCGTTCACCGGCGGTGGAATGTTCGCGGATCTCGTCCCCGACGAGGTTCGGGACGCTCCGATCATCGGGCGACTGGTCAGTTCCTTCCTGGAGCAGTCCGGTGGCGCGATCGGTGCCTTCGTCGGTGCCGCACTCGCGTTCCTGGTTGGCCTGCTCATGGTGCCGGTTCTCCGTTTCAACGGAGCGGACAGCGGGGTCTCCCTGCTCGCCCAGTTGGTCGGAATAGCGGCTGCCGCCATTCTGGTGGGTGTGCTCTACACCCTGTACCGGGTGCTGTTCGAACATCGACTGCTGCGGGTGTCGGGCGCGCGTGAGCTCAGCCGTCGGGAGAAGGAACTGGTCATGCCAATTCTGCACGATTGTGCGGAACGGCTGGGGCTGCCCGGGGTGCCGCGACTGCTGGTCGAGGACGATCCGGTCAGCACGAATGCGCGCACCTATGCCCGGCACATCGTCGTCACCACCGGTCTGCTCGCCGACCCGCAGGACGAGATCGCCGCGCTACTGAGCCACGAGCTGGTGCACTGGCGTACCGGTGACGAGATCACTTCGGCCTTCGTCCGGGGTGTCGGGCTGCCACTCGTGCTGGTGCACGCCGTACCGACCTGGCTGATGCGGAAGTTTCCCCATCCGGCGACGAACATGTTCGTCTTCGTCTTCTTCTGGCCGGTCCTGCTGACGATGAAGTACCTGGTGCAGCCGTTGCACCGGGCGGACGTCCGGGCGGCGGAGTACCGGGCGGACCTCGGCGCGGTGATGACCGGGCACACCGAGGGCCTGCGGGCCGTCCTTGAGCGCCGCAAGTCGTTCGAGAGTGGGCGCAGCGGCTGGGACGAGGCCGTCTGCGCCGAACACCCGCCGAACGAGCTGCGTCTGGAGCGGCTGGAATCGGTCCGGGTCGACAGCGACGCCGACGGGCCGGAGACCCCGCCTCGGCGGGTGATCGCCTCCGCGGAACTGTTCGGTGGCGACGACCCGGTCGACCTGCGCCGGCCAGCCGTCATCGGCGGGGTCGCTCTGCTGTCCTTCTGTCTGCTCTCCAGCCTGCTGGGCGTCGTGCAGTGGGGCTTCTTCCGACCGGAGAACGCCGTCGACGGGTACTTCTCCGCCCTGAGGGACCGCAACGTCGACGACCTTGCCGGGTGGCTGAACCCGGAGGCCGCCG
The DNA here is from genome assembly GCF_040660295.1 of Micromonospora sp. NPDC049891. Taxonomy (NCBI): domain Bacteria; kingdom Bacillati; phylum Actinomycetota; class Actinomycetes; order Micromonosporales; family Micromonosporaceae; genus Micromonospora; species Micromonospora sp. NPDC049891. Next base: position 21,630 of record NZ_JBFAML010000012.1, read on the forward strand.
CCGCCGTACGCGACGACGCTCTCCTCGGCGAACTGATCAGGTCGGCTGATTACCAGCCGCCCACCGACATCGACATCCGGGCGATCGAACGGGAGGACGACGACGCGACCGCCACCGTCTCGTTCGTCGTGGGCGAGAACCGGATGGAGGCGGACGTGATGCTCCGTCGCGACGAGGAGTCGACGCTCGGTGTGTTCAAGGGCTGGTACGTCGTCGGCGGTGTCTCGACCCTCTCCGTCCTCGCCGGACAGCAGGGCCTCATGATCAACGGAGTGCCGGTGCCGGAGGGCCCGGAGGAGCAGACGGTGCTCTCGGTGCCCGGTGTTCATGTCGTGACCGCTGCCGCCAACCCGCTCACCGAGGTGGTGCCGCAGCACATCACCGTGCTGCCCGGCGCCGACGTCGACACGCCGATCCACGCCGTTCCGGAATTGAAGCCCTCCGCCCAGGGCCGCATCGACGCCCAGGTGAAGACGTACCTGGACGAGTGTGCGCGGCAGACCCTGGCCGCACCGCAGGGATGTCCCTTCCGGCTGTCCGGGTACCAGGACGCCAAAGGTCTCAAATGGACGATCGACGAGTACCCGACCACGCAGATCGAGGTGATGGGTCCGGCGGTCGCTCAGGTCTCGACGCCGTACGAGGGGCAGGGCGCGGTGCGGGTGAGCGGTACCTACGAGTCCTTCTACGGCAAGGAGACGTTCACCGAGAACTACGTCGTGGACGTCACAGGCATCGTCACCGTCACCGGCGACGAGTTCTCCTTCCAGCCCGGCGTCGACGAGTGATGAGGAGCATCGGGTGACCGACACGAACCCGACGGCCAGGCAGCCCGTGCGCCTGCAGATGGTCGTCGATCGGCGGCGGCCCGCCGCTGTCTCGCTCGTCGACTGGATACATCGCCGCCCGGAGTTCCGTACCAGCGTGCGGGACCTGGGCGCACGGACCGGCGGCCGGGCCGGCTTCAGCGAAGCTGTGATCATCGCGGTGGTGGCGCAGAGCCTGCTGCCCGGTCTCTTCGCCCTGTTGCAGACCTGGCTGAGCCAGCAGCCCAGCGGCGCCACCGTCCGGATGCGCATCGGTGAGTCGGAGGTGGAGATTCAGGTGACCGGGCGCACCGATCCCAGGCAACTGCTGGAGCAGGTCACCCGGACCATCCAGGAGAACCCCGGCCCCGAACCACCTCACCCGGGCCGGGGCGTCACCGCCTAGCTCTCCCGGCTGGACGAGCCGGCGGTCAGAAGAGGGTGGTGGGTTCGACCGGGATCGGCTCGGGCAGCGGCGCCAAGCCGGGTACGCGGGCGCGTACCTCGTCGTGGAAGCGACGAGCCAGGGTCGGCGCGTCGGTGTTGTCCGGGGTGTGGATGAAAACGGTAGGCGACCGGCCCTCGCGCAACCAGTTCGCGGTGACGTCCACCCACCGCCGCCAGCCCTCGACCGTACGCGCGGGGTCGTCGCGACCGAGGTAACGGACGATCGGCCGCTCGGTGAGCGCGTCCGTACGCGGCGGCATCCTCGGCTTCTTCGTCCAGGCGTCCCGTTCGGCATCGCTCGTCGGCGGTTCCGCGAAAAAGGCGGTGGTGTCGAACGGGATCCATTCGGCGTCGGTCTCGGCGAGCGCCGTCTCCAGCAGCCGGGTCGAGCGGGGGTCGGTGAAGAACGCCGGATCGCGGACCTCCACGGCGGGTCGGTGGGCGGCGGGCAGGCGGCGCAGGAAACGGGCGAGCATGGGTACGTCGTCCGGACCGAAGGAGCCGGGCAACTGGACCCAGAGGGCGTACGCCCGGGAGCCGAGCGGCTCGATCGCGTCGAGGAAGGCGCGCATCGGCTTGTCGACGTCGGTGAGACGGCGTTCGTGGGTGACCACCTTCGGCAGCTTGACCACGAAGCGGAAATCGGGGTCGGTCTGCTCGGCCCAGGAGGCGACCGTGTCGCGGGCCGGGATGGCGTAGAAGGTGGTGTTGCCCTCGACCGCGTCGCACCAACCGGCGTAGTGTCGGAGCCGCTCCTGGGCCGGCAGGGGATGGGGGAGGAGCCTGCCCTGCCACGACCTGTGGGTCCACATCGCGCACCCGACGTGCAGTCGCATGGCCACGCCGGCCCTCCAGCCTCGGTACACCGCAGTCGTTCCCGCTGAGCAGCGGGCGATCGGACGTACCGTATCCGGAGGCTGGGTGCCGGACGGCGGGCGGGCGTCGGCACGAGCCGGGGCGGGTCGCCCGACGCCGCCCCGCGCCGTCACCGGCCGGGCTGGTCGCGTCCGACGGCGTCGTCCGACGTGCGGTCGGCGATGAAGTCGAGCACGCGCCTGTTGACCAGCTCGGGACGCTCCAGCGAGAGACCGTGACCAGCACCGAGCACGAGCTCCGTCCGTACCGACGGAATCAGCGCCTGGGCTCGGGCCACCGCCTGCCGCGGTCGCAGCAGTGAACTGCGCTCGGCCACCAGGAGCAGCACCGGTACCGGGATCGCCCGCAGCTCGTCGTCGTCGAACCGGCGGGCCGCGGGACGCCGGGTCCGCCAGTGCCGTGCGGCGATCATGACGGGGGCCAGCTGCTCGGCAGACTCGACGAGCGCGTGGTTGGCCAGCCGGTGGGCGAACCAGGCCCGGGTACGGCGCGGCGCCAACGTGGCCAGAGCGCCCGCGAGGACGTTGGCGTAGAACTTGACCGGGACCTTCTGGAGCCCGCCCGGGTCGAGCAGGGTCACCGACGCCAACCGGTCGGGTCGGTGCACGGCCACGGCCAGCGCCAGGAAGCCGCCGTACGACATCCCGACCAGGTGGACGCCGCTCAGGTCGAGGGCGGCGAGCGTCTCGTCGAGCCAGGCGGCGCTCTCGGTCGAGCCCACCACCGGACGTCGTTGCACGCTGCGTCCCGGGTCGTCGATGGTGTCCAGCGCGTACACCGGGTGGTGCTCGCCGAGCGCGGCGACCTGTGGATACCAGTTCGAGGAATTGCCCTGGGCGCCGTGCAGCAGCACCACAGGTGCGCCCTGCCCGGCACCGTGACGGTGCACGTGGACGGTGCCGAAGCTCGTCTCGACGTCGAACTCCTGGCGGGCCTGCGGCCAGGACCGCATCGCCACGTCGTACGCCTGGAGGAACTTCTCTCTCGCCTGGTCGTTGACGAACCGTCCGACGCCGGGATCTCTGGTGGCTGTCACAGGGCCTCCCCACCGAGTTTTGATAGTACGATCGTACAGTACAGTCGTACCATCAAAGCGGGAAGGGTGATGTGGCGCATGCCCAAGCTGGCCGACCACGAGGAACGGCGGGCCCTGATCGTCGCCGCGCTACTGCGCATCGCGGCGAGCCGAGGCCTGCACGCCGCGAGCATGCGGACGGTCGCGGCCGAGGCGGGCGTCTCGGTCAGTACCGTGCAGTACTACTTCGGGACCAAGGAGCGGCTGCTCTTCGCGGGGCTGCAACACCAGGCCGAGGCGGTCGGCCGGCGGATCGAGGCCGGGTTGGCGGCCAACCCGGGGGGCAGTGTCCGCGACAGCCTGTACGCCTGGCTGGTGCAGCTCATCCCCGTAGACGAGCAGCAGCGGGCTGGTTACACGGTCTTCGCCGCCTACCACGCGCTCGCCCTGACCGATCCGGCGCTGGCCGAGCAGTCCTACACCAGAGGTTCCGCCGAGCTGGAAGTGGTGCTCCGTGCGCTGCTCGCCGACGCGCAGCAGGCCGGTGAGCTCTCCCCGGGCCGGGACGTCGGGGCGGAGGCGGGCAACCTGCTGGCACTGGCGACCGGCCTGGCCGACAGCGTGATGGCGGACATGCGCACACCGGAGGCCGCGATCGCCCTGCTGGACTATCAGCTGGACCAGTTGTTCGTCGCCGCGTTCTCGACGTCACCCGCTGCCGCCGGACGCCGCTGATGGACGACGTCCGGCGAAGCCGAGCTGGCGTGCCGCCGCCACCGGAGGCTCAGCCGGCGTCGGTGCGGTCGACGGTGACGGTGGAGACGCCACCGGTGGCGTCGATGTCGTAACGGTCCGTCGCGGAGTTCCACTCCGGCGGGGTGAATGTCGTTCCACCGGCCACCCCTGAGTGGGTGGTGCCGTCGATGGTGACCGAACCGGCGCCGCCACCGGCGCGTACCTGCACGGGAGCGTCGCCGGCCAGGTGGACGACGACCTGGCTCGCCCCACCGCCGAGCACGGTCCGCTGCGTCCCCTCGGGTGCGGGCAACGTCAGCTCGATCCGGTTCGAGCCGGCGGTGAACTCGAGGTCGCCGAGCTGCGCGCCGCGCAGGTCCAGGTGCTGTTCCTTCGCACCACCGTTGAGGCGGACGTGCCAGCGGACCGATTCGGCAAGGACCACCTCCACCACCGCCGGGCCGTCCCGGTCCGTGCCGCGCAGGCTGGTCAGCAGGCTTCCATCGGTGAGGGAGACGGCGGGGCGGACGCTCGCGTCGCGCGGCGTGGACACCCGGTACGCGTCGTCGCCGAGGTCCGCGGTGCGTACCCGGATCACGTCGGCGCCGTCGAGCAGGACGAAGGTCGCCTCCCGCAGGTCGCCGGTGGCGCCGGTGACGACGTGTCCGTCGCGGCCGTCACCCCGGACCGTGACCCACGTCCAGGTGGCGACCACCACGACGACCACGACCAGCAGGATCGCCCCGAGCCACCACCACAACCGTCGTCCGCCGGCTGCCTGAGCGTTCTCCACGTCGCCTCCCGTACATCGATGACCGCACGGGTTACTACCCGCCTGTCACCGACTCTTACGCGCGGGAGGCCCGCCCGGCTCACCGCCACGACGTCGGCGGTGAGCCCGGCGGGCCCTGGTGGACGGTGTGTCTCAGGCTCGGGACCACTTCTGGTTGGGGGTGCCGGCGCAGTCCCACAGTTGCAGCCGACCGCCGTTGTTCGGGTTGTTCTCGCGTACGTCGACGCAGCGGTTCGCGCTGAGGTTGACCAGGTCGCCGGCGGCGTTGAGGGTGAACCGTTGCGCCGGGTTGCCGTTGCAGGTGACGAGGTTGACCTCGGTGCCGTTGGCCGTGCCGGCCCAGGCCGGGTCCATGCACTTGCCCATCGCGCGGATGGTGCCGTCGGCGGCGAAGGTCCACGCCTGCGCGGCGGTGGTGTTGCAGTCCCAGATCTGCAGCGGCGCGCCGTCGACCGGGTTGGCGCTGGGGATGTCGATGCACCTGCCGCTCTGCTGTCCCCGGATCCGGGTGGTGCCGGTGTTGCCGTCCGGGACGTAACCGTAGACCCGGACGTAGTCGACGAGCATCTGCTGCGGGAACTGGGTGCTGCCGTCCGGGTAGCCGGGCCAGTTACCGCCGACCGCCACGTTCAGGATCATGAAGAACGGGTGGTCGAAGACCCAGCGGTTACCGCCGAGCCGACCCGGGTCGACCCGGAAGAACTCCGATCCGTCGAGGTACCAGCGGATGATGTTCGGCTCCCAGTCCACCCGGTAGGTGTGGAAGGTGTCGGCCAGCGGCTGCCCGATGGTGCGGCTGCCGGTGATCCCGCCGCCGCCGGAGTAGCCCGGCCCGTGGATGGTGCCGTGCACGGTGTTCGGCTCCCGCCCCACGTTCTCCATGATGTCGATCTCGCCGGAGGCCGGCCAGCCGACGTTGCCGAAGTCGTTGCCGAGCATCCAGAACGCCGGCCAGATGCCCTGGCCCCGGGGAATCTTGATGCGCGCCTCGAACCGGCCGTACGCCTGGCTGAAGGTGGCCGCGGTCAGCAGCCGGGCCGAGGTGTACTCACACCGGCCGTAATGGCACTGGTAGTTGGCCGGGTTCTCCCGGCGGGCGGTGATGACCAGGTTGCCCTGACCGTCGTGCACGGCGTTGCTCGTGCTGTTCGTGTAGTACTGCCGTTCGTTGTTGCCCCAGCCGTGACCGCCGATGTCGAAGCGCCACTTGGACTGGTCGACAGGGGTGCCGGCTGGCGAGTTGAACTCGTCCTGCCAGGTGATTCCGCCGATCGCGGCGGCGGCCGGTGCGGACTGCACGGGTAGCAGGAGCGCGCTGGTGACGAGGGCCGCGCCCAGGGCGGCGGCTGCCCGCCGGAGGCTGCGGGAGATGGCGTTCACGATGGGGTCTCCTCGGGGGGGTGGAGGGACGGCGGCGCTGGCGAGGCGGGTGGGGAGCGCTCTCCAAATCCGAGTCTGTCGATTTCGACAAAAATAGTCAAGGTTGTTAACAGCGATCAAGGTCGAGAAGCCGTGAGGTGATCGTCAACCTTTGGTTGACGGCGGAGGATCGTCAACCTAGAGTTGACGCATGACTGAACCCGTGCAGATGAACAACCCGGTCCGGCTCGACGATCTGATCCAGGCCATCAAGCAGGCTCACTCCGACGCGCTCGACCAGCTCTCCGGCGCGGTGATGGTGGCCGACCACATCGGTGAGGTGGCCGACCACCTGATCGGCCACTTCGTGGACCAGGCCCGCCGCTCCGGGGCGTCCTGGACCGAGATCGGTCGCAGCATGGGGGTGAGCAAGCAGGCCGCCCAGAAGCGTTTCGTGGCCTCGGCGTTGGATCCGCAGGAAGGCTTCCAGCGGTTCACCCCACGCGCCCGTAACGTGGTGATGGCCTCGCAGAACGAGGCGAAGGCCGCCGGCAACGCCGAGATCACCCCGGCCCACCTGGTGCTCGGCCTGCTGGCCGAGCCGGAGGCGCTGGCCGCCAGGGCGTTGGCCGCCGGCGGTGTGTCGGTCGAAGCCGTGCGCGAGGCCGCCACGGCGGCGCTGCCGCCATCCTCGGCGGAGGTCCCGGACCTGATCCCGTACGACACCGCCGGCAAGAAGGCCCTGGAGCTGACCTTCCGCGAGGCGCTGCGGCTCGGGCACAACTACATCGGCACCGAGCACATCCTGCTGGCCCTGCTGGAGCAGGAGAACGGCGAGGGCCTGCTCACCGGCCTCGGCGTGGACAAGGCCGCCACCGAGGCGAACATCGTGGCGGCCCTGGCCAAACTGCGGACGTTCGAATAGGCGATCAGAGCTCGACGGGGAAGCCGTACCGGGCGGCGTGGTCCGGATCGGCCGGGTCGATCTGGCGCAGCCCGGCGTCGGCGAGGCGCTTGTTCACCTCGTCGAGCCGCTCCCGCACCAACCGGCCCTCCTCCTCGGTGACCCGCCCCCGGTGCGGCCGACCCGCATGCTCGATGGTGCCGTAGTCGATCTTCTCGGCGCTGCGGCGGGTCTTCGGCGGCCGGACCCGCTCCGCGGTCTTCAGCAACTGCGCCATCGGCACGTCGGTGGCCATCGCGTCGAACTCGCTCGCGGTCAGCACCACCCGACGCGGCTCGCCCTGCCCGTGCCGGTCGTGGATCTCGACCACCGCCACGTCCAACGCCGCGTCGTCGATGCTCTCCACCTCCACCGGGGTCGCGTCCAGTTGCACGGGCCCGGCCACCAGGTCAGGGTGCTCGAGAACGACGATGCGGACGGCCTCGTCGTCGGCACCGAGCACCGTGCCGCTGAAGTCGGAGACGTGGATCGTCTTCTTGCCCATGGATGTGCCAGCTCCCGTCGTGACCCGTCGAAGGACCAGCAGACGTTACCCGACAGGTGTGCGAAAGCGCGCGCTGGCTCGCCGCTCCGAAGACTTCCTCGGCGCGTCATCCAACCGGTCGGCTGGTCGGTGATCGCGGTTGCCGGTCGTGGCCGGTGGCTCAGTGGGGGTTCAGGTGGTGACGCACGGCACCGGCCGGCAGGCTGTTGAGGTCGCGCCAGGAAATCGCGCCGGGACGGCTGCGGTGACCCCGGTACGGCGCCTGGGCCGGAAAGCGGCCGGTCACCCCGTGGCCGCGCCAAGCGCACTCGGTGTCCTGCTGAAAACGGTCCTGCGGCTGTTTCGGCATGCCCCCACCGTTTCAAAGAAAGTTGTCCATGTATGGAAATGGATATGACGGTTGATCGATCCGTCAGGTTCCCCGGATCCGGCCCACCTACGCCCCGAACTCACCGCGCCGTCGTACGGTGAGCGGCGTCAGCGGTGTCGGACCTGGAGGTGTTGATGCTCGATCGGCGGCTCCACCTGCACCTGGCGACCTGGCTGGGGCAGTGGCCGGCCGGCCCGGGCCTGCACGTGGTCGGGTCCGGGCGGCGGACCCGACCCGCCTGGGACGGCCGGCCGCGTCCCGCCATCGCGGTCCACGCCGGAGTCAGCGGCGTGCTCTCCGTGGCCCCCGACCGGGTCGCGGTCGTACGTGACCTGGCGCGGCACCCGGACAATCTGCTGAACGCGCTGCCCACGGCGGTCGGCTATCCCGGCTGGGCGGTGCACGACGACGTGTTCCGGTGGAGCGTGGCCCCGGCGGCGCTGCCGGACGTCGGTGAATGGGTACCGCCCACCACGGCCGGTCTGCCCTCCTGGCTGCGGCTGTTCGACAGGTCCGTGCTCGTCGTACGCGACCACCGGGATCGCTACCTGGCCGGCGTCGGCATCAAGCGGCACGACCGCCACGGGCACGAGTTGGCGGTGGGCACGGTCCCGGCGGCCCGGGGGCGCGGGCTGGCCCGGCGACTGGTGGCCCAGGCTGCCCGTCGGGTGCTCGACGACGGCGCCGTGCCGACCTATCTGCACGACCGGCGCAACGGCGCCTCGGCGCGGGTGGCGGAAGCCGCCGGATTCCCCGACCGCGGCTGGCGGTCCTACGGCGTCTACCCGAGCTGAACGCTCACCGGCAGGGCGCGGACCGTGGATCCCGGGCCGGATCCACGGTCCGCAGCCTCCCCCCAGGTCCGCGTGAGGCTCCAATGCCGATCACGCTACGTATCCAGAACTCTCTCGGCAAGCTGCCGCCACTGTCTCGTTGCTGTCCAATTGTGGACTTGACCTGGGGCGCAGCATTTCTGCCCGCTCGCCTAGGTCAGTGACGCAGGGTGTGAATCAGGCTGACGACCTGTTGGGTCACCGGCCGCAGTACCCGCAGTCGCGACACCTTCACCAGCCGGTCCACAAGCGGCACCGCGCCGTCGATCAACTGCCGGGTCCGGGCCTGCCCCGGCGAGCGGTCGTAGACCCAGAAGAGCACCACACCCATGTAGGCGAGCCAGAGCAGCTCGGGCAGTTGCGGACGTAGTTCCGCGTCGACCTTGGCGGTGGAGCCGGTAAGCACCTCGGCGTAGAGGCCGATGGCCGCCTCGCGGGGCCCGGAGGACTCCGCGGAGAACGGGCTCAGTGGCGAGGTGGGTTCCGCGGCGGTCTTGAAGAAGCTCGCCGCGAACTCGTGAGACGGGGTGAGCACGTCGATGCCCGCGTGCAGCACTCCGGCCAGCCGGGCGGCGAAGTCGGATTCGCGGTCGAGCACCGGCTGGGCCGCCGTGCGGTGTTCCGCCTGTGTCCGGGCGTAGAACTCCTGGATCAGGTGTTCCTTCGACTGGAAGTAGTAGTAGGCGTTGCCGACCGCGACCCCGGCCTCCGTCGCGATGGCGCGCATGGTGGTGCGGGCGTAACCACGTTCGCGGAACAACCGCATCGCGGTCTCCAGGATCAGCTGCCGTGTCTGCTCGCCCCGGGCGGTCGCCGCCTCACCCGCAGCGGTCGTCGGCACAGTCTGGTCGGTCATTCCGGTCACCGTATCCCGCCGCGCCGCCGGTCGGCTCCGGGGACGGCTCACGGACCCGCTCGCGTACCGCGGACGCGGCGGCCACCACCCGCCGGGCCAGCGGCAGCAGGTGCGGGCGGGCGAGGCGTTGGGCTGTCTCCCGATGGTCGGCGAGCGCCCACAGGCAGGCGAACCAGGCGCCGTCGCCCGCGTACACCTCGCCGGTGTCGGCGATCACCGTGAGATCGCGCAGCGTCGCGTCGTGGTCCAGGTCGGGGAAGCGCAGCCGGGCCGACGCCGACCCGGCCGGCAGGAACTCCAGCGGTACGAGCTGTGCCCGCGACGCCAGCCAGCCGCGCGCGGCCCGGCACAGTGGGCAGTGTGCGTCGTAGAGGACGGTGAGGCTCCGGATGCCACCGCCCCCGTGTGCGGTGGCAGCCGGCAGCCCGTCCATCCGGCCCTGGCCCGGCGTCGTCATCGGGCCGGCGGCGTCGGCGGGGCCGGTGGCGTGTGCGGGGCCGGCGGGGCGGGCTGGCCCGGCGCGGTCCGTGGGGGACCCTGGACAGAAGCGGCCGGTGCGGGACCCTGGACAGGCGCGGCGCCTGGCCCGTGCGGCGCCGGCGGATAGGCGTGCTGGGTCGGCAGTCGACCGACGGGGGCCAGTGGTGGATGGGTGGCGAGCTGGCGCAGCCGGTTCCGCCGGTACCGGCCCAGGGCGTAGACGTTGAAGAAGTGCAGCGCGCCGAGCACGAGCAGCACCAGCCCGATCTTGAGCGAGAGTTCCTCCATCGCGACGCTCGTCGAGCCGACGGGCTCGGAGTGCCGCATCGCCACCGTGACGTAGCCGAGGTTGAGCAGGTAGAAGCCCACCACGAGCAGGTTGTTCACCGCCCGCGCCAGCCGTTCGTCGGCGAACACCTCATCGAGGAAGACCAACCCGTTACGAGTGAGCGCCCGCGCCACCCAGACGGTCAGCCCGATGCTGACCGCCAGGTAGACCAGGTACATCCAGACCTTGATGTCCATGTGCCGGCCCAATCTTGAACAGGTTCAACTTGATGGACGTCAGCGTACGACAGAACTTGAACGTGTTCAAGATGGTTCGGTGTCAGCCGATCAGGCCGAGCACCTCGGCGGCCGCCCGGCCGTTGGCGTGGCTCGCGCCGTAGGTGATGACGAAGGCCCGGACGCCGTCGGGACGCCAGCTGGCCGGCCAACCCATCTCCACCACGACCACCGGGTGCGTGGCGGCCAACGCGTTCGTCAGTTCCGGGCCACCGGGCAACCGGTGCAGGTGGCGACCGACCAGCACGATCGGGCGGTCACCGGCGCGCCGTCGCAGGTCGGCCGGGTCGGTCTCGGCGGCCACCACCCGGATCTGCTCGGTGCGGTTGAGGTGTGGTCCGAGCCCCCACGGCACCCGGCCCTCGGCGATCGTGGAACTGGCGTGCAACTGCACCACGAGGGGCCGGTCCAGCCCGGCCAGCACACCCTCCACCCGTACCGCTCGGCGGGCCGCGGCGTACCCCAGGTCGGTGGGGTTGACGGCGGTGTGGCCGGCGGTCCGGGTCCAGGCGGCGAGTTCCGCGGAGCGGCCGGCGGCCTGTTCGACCCGGGCCCGCTCCAGCCGGCCGTCGCCGAGCGCGGCCACGATCTCGGCGGCGACCTGCTCGACCAGTTCGGCGTCGACCTTGGCCCCGATGCAGAGCAGGTCGGCGCCGGCGGCCAGGGCGCGAACCGCGCCGGGGGCGACACCACCGGCGGCCAGGGCCGCACCCTTCATCTCCAGCGCGTCGGTGACGATGACGCCGTCGAAGCCGTACTCGTGGCGCAGCAGGTCCACCAGCACGGCGCGGCTGAACGTGGCGGGCCCGTCCCCGGTCAGCGCGGGTACCCGGATGTGTGCGGTCATCACCGCCCGGGCTCCGGCGGCGACCACCGCGGCGAACGGGGGCAGGTCCCGCTGGCGCAGCAGGTCCGGTGCCACGTCCACGGTGGGCAGTTCGTGGTGGGAGTCGGCCACCGTCGCGCCGTGGCCCGGGAAGTGCTTGGCGCAGGCCGCCACCCCGGCGGCCTGGAGCCCGGCGGTCGCGGCGGCGGCGTGCGCGGCGACGGCCACCGGGTCGGCGCCGAAGGACCGGGTGCCGATGATCGGGTTGTCGTCGGCGGTGTTGACGTCGACAGTGGGTGCCAGATCGACGGTGATGCCCAGGTTGGCCAGCTCGGCACCGATGGCCTGGTAGACCCGGCGGGTGAGCGCCACGTCGCCGATCGCGCCGAGCGCGGCGTTGCCCGGGTACGGGCTGCCGGTGGCGTGCGCCAGCCGGGTGACGTCGCCGCCCTCCTCGTCGATGGCGATGAGCACGTCGGGCCGCCCGCTGCGCAGCGCCGCCGTGCTGGCCGACACCTGCGCCGGTTCGTTGACGTTGCTGCCGAACAGGGTGTGCCCGGCGAGCCCGTCGGCGACCAGGTCGACGGCCCAGTCCGGCGGGACCGGTCCCGGATAGGCGGCCAGCAGGGTGCCGAGCGCCAGCCGGCGCAGTCCTGGATCCAGCCCCACGGGTTCTCTCCTCTCGATGCCGGCCGGCGCGGATCTCGTACCGGGTCGGCGGAGGGTCGCGTTCCCACGTGGCCGATACGCTACGGCTTACCCGTTCGCCTGTCGGTCTACAGTTAGTTAAAAGCTTAAAGGTTAGCAAAGTTTACTAATACTTGAGGACAGATGGCATGAGTGCGACCCGGCTGCCCGGCACCCCACGTCTGTTGCGGGCCCTCAACGACCGCGCGGCGCTGGAACTGCTGCTGGAGCGCGGGCCACTGACCCGGGCCCGGATCGGTGAGCTGACCGGCCTGTCCAAGGTCACCGCCTCGCAACTTGTGGAGCGGCTGGAGGAGCGCGGGCTGGTCGCCCGGGTCGGCGAGCAGGCCGGCGGTCGGGGACCGAACGCCCAGCTCTACGCCGTACGGCCCGGCAGCGCCCACGTGGTCGGTGTCGACGTGGGCCCGGATCGGGTGGTGGCCGCCTGCGCCGACATCACCGGTGCGGTCATCGGCCGGGTCGAGCAGTCCACGCAGGACACCGACGACCCGGTCGGGGTGGTGCACAACGCGGTCGTACGGGTGGCCGGCAGCGCCGGGGCGCAGCTGTCGAGCGTCCGCCGGATCGTGCTCGGCACCCCCGGTCTGGTCGACCCGGGCACCGGGGACATCACCTTCGCGTACAACCTGCCCCGCTGGCACCGGGGCCTGCTCGCCGCGCTCCGCGACGACCTGGACACCCCTGTCGTCTTCGAGAACGACGTGAACCTCGCCGCCGTGGCTGAGGCGCAGTCCGGCGCGGCCCAGGGCCTGGCCGACTTCGTCCTGGTCTGGGTGGGCGCCGGCGTCGGTCTGGCGATCATGCTGGGTGGGCGGCTGCACCACGGCAGCAGCGGTGCCGCCGGTGAGATCGGCTACCTGCCGGTGCCCGGGGCACCCATCCCGCGCGATGTCTCGCGTCGGGCGAAGCCGGCCTTCCAGCAGCTGGCCGGCGCGGACGCGATCCGCGCCCTGGCCAAGGAACACGGCTACCCGGACGCCGCCGCCGAGGCGGTCCGGGCCGCGATCGCCGACGGCACCTCGGGCGGGCCGATGCTCGACGAGGTGGCCCGGCGGCTCGCCCTCGGCGTGGCGAGCACCTGCGTGGTGCTGGACCCGCCGCTCGTGGTGCTGGCCGGGGAGGTGGGGCAGGCCGGTGGGGCGGCCCTGGCCGAGCGGGTACAGCACGAGGTCGCCGCGATCACCCTGGTGCGCCCCCGGGTGGTACCCACCGGCCTGACCGAGGAGCCGATCCTGCACGGTGCCCTCCGCACCGCCCTGGACGCCGTCCGCGACGAAGTCTTCGGCTCCACCATCACCTGACCCCTCACGCGGAGGTCAGAGGAGGTCGCGGCGGCGGAAGAGGGCGAAGGCGGCGGCGGCGAGGCCGGCGGTGAGCAGTAGGAGCACCACCAGGGCGGGTTGCCAGGTCAGGGTGTAGCTGCCGTCGCAGTAGCCGGTCGTGACGGTCCGGCAGGCGGTGCTGTCCCAGAAGGTGACCTCTCCGGCCAGCCCGGCGCCGACGTAGCTGGCGAGCATGAGCTGGTCGGGTCGGGACACCTCAAGGATCTGCAGCACGATCCGCCCACCCAGTTCCCACACCACCAGGTACGCGGCCACTGCGCCGAGCGCCGCCGCGGTGTGCCGGCCCATCGTGGCGATGGCGAAGCCGGTCGCCGCGGCGAGCAGCACCAGGATCAGCCCGCGACCCCAGATCGCGCCCAACCCGGTCCAGAAGGCCGCGTTCGTCGGGCCGGGATAGCCGGCGATCTGCGCGATGACCCAGAAGGTGACGAGATAGGCAAGCGAGGCGAGCACCGACACGGTGAGCACCGCCCCGAGCAGCGTGCCGAGCTTGGCGCCGAGCACGGTCAGCCGGCGTGGTCGCCACAGCAGCAGGTTCACCACACCGCCGGAGTTCAGGTCGGCGCCGATGTACGAGGCACCGACCAGGAACCCGAAGAGGACCAGGTACGCCACCAGGAAGTAGAGCAGCGGCTCGGCCTGCCGGGTGAAGGTGAACACCCCGGTCAGGTAGTCGGCGGCGACCGGCAACCGGTCCCGCAGCGCCGGATCCAGCTCGGAGCAGTCCGGCGGCAGGTAGAAACCCTCGTCGCCGGGACGCGACTCGCCCCGATCCCGGGCCAGGCACCGCTCGTGGTGCAGCTCCATGTCGCGTAGGTTCGCGGTGGCCTGCCGCTGGGCCTCGGCCAGCTCGACGGCTGTGGGTTGGTGCGAACCGGCGAGCGTGGTCGCCGCGGTCACCCCGAAGGCCAGCATCAGCAGCACGATCATCAGCTGGACGAAGCGGCGGGCACTGAGCCGCTCCACCTCGGCACGGAACAGGTTCACGCGTCCACTCCCCGCATCCCGAGGTCGATCTCCTGGCCAGTGGCCGGTTGGTCCGGCGGTGTCGAGCCGTCCACCTGCCGGGGGACTCCCGGATGCGCCGGGCTGCCGGTCAGCTCCAGGAAGACGCTCTCCAGATCCGGCCGCAGCGGCGTCAGCTCGCGTACCCAGACGCCCTGCTCGCCGAGGGTCCGGCTCACCGTCGTCGGATCCGGCACACCGCTCACCACCAGATGATCGGCGTGCCCGGTGACCGTCAGCCCGGCGGCCAGCAGCAGCTCCTCGGCCCGGGCCAGGTCGTCGACGCGGACCAGGTGCTCGTTGTGGTCGAAGCCGGCGAGCACCTCCGCCACCGGACCGGCCGTCACCCGCCGCCCCCGCGAAATGATCGTGACGTGGTCGCAGATCAACTGGATCTCGGCCAGGATGTGGCTGGAGATCAGCACCGTCACGCCGTTCGCCGCCAGCGACCGTACGAGATCCCGCATCTCCCGGATGCCCGCCGGGTCGAGCCCGTTCGCCGGCTCGTCCAGGATCAGCAGCTCGGGTCGTTTCAGCAGTGCCGAGGCCACCGCCAGTCGCTGCTTCATGCCCAGCGAGTAGCCCTTGACCCGCTCGTCGCCCCGGTCGGCCAGCCCGACCTGCTCCAGCACCTCGTCGACCCGGGCGACCGGTACGCCGCCGGCGAGGGCGAGCAGCCGCAGCGTCCGGTACCCGGTGAAGTTGCCGTAGAACTGCGGACTCTCCACGATCGCACCGACCCGGCCGGCGACCTGCGGCAGCTGATCCGGCGCGTTGGCACCGAGCACGCGCATCCGGCCGTCGTCGGCGCGTACCAGCCCGAGCAGCGCTCGCAGGGTGGTGGTCTTGCCCGAACCGTTGGGCCCGAGGAAGCCGTGCACCTGGCCGGCCTCCACCAACAGGTCGAAACCGTCGACCGCTGTCCGTCGCCCGCGTCGCAGGCTGTGGAAGGTCTTGCGGAGACCCTCGATCTCGATGACCCCACTGGTCATGGGCGGTCCTCCGGGTGGGGTGAGCAACGACACGGCGCCTCACCCTACGGCGGCAGCGCCCGCCCATGGGGGCACCTCGGCGGTGCGTGGTTGGATGGGCTGGTGACTGGTGACCTGATCCCTGGCGCCGCCGGCGCCGCACCCGCCCCCTCGCCCGTGGACGCGGATCTGGTGGTCAGCCTCGACGGCGTCGCCGTACGCCGGTCCGGCACCGCCCTGCTGCACGACGTCGACTGGCGGGTGGAGCTGGACGAACGCTGGGTGGTGCTGGGGCCCAACGGGGCCGGCAAGACCACCCTGCTCAACCTCGCGTCCGGTCGACTGCATCCGACCACCGGCACCGCGCACGTGCTGGGTGAGCGGATCGGCCGCACCGACGTGATGGAGCTGCGTACCCGGATCGGCCTGTCCACCGCCGCGCTCGCCGAGCGGCTGCCCGCTCAGGAGCGGGTCGTCGACGTGGTGATGACCGCCGCCTGGTCGGTGGTCGGCCGGTGGCGCGAGAGCTACGACCCGGCCGACGAGGCCCGCGCCCGGGCGCTGCTGGACCAGCTGGGAGTCAGCGCGTTGGCCGACCGGGAGTACGGCACCCTGTCGGAAGGGGAGCGCAAGCGGACGCAGATCGCCCGGGCCCTGATGACCGACCCGGAGCTGCTGCTGCTCGACGAGCCGGCGGCCGGGTTGGACCTGGGCGGTCGGGAGGACCTGGTCGCCCGCCTCGCCGAGCTGGCGCAGGACCCGGACGCTCCGGCGTTGGTACTTGTCACCCACCACGTCGAGGAGATTCCGCCCGGCTTCACCCACGCGTTGCTGCTGCGCGACGGCGCCGTGATGGCGCAGGGCCTGCTGCACGACACGCTCACCGCCGACAACCTCACCAAGACCTTCGGGCTGCCGCTGCTCGTCGAGCGCAACGGCGACCGCTACACCGCCCGCGCCGCCTGAGGCGACGCCCGCGCGATCCCCGGGAGGTGCCCGTGCGACAGACCCGCGTCGTGGTGGTGGGCAGCGCGAACATGGACCTGGTCGCCACCGCCGAGGCGCTGCCCCGGCCGGGGGAGACCAGGCTCGGCACCGACTTCGTCACCGTGCCCGGTGGCAAGGGAGCCAACCAGGCCATCGCCGCCGCGAGGGCGGGTGCCGCAAGCGTCTTCCTCGGCGCGATCGGCTCGGACGCGTTCGGGGTGACCCTGCGGGCCAGGATCACCGCCGCCGGGGTCGACGCCAGCCAGTTGCGCACCACCTACGGCGCGTCCGGGGTGGCCCTGGTCATGGTCAACGCCGACGGTGAGAACGCGATCCTGGTGACCCCGGGGGCGAACACCTCGCTCACCGAACTGACCGAGACCGAACTCGCCGCCGTGCGCGACGCCGACGTCCTGGTCGCGCAGCTGGAGATTCCGGTGGAGACGGTGACCGCTGCGGCGGTGGCGGCCCGGGCCGCCGGCACCCGGGTGGTGCTCAACGCGGCGCCGGCCGTTGCGCTCCCGCCGGAGCTGCTTACCGCCGTGGACCTGCTCGTGGTCAACGAGAACGAGGCGCAGGCGTACACCGGGCGGGGCCGGGAGGAGCCGCACGCGCTGCTCGACCTGGTGCCCCGGGCGGTGTTGACGCTCGGCGCGGAGGGTGCCTGGTACGGCGACCGGGACGGCACGGCGGTGCACGTGCCGGCGGTCACTGTGGACACTGTCGACTCGACGGCTGCCGGGGACGCCTTCACCGGTGCACTCGCGGTGGCCTGGGGTGAGGGACGTGACCTGGTGGACGCGGTTCGTTGGGCCTCGGCCGCCGGTGCCGCCTGCGTACGACGGCTCGGGGCGAGCGTCTCGCTGCCGCACCGGGTCGAGATCGACCAGCTGTACGTGCCCGCGCCCTGACCTGGTCGACGCCGATCGGCCGGGCCGCGCCGGCCCACCCGTCACGCGCCAGGTACGACGCTGGAGCCGGTCCGGAACGCGCGACGGTACGCCGACGGTGAGGTCCGCATCGCCCGGGTGAAGTGGTGACGGTAGGTCACCGGGGCGTCGAAGCCGACGGCCGTCGCGATCTGTCCGACCGGCGCGTCGGTGGTCTCCAGCAGAGTCAGACTGGCCCTGATCCGTTGCTCGACGAGCCACCGGATGGGGCTGGTGCCGGTGGCCTTCGCGAAATGCCGCAGGTAGGTGCGGGGGGACATGTGGGCCTGCCGGGCCAGCCGGGCCACCGTGAGCGGCTCCGCCAGATGTGCCAGGGCCCAGGCGATGCTGCCGGCGATCCGGTCGTCGTCCGGGTCGACCGCCACCGGTGCCTCGATGAACTGCGCCTGACCGCCGTCGCGATGCGGCGGGATCACCAGCCGGCGGGCCACCGCGTTGGCGACGACCGCGCCGTGGTCACGGCGTACGACGTGCACGCACAGGTCGAGGCCGGCGGCGCTGCCGGCACTGGTGAGGATGTCCCCGTCGTCGAGGTACAGCACGTCGGCGTCCACCGTGATCCGCGGGTACCGGCGGGCCAGCAGGTCCGCGTACCGCCAGTGGGTGGTGGCCCGCCGGCCGTCGAGCAGCCCGGCACCGGCCAGGGCGAAGGCGCCCGAACAGATGGAGAGCAGCCGCGCGCCGGCCCGGTGCGCCCGGCGCAGAGCCGCGACCAGTTCCGGCGACGGTGTCCCGTGTACGTCGGGTACCCCGGGAACGATGACCGTCGCGGCGGCGGCCAGC
This sequence comes from Micromonospora sp. NPDC049891, assembly GCF_040660295.1. Taxonomy (NCBI): domain Bacteria; kingdom Bacillati; phylum Actinomycetota; class Actinomycetes; order Micromonosporales; family Micromonosporaceae; genus Micromonospora; species Micromonospora sp. NPDC049891. The sequence goes on from NZ_JBFAML010000012.1 coordinate 39,785, forward strand.
ACCTCCAGCCCGTACGGGCTGTGCAGGCTGGCACCGCCGAGCAGTGGAACGGTGCCGGGACGCTCGGCGCAGAGCCGCAGGTCGTACCAGGGCACGTCGAGTTCCGGCCGGGGCAGGCCGAAGACCTCGGTGACGATCCCGGTCTCGAAACCCGACATCCCGGGGTACGCGAGCACGGCCACGCTGCGGTCGACCGGATCCATGGCCGGATGTTAGCGGAGTACGGCGTCACCGCCACTCGTCCACCGGCCGGCCCTGGGTCGACGATCGAGGACATGACCCGAGCCTTCGCCGTACCGGCTGCCGATCCCTCCACCGCCGTCGCCCATTTCCTCGCCCGGCTGCGTTTCGAGACCGACGTGGCCGACGTGCACGCCGACCTCACCGCCGCGGTGCCCGACCTCGTCGTGGTCGACTCGCGTGGCGACCAGGCCTGGGCACAGGGCCACCTGCCCGGCGCCGTGCACCTGCCCACCGCCCTGATCGCCGAGCGGGCCGCCGGGGCGGTGCCGCCCGACGCCCGGGTGGTCACCTACTGCTGGGGTCCCGGCTGCGACGGCGCCACCCGGGCGGCGCTGGAGTTCGCCCGGCTCGGCCACCCGGTCAAGGAGATGCGCGGCGGCTACGAGTACTGGGTCCGGGAGGGACTGCCCGTGGTGACCGCCACGGGACTCGCCCGCCGGCCGGTGGACGACCTGACCGCCCCGCGCGCCTCCGCCGCCTGCGACTGCTGACCGGCAGGGCGGGGCGGCCCGTGCCACCCGGGGTCAGCCGGCGTCGTCGTTGAGTTTCTCGCCCCGCCTGCGCAGCATCGACAGTCCGGGGATGCCCGCCACGGCGAGCTTGAGGTCCCGGGTCACGTCGAGCAGATCGTGCAGGTCCGGGCCGACCCGGTCCAGGGTGGCCAGGATGGGCAGGACGTCGGCGGTGAGGTGCTGCCGCAGCTTCGGCAACTCGTCGACCAGCCGGACCGCCGCGGTCACCTCCTCGTGGCTGAGCTGCTCGACGAAGTGGTTCGCCATCGGGGCCGCCCGCCGCAGCGCCGGTTCGTACGCCGACAGCAGTTCGGCAGCGGTGGCCGCGGCCTCAGCCGCAGTGCCCACCGTCGCGGCGGCCCGCCCGGCCACCGACCGCGCCGACTCCACGACGACGGCCGCCGCCGCGGCCACCTCGGTGGCGTTGTCCACGGCGGCGGTGGCGGCGGCACTGATCACCGCGACCTCACGGACCGCCACCTCGGCGTCGGTGACCATGCGGTCGGTCCGGTCCAGGGTCTGCTCGACCCGGTCCACCACCCCGTTGATCCGGGCCAGCAACGCCTCGACCTCGTCGAGTACCGCGAACGCGCGGGCCGGGATGGCGGCGAAGGACGCGGCCTGGTCGAGAGCGGAACGGGTGAGACCGAGAACCGCTGTCGGCCGGGGAAGGGGGAGTGCCATGGGATCAAGTGTGCGTCGCGCGGGCCAGCGCCGCCGGACGACGAGTTCACGTGTCGCTCTGCTGCTCGACGGCGCGCTGCACCGCCCGGTAGATCTGCCCGAAGCGCAGCGCGTCCGGCGTGCGCAGCACCATCACCTCCTGCCGGCGGTACTGCACCCACAGCTCCAGCACCCGGTTGCCGCGCTCGTAGGAGCGGTCCAGCCAGCCGAGGGGTATCTCCAGGAACGGGACCAGGGCGAGCGGGACGATCACACACGCGGCGAGCACGACGAGCGCCGGCAGCCACTCGCCCCGGTCCTGCGCGGACCAGGCCAGCGAGAGCACACAGACCAGTGCCACGAGTGGGGGCAGGGACAGCAGCAGGACCAGGACGCCCCGACCGAACACCCGACCGCGTACGGCGAGTGTGGTGCGGCCCTTCGCATGCCAGACGTAGGTGACCTCGGCGATCGGAATGACGTGTCCACCGGCCCGGATCGACTCGGAGGTCACCTGCACCGCGTCGTCCCGGTAATAGAGGGCCATCACTAAGCTTAAGCACCGTTCGGCAACCCGGTGCTGTCGCGCGGTCGCTCAGCGTCGGCGGGGCGGTATCGGCCGGCCGGTCTCCATGGCCCGCTGCACGGCGCGGTAGATCTGACCGAAGCGCAGCGCGTTCGGGGTGCGGAGCAGTTGCACCGGGTGACCCCGCCAGCGGATCCAGACCTCCCGCTGTCGGCTGCCCCGGGCGTAGGAGCGGTCGAGATGCTCGAAGAGGAAGTCGGCGACCGGCCCGACCGCCAGCCCGACAAGCACGGAAGCCCCGATGATCGCGATCGTGACGGTCGCCGAGCGGTCCAACCAGACGGCCAGCGCGACTCCGGCGGCGGCGGCCACCAGCGGGGCGACAAGCGCGGCGCCGATCGCACCCCGGCCGGCCAGCACCCGCCAGGAGAGGGTGCCGTGCTGGTGCCAGATCTCGCTGATCTCGGCCAGTGGATAGACCCGGCCCTCGACGGTCACCGCGGCCGAGGTGACCCGTACCAGCCGGTCGTCGTAGTAGGTGACCGCGGGACGCCTGTCGACCTGCCGGCGCGCCCCGCCGGGGTGGGCGGCCGGCGTCGCGGCACGGCCGGCGCGCGGCTCAGGTTGACGAGGGTTCATCGTGCGACTCCCGACTGACGGGGCTGGCACCAGACTACTTACCCCAACGAGCCGGGTCGTAAGGTTGGCACGCGACTTCGACGAGGAAGTGAGGCTCAGCGTGGGTGAGTTCGTGCGGCTGGAGACCCGGGACGGCATCGGCACCATCCGGCTGGAGCGGCCGCCGATGAACGCCCTCAACACCCAGGTGCAGGAGGAGTTGCGCGCCGCCGCGACCGCCGCCACCGCCGACAGCGGCGTCCGCGCGGTAATCGTGTACGGCGGGGAGAAGGTCTTCGCCGCCGGTGCGGACATCAAGGAGATGGCGGACATGTCCTACGTGGACATGGCTGAGCGGGCCGCCGACCTGTCCAGCGCGCTCGGCGCGATCGCCCGGATCCCCAAGCCCGTCGTCGCCGCGATCACCGGCTACGCCCTCGGCGGCGGCTGCGAGCTGGCGCTGGCCTGCGACTGGCGGGTGGTGGCCGAGGACGCCAAGCTCGGCCAGCCCGAGATCAAGCTCGGCATCATTCCCGGCGCCGGGGGCACCCAGCGGTTGGCCCGGCTGGTCGGCCCGGCCCGGGCCAAGGATCTGATCATGTCGGGCCGGATGGTGGACGCGCAGGAGGCACTGCGGATCGGCCTGGCCGACCGGGTCGCCCCGGCGGCCGAGGTGTACGACACCGCGGTGGCGATGGTGCGGCCGTATCTCAACGGGCCGGTGCAGGCGCTGCGGGCGGCGAAGCTCGCCGTCGACGGCGGCCTGGACATGGATCTGGCCTCGGGCCTGGCCTGGGAGAGTCAGCTCTTCGCGGCGCTGTTCGCCACCGACGACCGGAGCGAGGGAATGGCGGCGTTCGTGGCGAAGCGGAAGCCGGACTTCACCGGACGCTGAGCGCGCGAGAACAGTTCACATTCCTCCTACCGGCCAGTAGCGTGTGACTCCGGTCAGGCGACGAGAAGGAGCGGGAATGACGGAGCGGATCGAAGGCCACGGCGGGGAACTCGCCCTCGCGGCGCTGCGCGCGTACGGGGTGCGGGAGATGTTCACCCTCTCCGGCGGGCACGTGTTCCCGCTCTACGACGCCGCGCACAAGACCGACTTCCCGATCTACGACGTGCGACACGAACAGTCAGCCGTCTTCGCCGCCGAGGCGGTGGCCAAGCTCCAGCGCCGACCCGGGCTTGCCGTACTCACCGCCGGTCCCGGCGTGACAAACGGCATCTCCGGGCTGACCAGCGCCTTCTTCAACGCCTCGCCGGTGCTCGTGCTGGGCGGTCGGGCACCCCAGTTCCGCTGGGGTTCGGGCAGCCTCCAGGAGATGGACCACCTCCCGCTGGTCGCCCCGGTGACCAAGCACGCGGAGACGGTGTTCAGCGCGGACGACATCCCCCGGGCGGTGGCCGCCGCGCTGACCACCGCCCTCACCCCGCACCGGGGACCGGTGTTCCTCGACTTCCCACTGGAGGCGGTCTTCTCGGTCGGTGACGCGGAGCTTCCGGCCGGCCCACAGCTCAGCCCGCTCGACGCCGATCCCGAGGAGGTGGCCCGTGCCGCCGGCCTGATCGCGGGCGCGGCACGTCCGGTGATCATCGCCGGATCGGACGTCTGGACCGGCGACGCGGTGGACGAGCTGCGCGCCGCGGCCGAGGCACTCACCGTGCCGGTCTTCACCAACGGCATGGGTCGGGGCGCCCTGCCGCCGGAGCATCCGTTGGCCTTCGCCAAGGCCCGTCGGGTGGCCCTGTCGAACGCCGACGTGGTCGTGGTGATCGGCACCCCGTTGGACTTCCGGCTCTCCTTCGGCGACTTCGGCGAGGCCCAGGTGGTGCACATCGTCGACGCGCCCAGCCAGCGTGCCGGTCACGTACAGCCCGCCGCCGCCCCCGCCGGAGACCTGCGCGGCATCCTCACCGCGCTGGCCGACCACCCAGGTGACCGGGTCGACCACGACGACTGGGTCGCCCAGCTGCGGACCGCGGAGGACGCCGCGAAGGCGCGCGACGCCGAGGAGATGGCGGCCGAGACGGACCCGATCCGCCCGGCCCGGATCTACGGCGAGCTGCGTAAGGTGCTCGCCCGCGACGCGGTCACCATCGGCGACGGCGGCGACTTCGTCTCCTACGCCGGGCGTTACCTGGAGCCGGCCCAGCCCGGTACCTGGCTCGACCCCGGCCCGTACGGCTGCCTCGGCACCGGCATGGGCTACGCGATGGGCGCCCGGGTCACCCACCCGGACCGGCAGGTCTGTGTGCTGATGGGCGACGGCGCGGCCGGCTTCTCACTGATGGACGTGGAGTCACTGGCCCGGCAGAAGCTGCCTGTGGTCATCGTGGTCGGCAACAACGGCATCTGGGGCCTGGAGAAGCACCCGATGCGGGCCATGTACGGCTACGACGTGGCCGCCGACCTTCAGCCCGAGCTGCGGTACGACCAGGTGGTCGGCGCGCTCGGCGGTGCGGGCGAGACGGTCGCCAAGGCCGCCGAGCTGGGTCCGGCTCTGCAACGGGCCTTCGACGCCGGGGTGCCGTACCTGGTCAACGTGCTCACCGATCCGGCCGACGCGTACCCCCGCTCCTCGAACCTGGCCTGAATCGGGGCGCCCCGCCCCGGCGGCTACACCTCGGGGCGGGGTTCCTCGCGCGGCGGCTCGCCCTCCCGCTTGCGCAGATCGTCCTCGCGTTTGCGCAGGTCCTCCTCCCAGCGGCGGAAGAGTTCCTGGTCCTCCTGACGCGATCGCTCCTCGATCGAGCGGAGGAACTCCGGGTCGTCGTCGGGCGCGAGCGGCCGGGGACGCTCGGCCGGGCGTGCGCCCGGAGCCCAGGATGTCGACCCACCGACGGCCTTGCGCTCCCGCCCGGCGACGAACCAGGCGATCGAGCCGACCAGCGGGAAGAACAGGATGATCAGCAGCCAGGCGATCCGGGGGAGGTGGCGGATGCCGTCCTCCTCGGCGGAGAGGCAGCTGATCAGGGCGCAGACGGCGAGGACGACCTGCACCAGGAAGAGGAGGATGTACAGCCGGGCCATGTAACCATCATTACCTACCTTGCGCGGCGGTCACAGCCCGCGCAGCACCAGCAGCGCTCCGAGGAGCGCGAATCCGACGGCGGCCAGCCCCACCAGGGCGAGGCTTCGACCGCCGGTGCGGGACACGCCGCTGCCCGTGGCCCGTCGCCAACAGAGCGTCACGACCGCACCCCAGCCGAGGATGGCCAGCGCCGCCGGCCCGGCCCCGCCCCGGCCGCCGGTGAGCGCGAGCCGGACGGTCAGCAGGGTCACGACGGTCAGCGTGAGCAGGGTGCGCCGCCAGGCCAACCTGGTGCGTTCGGGTTGCAGACCCGGGTCGCGGACCGTGGTCATCCGCTTATCGCACCGGCCAGCACCGCCACCACCAGCGACAGCGCGCCGAGGCCGACGATCAGGGCGAGCACGGCCGGGAAGCGGGAGGCGGGCAGCTCCTCGCCGAGCCGGATGGCCCGTTCGGTACGCGCCCAGTGGTCGACGGCCCGGATCGCGACCGCGCCGCCGAGCAGCAGCAGCACCACCGCGATCACCTCGCGCAGGTGGACCAGGGACAGGGTCGGCAGGAACTGCGCGGCGGCGAGCCCACCGGCGATCAACGCCAGTCCGGTACGCAACCAGGCCAGGAACGTGCGCTCGTTGGCCAGGGAGAAGCGGTAGTCGGGGGTGTCGCCCACCGACCGCAGCTCCTGCGGGTCGAACCAGTTCCTGATCATCTGCCACACGCGTGTGATTATCCGGTGCCCAGCGGGAATAGTTTGGGAGCATGACGGATCTTGACGCGACCACCTTGCGCGCGGCGTACGACACCCAGCTCCGGCCGGACCTGCCCGACCCGGTGCCCGACGGTGTGGTGGTGGAGTCCGACGGTCCGGTGTTCCGGGTGCTGGGCCTGGATCAGCGGGGCATGGTGACCTACCGCGACCTCGGTGGACTGGCCGGTGCCGACCTCGACGAGCTGATCGCCCGGCAGGTGGCGGTGTCCCGCGAGCGGGGCGAGCCGGTCGAGTGGAAGCTGCACGGTCACGACGCACCGGCCGACCTGCCGCAGCGCCTGCGAGCCGCCGGCTTCGTGCCGGAGGACCAGGAGACCGTCGTGGTCGGCCCGGTCGCACCGCTGGCCTCCACACTGCCGGTGGTGCCCGAGGGCGTACGCCTGCGTGAGGTGACCGGGCGGGCGGACCTGGACCGGATCGCGGAGCTGAAGACCCAGGTGTGGGGGCGTGACCTGTCCGGACTGGCCGACGGCCTGGAACGGGAGATCGCCGCCGATCCGCAGGCGATCACCGTCGTGGTGGCCGAGGCGGACGGGACGATGGTGAGCGCCGGTTGGGTGCGGTACCCGACCGACAGCACGTTCGCCACGCTCTGGGGCGGTTCGACCCTGCCGCAGTGGCGGCGGAAGGGCATCTACCGGGCGTTGGTCAGCTACCGGGCCCGGTTGGCCGGGCCGCGTGGCCGGACGTTGGTGCAGGTGGACGCCTCGACCGAGAGCCTTCCGGTACTGCAGCGGCTCGGGCTCGTCGCGGTCACCACCACCACGCCCTACGTCTACACTCCGTGATCATGGGCCAGCGGCTGACGGACGACGAGAAAATGACCCTGAAGACGGGTGCCTTCGGTGCGGTGCTGATGGTCTCGAACGCCGACCCGGGGGTGCTCGCGCTGTTTCGCGAGAGCTTTGCGGCCTCCGGGGCGATCGCCGACGCCAGTGGCGTGGTGAAGGAGGCGTTGACCAGCGGGCCGTTGCCGAAACTACCGCGCGACTCGGCGCTGGAGGTGGAGTCGGTGGTGCTGCCGGCGCTGCGCCGGGGGATCGAGATCCTGACCGAGAAGGTTCCGCAGGACGTTCCTGTGTACCGCGCGGTGGTGCTGGCGGCGGCCGACCGTACGGCCCGCGCCCACGACGGTGTCAGCCCGGCCGAGGCCGAGGTCATCGAACGGATCAGGGGCGTGCTGGGCGCCGAACCTACTGACAGGTAACATGGCGCCGTGGGCAACCGCACAACAGCCCATGGTTGACCGGACGGCACCGCACGCGCGAGGCTGCGCCCAGATCGGGGCGAAAAGATCACATAACCACAGCAGGAGGGTCGTCGAAGCGCGATGAACATCGTCGTACTCGTCAAGCAGGTGCCTGATTCGGGCGCGGACCGCAACCTGCGTACTGACGACAACACTGTCGACCGCGGTTCGGCGAACAACGTCATCAACGAGATGGACGAGTACGCCATCGAGGAGGCGTTGAAGATCAAGGAGGCGCACGGCGGCGAGGTGACGATCCTGACCATGGGTCCGGACCGGGCTACCGAGTCGATCCGTAAGGCGCTGTCGATGGGCCCGGACAAGGCGGTCCACGTGGTGGACGACGCCCTGCACGGCTCCTGCGCCGTCGCCACCTCGAAGGTGCTCGCCGCCGCGCTGGGGCAGCTCAACGCCGACCTGGTGCTCTGCGGCTCGGAGTCGACCGACGGTCGGGTGCAGGTGATGCCGCACATGCTCGCCGAGCGGCTGGGCATCGCGGCGCTGACCGGTGCCCGCAAGCTCACCGTCGACGGGGCCACGCTGACCGTGGAGCGGCAGACGGAGGAGGGCTACGAGGTGGTCACCGCCTCGACCCCGGCCATCGTCTCCGTGTGGGACACCATCAACGAGCCCCGGTACCCGTCGTTCAAGGGGATCATGGCCGCCAAGAAGAAGCCGGTGCAGACGCTCTCCCTGGGCGACCTCGGCGTGGCCGCGAACGAGGTCGGCTTCGACGGGGCGACCAGCACCGTGGTGGAGCACAGCAAGCGCCCGCCGCGTTCGGGTGGCACCAAGGTCACCGATGAGGGCTCCGGCGGCACGCAGCTCGTCGAGTTCCTCGCCACCGAGAAGTTCGTGTGAGGGGTGTGGGACATGTCTGAGGTTCTCGTCGTCGTCGAAGCCACCGCGGAGTTCGGCGTCAAGAAGGTCACCCTGGAGATGCTCACCCTCGCCCGTGAGCTGGGCACCCCGTCGGCGGTGGTGCTCGGCGGCACCGGTGCCGCCGAGGCGCTCTCCGGCAAGCTGGGCGAGTACGGCGCGGAGAAGATCTACGCGGCCGAGGGTGACGAGATCGACGGCTACCTGGTGGCGCCGAAGGCCACAGTGGTCGCCGACCTGGTCAAGCGGGTGCAGCCGGTCGCCGTGCTGCTCGCCTCCTCACAGGAGGGCAAGGAGATCGCCGCCCGGCTGGCGGTCAAGCTGGACAACGGCATCCTGACCGACGTGGTGGCCCTGGCCGCCGACGGCACCGCCACCCAGGTGGCCTTCGCCGGGTCGACAATCGTGAAGTCCAAGGTCACCCGGGGCCTGCCGCTGGTCACCGTCCGGCCGAACTCGGTAAACCCGACGCCGGCTGCGGCCACCCCCGCGGTCGAGCAGCTCACCGTCACCGCCACGGACAGCGACAAGCTGGCCAGAGTCGTCGACCGGGTGGCCGAGCAGAAGGGGTCCCGCCCCGAGCTCACCGAGGCCGGCGTGGTCGTCTCCGGTGGTCGCGGTGTCGGCAACGCGGACAACTTCAAGCTGGTCGAGGAGCTGGCCGACCTGCTCGGCGGTGCCGTCGGCGCCTCCCGGGCCGCTGTCGACTCCGGCTTCTACCCGCACCAGTTCCAGGTGGGGCAGACCGGCAAGACGGTCTCCCCGCAGCTCTACATCGCGCTCGGCATCTCCGGTGCGATCCAGCACCGGGCCGGCATGCAGACCTCGAAGACCATCGTCGCGGTCAACAAGGACGGCGAGGCACCGATCTTCGAGCTGGCCGACTTCGGCGTGGTCGGCGACCTGTTCAAGATCGTTCCGCAGGCCGCCGAGGAGATCCGCAAGCGCAAGTGAGTCGTACGCGACACAGCCGCCGTCCGGGGTTCCGGACGGCGGCTGTGTCGCCTTTGGCGCGAGGGAGCTGATCGGCGGGCCGGGGAGCTGAACCGGCCCGCCGATCAGCCCGTCAGGGAGCCCCTCAACAGGCTGTCGCCGGAGTGGGCGGTGTTGTTGTCGAACTCCTCGGCCGAGACGTCGACAACTGAGTACTGCCCCAGGTCGACGTTCGGTGGCAGCGGCAGCAGCACATCAGAGCCGTTGCCGAGGACACCGACCGAGAACATCTCCATGCTCTGCGGGTTGATGAGCCATACCTCGTAGTACCCCGGTACGGCCGGGAGATTCGCCACGTGCAGATGCAACTCGCCGGTGCCCAGCACCCGCGCGTCGCCCCGGGCGGCGGGTGGGGTCGACCCGTACGCCGCCAGCGGAGCGCTGGCCAGCACCGTTGGCTCGGCGGGCTCGCCGTCGCGCAGCACGGCGGCGGTGCCGACCACACCGACGATGGCCGCGGCGACCGCCGTGACCGCCGTGGTGGCAAGCCGTGACCAGCGTCCGCGCCGTGACCGTCGGGGCACGGGTACGGCGTCGGTGGTGGCCGTGCCGGCCGGGTCGGAATCCGGCCGCTGCCGGTCGGCGGTGAGCCGGGGCAGTTCCTTCGCCGCCGTGATCTCCGCCATGATGCCCTGCCAGACGTGCTCCGGCGGGTCGGGCAGCTCGTTGAGGCCCTGCGTGGCGGCACCGAGGCCGGCGACGTGGCGCAGGTTCTCCAACTCCGCCCGGCAGTGCGGGCAGGCGTCGAGGTGGGTGCGGTCGGTGGTGTCCACCTCACTTTCACCGAGCGCCAGAAATACCAGCCGGTCGTGCTCCAGGTGCTGCACCGTCCACCTCCCATCTGCGCTTCAGACTTGCCATGCCACGCCGGATGTGACTCTTCACCGTGCCGAGCGGCACTCCGGTCACCGTCGCTATCTGCTGGTGGGTCAGGTCGTCGAAGAAGGCCAATTCCAGCATGCGTCGCTGTTCGTCCGGCAGACGCGCCAGCTCGTCGGCCACCACCAGCCGGTCGACCACGGTGTCCGGGTCATTGCCGGTGGGCACCGGATCGGGGAGTTGGCGTACGGTCTCGACCACCCGGTTCTCCCGCGCGGCGGACCGGAGCCGATCGATGACCTTGCGTCGGCCGATTCCCAGCAGCCACCCGACGAGTGACCCCTTCGTCGGATCGAAGGTCTCCCGACCGAGCCAGGCGGCGACGAATGTCGCCTGGGTCGCGTCCTCCGCGTCGCTGCGGTTCACAAGCGTGCTGGTGGCCAGGTGGAGAACGGCCCGACCGTAACGGTCGTACGCCTCGCGCAGCGCCTGCTCGTCGCCGGCGCGGAAGCGGTGGGCCAGCTCGTCCTCGGGTGTGCCCGGTTGCTGCCGGATCCCGGTCACGGGACGGTTCGCCTGGTTGGGGGCATGCCCGACTGTAGCTCGCACCGGCGCCGTCCCCTCTGTCAGCCCAGCGTCTCCTCGACCTCTCTTCGTCCGCGCGGTGCCCGCCGGATGCGGTCACGGCCGGAAAAAGAAAGTCGCCTCCGCCCGCATCCGGGCGGCGAGATGCCGGCGTAACTCGGGGTGCACAGCAAGCCTGACGAAATGGCATGAAACACCAGGAGGCAGACATGCAGTTCGCGTACCTTCGCCGCGTCGCCGCGGGTGGCGCGGTCGCCGCGCTGACCTTCGTCGGCGCCGGCATCGCGACGGCGACCCCGGCGTACGCCGCCGACTCGAAGGTCTCCGTCGTGCACGGCATCCCGGACACCCCGGTCGACGTCTACGTCAACGGGGAGAAGACCCTGGAGAACTTCGAGCCCGGTGACGTGGCCGGGCCGCTGGACCTGCCCGAGGGGCAGTACGACATCGCCCTGACCAAGCCGGGCGAGCCGATCGGGCAGGCCATCCTCACCGCCGACGACGCGGAGGTCCCCGGCGGGGCGAACATCAGCATCGCCGCCCACCTCGACGCCGAGGGTCAGCCCACGATCACCCCGTTCGTCAACGACACCGCCAAGGTCGACGCCGGCAAGGCCCGGCTGATCGTCCGGCACACCGCCGCCGCGCCGGCCGTGGACGTGCGGGCCGGCGGCAGCCCGGTCTTCGAGGGCCTGACCAACCCGAACGAGGCCAAGGGCGACGTGGACGCCGGCAACGTCTCGGCGGACGTGGTGCTCGCCGGCACCGACACCGTGGTGATCGGGCCGGCCGACCTCAACCTGGCTGAGGGCACGGCGACGATCGTCTACGCCATCGGCTCCGCCGAGGCGGAGAACCTGTCCGTCGTGGCGCAGACCATCGAGGGCCTGCACTCGGCGCCCTCAGGCGTGCCGAGCGGCACCGGCGGGCAGGCCGGCACCGGCCTCGGCACCTGGTGGTACGCCCTGGCCGGCACCGGGATCCTGCTGCTGGTCGCGGGCGGGGCGCGGGCGGCTGTCGTCCGGTCGGGTCGCCGGTGACGGTCGTCAACCGTGGGGCGCTGGCGGCTGTGGCCGCCGGCGCCGCCGCGCTCGCCGTCGCGGCCGTGGTGGCAGTCGTGTCCCGGCCGGCGGGCAACGTCGGCACCGAGCAGGCCGCCGCGCTGGCCAGCCCCACTCCGTCGGTCACCGGACCCGCCGTGGCAGTGGTCCCCGGGGCGCTGCCCGGGAACGCCGAGCCGGTACGCCCGGTCCGGCTACGGATCCCCTCGATCGGGGTCACCGCGCGAGTCGACCCGGTCGGTGTCGACGAGCGCACCAAAGAGTTCGACGTACCGCCGAGCGTCGACCAGATCGGCTGGTACCGCTACGGACCCGGGCTGGAGACCGAGTCCGGATCGGTGGTGATCGCCGGGCACGTCGACAGCGCCGAGCAGGGCCGGGGCGCCTTCTACCGGCTGCGTGAACTCGCGCCGGGCGACACCGTGACGGCCACCGGCGACGACGGGACCGAGCGGACCTACCGGGTGGTGGCCCGGGAGGAGTACGACAAGACCAAGATTCCACTTGAGCGCTACTTCGCCCGCGACGGGCGTCCCCGCCTGACGCTCATCACCTGCGGCGGCCCGTTCGACGCCGACGCCCGTCGCTACCGGGACAACATCGTCGTGACCGCGTCACCGGTCTGACGTCCCGCCAGGCAATCCGGCCTGCGGTCGGCACCGGAGTGGTCGTTAGGCTGAACCGTGATGGCTTACCTGGATCATGCCGCGACCACTCCGATGCTCGACGAGGCACTGGAGGCGTACGTCGCGACCGCCCGCGAGGTCGGCAACGCGTCTTCCCTGCACGCGTCCGGTCGGCGCGCCCGTCGCCGGGTGGAGGAGTCGCGGGAGCGGGTGGCCGCCGCGCTTGGTGCCCGGCCGTCCGAGGTGATCTTCACGGGTGGTGGCACCGAGAGCGACAACCTCGCGGTGAAGGGCATCTTCTGGGCTCGCCGGGACGCCGACGCCGGGCGGCGCCGGGTGATCTCCAGTGCCGTCGAACACCACGCGGTCCTCGACGCGGTGGAGTGGCTGGACCGGCACGAGGGCGCCGAGGTGGGCTGGCTGCCCGTCGACGGGGCCGGCCGGCTGCACCCGGACGCGCTCCGCACCGAACTGGCCGAACACGGCGACCGGGCGGCGCTGGTCACCGCCATGTGGGCCAACAACGAGGTCGGCACCGTCCAGCGGATCGGTGAGCTGGCCGCCGTGGCCGCCGAGTACGGCGTGCCGTTCCACACCGACGCCATCCAGGCGGTCGGCCAGGTGCCTGTCGACTTCGCCGCCAGCGGCGTCGCCGCGCTCACCGTCACCGGTCACAAGCTCGGCGGCCCGGTCGGGGTCGGCGCGTTGTTGCTGGGCCGGGACGTGGCGGCGGTGCCGCTGCTGCACGGCGGGGGACAGGAGCGGGACGTGCGCTCCGGCACCCTCGACGCGGCCGGCATCGTCGCCTTCGCGGTCGCCGTCGAAGCGGCAGTCAAGGGCCAGCAGGATTACGCAGCCGGCGTGGCCGCACTCCGTGACGACCTGGTAGGGCGGGTCCGCCAGGCGGTGCCCGAGGTCGTCTTCAACGGTGACCCGACCGATCGGCTGCCCGGCAACGCGCACTTCTCGTTCCCCGGTTGTGAAGGGGACGCGCTGCTGCTCCTGCTCGACGCCCAGGGCATCGCCTGCTCGACCGGCTCGGCCTGCTCGGCCGGGGTGGCGCAGCCCTCCCACGTGCTGCTGGCGATGGGTGCGGACGACGACCGGGCCCGTTCGTCGCTGCGGTTCTCCCTCGGCCACACCAGCACCACCGCCGACGTCGACGCGCTCATCGCCGCCCTCCCGGGGGCCGTGGAGCGGGCCCGGCGGGCGGCGGCCCCGCGTACGCCCCGCTGAGCCGGTGCCGGGCGGAGATAGGCTCGGTGGGAAGGGAGAGTGGTCCGGGTGAGGGTGTTGGCGGCGATGTCCGGCGGCGTGGATTCCGCCGTGGCGGCGGCTCGGGCGGTGCAGGCCGGGCATGACGTGACAGGCGTGCACCTGGCGCTGGCCCGCAACCCGCAGACCTACCGCACCGGGGCCCGGGGCTGCTGCACCCTGGAGGACTCGCGGGACGCCCGGCGGGCCGCCGACGTGCTCGGCATCCCGTTCTACGTCTGGGACATGGCCGACCGATTCCACGCCGACGTGGTCGACGACTTCGTCGCCGAGTACGCGGCGGGGCGTACCCCCAACCCGTGCCTGCGCTGCAACGAGAAGATCAAGTTTGCCGCGGTCCTGGACCGGGCGGTGGCCCTGGGGTTCGACGCCGTGGTGACCGGTCATCACGCCCGGCTCGGCCCCGACGGCCTGCTGCGCCGCAGCGTCGACGCGGCCAAGGACCAGTCGTACGTGCTGGCCGTGCTCACCCGCGAGCAACTGGCCCGCTCGATCTTCCCGCTCGGCGACTCGACAAAGGCCCAGGTCCGGCAGGAGGCGGCCGACCGTGGCCTCGCCGTCGCCGACAAGCCGGACTCGCACGACATCTGCTTCATCGCCGACGGTGACACCCGCGGCTTCCTGGCCCAGCGCCTCGGTGAGGCGCCCGGGGACGTGGTGGACGCGACCACCGGCGCGGTGGTGGGACAGCACGCCGGTGCGTACGCGTACACCGTCGGCCAGCGGCGCGGCCTGCACCTGGACCGCCCCGCCCCGGACGGCCGGCCCCGCTACGTGCTCTCCATCACGCCGAAGACGAACACCGTCACCGTCGGCCCGGCGGAGGCACTTGAGGTCGCCACGGTCCGGGCCGCCCGCCCGGTCTGGACCGGTGGGCCGCGACCCGACGGCCCGATCGAGTGCGAGGTGCAGCTACGCGCCCACGGCGTCGTGGTGCCCGCCGCCGTCACAGTGGCCGGCGACACCCTGCACGCCGACCTGCGCCACCCGGTGCGCGGGGTGGCCGCCGGCCAGGCCATCGTCGCCTACCGCCCCGACCCCGCCGGCGACATCGTCCTAGGCTCCGCCACCATCACCGACTGACAGCCTTTTCCGAGTTGACCAAGAAGTTTTCGTCCACCGCACGCCGGAACCGAGACCAGAACTTCTTGGTCAACAGGTGGCTGAGGTGGTGGCAGGTAGGCTGCGGCGGTGAGTGATCAGGGGTTGCCGTGGGGGGCGGGTGCGGCGACGGGTGTGGGGTCGTTGCCAGGGACCGACATCGCGGAGGCGCAGCGGATCGTTCTCGGTGAGCTGCCCGCCCTGCCGCATCTGCCGGAACTGCCGGCCCGGGGGCCGGGCGCCGACCTGATCGGGCGCACCGGCGGTCTGCTCGTGGAACTGCCGATCGAGCTGTACGCGGCGCGGTGGCGGGTGGCCCCGCGCCCGGGCCGCGACCTGCGCCGGGCCCGCGACCTGATGGAACGCGACCTGGACCAGCTCGCCGAGCAGGCCGAGGAGTACGCCGGCCCAATCAAGATCCAGGCGGCTGGCCCGCTCACCCTGGCCGCCTCGATCGAGCTGCCGATCGACGGTCGGATGCTGCGCGACCCCGGTGCGGTGCGGGACCTGACCGGCTCGCTGGCCGAAGGACTGCGCGGCCACGTCGACGCGGTGACCCGCCGGTTGCCCCGCGCGTCGGTGCTGCTCCAACTGGACGAGCCGTCCCTGCCGGCGGTGCTGGCCGGCCGGGTACCCACCGAGAGCGGCCTCGGCGCCTACCGCGCGGTGGAGTCGGGTGACGCCCGTGCGTTGCTCGGCACGGTGGTCGAGGCGGTCGGCGTGCCGACGGTGGTGCACTGCTGCGCCCCGGAGGTGCCGCTGGAACTGCTCCGCTCCACCGGCGCGGTAGGCGTCGCGCTCGACCTGAGCCTGATCACCGACCTCGACCCGCTCGGCGAGGCGCTCGACGCCGGGTTCGGGCTGCTGGCCGGTGCCGCGCCGACCACGTCGACAGGTCGCGCACCGACCTCCGCCGACCTCGCCGACCGGGTACGCACGCTCTGGGACCGCCTCGGGTTTCCGCGCCGCCGACTCGCCGAGCAGGTGGTGGTGACCCCCGCCTGCGGCCTGGCCGGGGCTGACGCCGCGTACGCCAGGGCGGTCCTCGCGGCCTGCCGGGACGCCGGACGTCGGCTGTCCGAGGAGTGAGGTTTCTGGTCGTACCCACGGGGCAGGATGCTCGCCATGATTGGACAGCTGCGTTCGACGGTGATCGACTGCCCCGACCCGCGTGCGCTGGCCGGCTTCTACTCGGAGCTGCTCGGCCTGCCGCTGATCGAGGACAATTCCGACGGTGACGACTGGGTGGTGCTCGGCGGGCCGCCCGGCCACCTGCCCCGGCTGGCCTTCCAACGGGCGATCGACCTGCGTCCGCCGGCCTGGCCCGATCCGGAGCGGCCCCAGCAGTTCCACCTCGACGTGACTGTGGACGACATCGAGGCGGCGGAGAAGGCGGCCCTGGCCCTGGGCGCCCGCCGGCTACCCGGTGAGGGCGAGGGTTTCCGGGTCTACGCCGACCCGGCCGGCCACCCGTTCTGCCTCTGCTGGGACTGACCGCCCACCCGGCCGACCGGCGTGCCCGGCCGACCGGCGTGCCCGGCCGGCGGCGTGCCCGGCCGATCGGCACGCTCTGCCGGCGGCGTGCTCGCCTGACGGTGTGCTCGGCCGGCGGCGTGCCCGGCTGACGGCGTGCGTTGCCGTTCGGCGGGCTCGGCCGGCTGGCGGGCGTCGCCGGACGGCCGGAGGTGGACGGCTGGCCGCGAAGCGCCGGGCGCCGGCCAGCCGCTGACCTCGGCGGGCCGGCCGCCCGACGGTGGTGGTCCGATCGGACGCTGCGCGGGCTTGCGGGTGGCGGGCATCATCGCGTCCATGATCAGTTCCGCACCTCGGCGCGCCGCCGGCTCGCTCTTCGGCCTGGCCTACGGGGACGCGCTCGGCAGACCCACCGAGTTCCTCACCGTCGCCGAGATCGACAGGCGGTTCGGCCCGACCGGCCCCCGGGAGCTTGTCGGCGACCCGGCACTTGTCACCGACGACACCCAGATGGCGCTGGCGGTGGGTTGGGCGCTGCACGACGCGCCGACGTACACCGCCGAGGCGGTGGAGCCGCTGCTGCGCCGTCGCTTCCTGGACTGGGCGGCCAGCCCGGACAACAACCGGGCGCCGGGGATGACCTGCCTGCGGGCCTGCGCTGAACTGTCCCGGGGTCTGCCCTGGCAACAGGCCACCGAGGCCGGGTCGAAGGGGTGCGGGGCGAACATGCGGGTCACCCCGGTCGGGTTGCTCGACGTCGATCTGGACACCCTCGCCGGGCTGGCCCAGCTCCAGGCCGGCCTCACCCACGGCCACCCGACCGGCCTGGCGGCGAGCGAGCTGACCGCGTACGCGGTCCGGCTGCTGGCCGACGACGGCGCCGCGCTGGCCGAGCTGCCCGGCCTGCTCACCGCCCGGGTCCACGAGCAGCGCACGGTCTACCGGGCCGACTGGCTCGGCGAGCTGTGGCGACGTTCGGACGCCGCCACAGCCGAGGAGTTCATCGCCCTGGGCTGGGACGAGTGCCAGCGGGCGTTGGTTCGGCTCGACGCGGCACTGGCCGCGCCGGACGACGGCGGCGACCCGTGCCGGTTCACAGGTGAGGGCTGGATCGCCGAGGAGGCCCTCACGGCGGCCCTGTACTGCGCCATCAGGCACGCCGACAGCCCGGTCGACGCGCTCGCCCGGGGCGCCCGGACCGCCGGCGACTCCGACTCGATAGCGGCCCTCGCCGGGGCCTTCGTCGGCGCGGCCCACGGCATGCCCGGCTGGCCGACCGGGTGGGCGGGCCGGATCGAGTACGCGGACCAACTCGCCGCGCTCGCCGCACCGCTCGACTGATCCGGTCGTGCCACAGCCGCCGTCCGGCCGGATCCGGGCACGTCAGCCCGGGTGGCGGCAGCGTTGTCCCACCTGGGGACTACCGTGCGGGGGTAGCACGATCACGGGAGGTCGACGCGGTGTCCGGAGGCGGCAGGGTGTCCGAGGAAGCGGTTCCCCAGCAGGTCGATGCGGCGCAGGAGGCCGCCGGCCCCGAGCCGACGTCGCAGGCGCGGGAGCGGCACACCACGCTCAGCCAGGAGTTGACCGAGCACCAGTACCGCTACTACGTGCTCGACGCGCCGACCATCTCCGACGCCGACTTCGACAGCCAACTGCGCGAGCTGGAGGCGCTGGAGGCGGAGTTTCCCGCACTGCGCACTCCGGACTCACCGACCCAGCGGGTCGGCGGCACGTTCTCCACCGACTTCACCCCGGTCGCCCACGCCGAGCGGATGATGTCGCTGGACAACGCCTTCGCCGACGAGGAGCTGGCCGCCTGGGCGGAGCGGGTCGAGCGGGACGCCGGCGGCCCGGTGCCTTACCTGTGCGAGCTGAAGGTGGACGGGCTGGCGATCAACCTCACCTACGAAGGTGGCCGGCTGGTCCGGGCGGCCACCCGTGGCGACGGCCGTACCGGCGAGGACGTCACCGCCAACGTGCGCAGCATCCGGGACGTGCCCGGCCGGCTCACCGAGTCTGCGGAGTTCGGGCCGCCTCCCGAGTTCATCGAGGTGCGTGGCGAGATCTACTTCCCGGTGGCCGCCTTCGCCGACCTGAACGCCGGCCTGGTCGAGCAGGGCAAGGCACCCTTCGCCAACCCACGCAACGCCGCGGCCGGCAGCCTGCGGCAGAAGGATCCGCGGATCACCGCCTCCCGCCCCCTGCGCCTGGTGGTGCACGGCATCGGCGCCCGCCGTGGTTTCCAGCCGGCCACCCAGTCCGAGTCGTACTCGGCGTTGCAGGCGTGGGGGCTGCCCACCAGCGATCGTTGGCGGGTGGTGCCCGACCTGGCCGGTGTCCGGGACTACATCGCGCACTACGCCGCGCACCGGCACGACGTCGAGCACGAGATCGACGGTGTGGTGGTGAAGGTCGATCCGGTGCCCATCCAGGGGCGGCTGGGCTCGACCAGCCGGGCACCACGCTGGGCGATCGCCTTCAAGTACCCGCCGGAGGAGGTGAACACCACTCTGCTCGACATCGAGGTCGAGGTCGGGCGGACCGGCCGGGTCACGCCACGGGCGGTGCTCCAGCCGGTCCGGGTGGCCGGCTCCACAGTCGAGTACGCCACCCTGCACAACGCCCGCGAGGTCGAGCGCAAGGGCGTCCTGATCGGCGACACGGTGGTGATCCGCAAGGCCGGTGACGTGATCCCCGAGGTGCTCGGGCCGGTGGTCGACCTGCGTCCGCCGGACGCCCGAGCGTTCGTCATGCCGACCACCTGCCCGGCCTGCGGCACCCCGCTCGCCCCCGCGAAGGAGGGCGACGTCGACATCCGGTGCCCCAACTCGCGCAGTTGCCCGGCGCAGTTGCGGGAGCGGGTGTTCCATCTGGCCGGGCGCGGTGCCTTCGACATCGAGGCACTCGGCTACAAGAGCGGCGCCGCGCTGCTCGACGCGCAGATCATCACCGATGAGGGAGACCTGTTCTCGCTCGACGCCGAGCGGCTGGCCGGCGCGCCGTTCTTCGTCAACAAGGACGGCAGCCTCGGCAGCAACGCCGCCAAGTTGCTCGACAACCTCGCCACCGCCCGGGAGCGCGACCTGTGGCGGGTGCTGGTGGCCCTCTCCATCCGGCACGTCGGCCCGACCGCCGCGCAGGCGTTGGCCCGGCACTTCCGCTCGATCGAGGCGGTCGACAAGGCCACCGAGGAGGAACTCTCCTCAGTCGACGGTGTCGGCCCGACGATCGCCGCCAGCATCCGCGAGTGGTTCGCCGTCGACTGGCACCGCGAGGTGGTCCGTAAGTGGGCCGAGGCGGGTGTCCGCATGGCGGAGGAGGCGGTGCAGGAGGGGCCGCGCCCGCTGGAGGGGGTGACAGTGGTGGTGACCGGCACGCTCGGCGGATTCTCCCGCGACCAGGCCGCCGAGGCGATCCAGTCCCGAGGTGGCAAGGTCAGCGGCTCGGTGTCGAAGAAGACCGGTTTCGTGGTGGTGGGCGACAACCCCGGCTCGAAGGCGGACAAGGCGGCCAGCCTGAAGGTGCCGGTGCTCGACGAGGAGGGCTTCCGGGTGCTGCTCGACGCCGGTCCCGAGGCGGCCCGGCAGGTCGCCCGCGTCGAGGAGTAATGATCTTTACGGCACTCTGCCGGATACCAACTTAATTACGACTACGACCGATTCGTGACTGTCGCGACGGGGAAGTGGGTGGTGGGGGCGTTTCATTGGGGCACGGCGCGTGAAACCACGGGCCGGTCTCGTGCCGGGAGGTGTGATGGAGTCGCCCGATCCGCGCAACCTCGTCCCGCCCGGGCGTACCGCGCACTTCTCGACGTTCGTCGCGGCCGTACTCGTCGCGGCCGTGCTCGTCTCGGCGGACGGGCTGGTGTCGTTCGCGTCGACGCTGCCCGACCTGCCTGCGGCGTTCTGGACGATGGCGGTGCTCGCCGTGGCCTGCGACGCGCGGCCCTTCCTGCCGCCCGGCCGCGGGCAGTCCTCCTCGGCCGTCTTCCCCTCCACCTGCTTCACCTTCGCGATCCTGCTCGGCTGGGGGCTCGGCCCCGCGGTAGCGGTGCAGGCGGTCGCCGTGGTGGTGTCCGGGATCCGGATGCGGCACGCGCCCTGGCGCACGGCCTTCAACGCCGGGCAGTACGCCTGCTCGCTGGCCGCCGCGTACGCGATGACCCGGCTCGGCCCCGGCGAGGTCTACGACGGCGCGGCGCTGGGCTGGACCGACATCGCCGCGATCGGCGGTGCCGGGGTGGCCTGGTTCGCGGTCAACTACGGGCTGGTCACCGCTGCGGTGCGGCTGCGCTTCGGCGAGCGGTGGTGGCCCAACGCGTGGCACGGACTGCCCTTCGAACTGCTCTCCACCGGGTCGTTGCTCCTGCTCGCACCGGTGCTGGTCACCGCCGCCCGGGCCAGCGCCGCCCTGGTGCCACTGGTGCTGGTGCCGCTGTTCGCCGTCTACCGGATGGCCCGGCTCACCGTGGAGCAGCACCAGTTGGCGTCGCTCGACCCGCTCACCGGGCTGCCCAACCGCAAGGCGTTGCTCGCGGAGGTCAACGAGCAGGTGCACCGGCACGCTGAGCGCGCCGCCCGAGGCGAGTCCGAAACGCGCCTCGCCCTGCTGCTGATCGACCTGGACCGCTTCAAGAACGTCAACGACGCGTTGGGTCACGCCGTCGGCGACCGGCTGCTGGTGGAGGTGAGCGCCCGGTTGACCGACGTGGTCGCGCCGCCGCAGATGGTCGCCCGGCTCGGCGGAGACGAGTTCGCGATCGTGATGACCGGGCTCACCGATGTCGGCGAGGCGCGCGCGCTGGCCGACCAGGTCGTCCGGGCCCTCGCCGAGCCGGTGCCGCTGGACGGGTTGCCGCTGGATGTCGGCGGTTCCATAGGCATCGCCCTGTATCCGGAACACGGCGAGGACTTCGCCACCCTGATGCGGCACGCGGACGTGGCGATGTACGACGCGAAGCACCGCAACGACACCGTGGCCGTCTACACCGCCGAGTCCGACCACAACTCCGCCGAGCGGTTGGGCCTGCTGGCCGACCTGCGTCGGGTGCTGGAGGTCGGTGCGTCGGGGCGGGCCGACGGGTCCGCCCCGGCCGACGCGCCCACCGTTCGCGGTGGGGACGGTGCCGTGCTGCCCGCGTCCGCACCGCTTGAGGAGTCGACAGGCACCCGATGGTGGGGTCGGCGGCGACGCCGCCCCCGGGTGGTGCACCACGACGACGAGCTGATCGCCCGGATCATCACCGGTGCGGACCCGACCCTGCGCCGGGCGGCCCGGGCGGTGGAATCGGATGACGCGCCGGCCGGCGGTACGGCGTGGTCCGGGGTGGGGGCCGGTGCTCAACCGGAGCTCGGTCATGGCGGAGCGGATCCGACCACGCTGACCGACGACGACCACCCCGGTGCCGAATCAGGCACCGACGCGGGCGAGATCATGATGTATTACCAGCCGCAGGTCGCCATCGCCACCGGAGACGTGGTCGGGGTGGAGGCGCTGCTGCGCTGGCGGCACCCACGCCGGGGGATGGTCGACCCGGAGGAACTGATCCGGGTCGCCGAGCAGAGCGCGGTGATGCGGCTGCTCACCCGCCGGGTCGTCGACGACGTGGTGGAACAGCTGGCCAAGTGGTCGGCGGCTGGCCTCGGACTGCGGGCGGCGGTGAACGTCAGCGTGCGGGATCTGCACACCGGTGAGATCGCCGACCAGATCGCCGACCGGCTCGCCCGCTACGGCGTGGCCCCGGAGCGGCTGCAACTGGAGATCACCGAGGGTGCGCTGATGGCCGACCCGCGCCGGGTGCTGACCACCATCACCCGGCTGCACCGGATCGGGGTGGGCATCGCACTCGACGACTTCGGCACCGGTTACTCCTCCCTCCAGCACCTGCGCCGGCTGCCACTGTCGGAGGTGAAGGTCGACAGGTCGTTCGTCCTCGGAATGGTCGAGGACGCCGACGACGCGGCGATCGTCCGCTCGACCATCGAGCTGGCCAAGGCGCTGGGGCTGCGGGTGGTGGCCGAGGGCGTGGAGGACGAGCGGACCTGGCGGATGCTGCACGCGGCCGGCTGCGACGCCGCCCAGGGCTGGTTCTACGCCCGGCCGATGCCGGCGGAGGAACTGGTCGCCTGGCTGGCCCGGTACCGTCCGCTGCGCCCGCTCGGCGGCCACGACGAGGCGGAGGTGCCGCGCCGGCACGCCCGCTGATCCCGACGGAGCCATCGGGACCAGCCACGTCGGTCGCGCCGCAGTCAACGGTGCCGGTGCGGCCGGGACCAGCGGCGTCGGTCCGGCCGGGATCAACGGTGTCGGCGCGGCCGGGACCAGCGGCGTCGGTGGCGGCGGGACCGGTCGGGCCGGGTGCCCGGGGAGGCGGCAACGGCCGGCCGGGCGGGAAACAATAGACTCGCTGCCGTCACCGCGCGTCGCGTACCCGGCAGCGGTGGGCGCAGGTCAGGCAGACGTAGAACAGCCACGAAGGGGGCACCGATGGCCGCCATCTCCCGCGAGGAGGTCGCGCACCTGGCGCGACTGTCGCGGCTCGCCGTGACGGAGGAGGAGCTGGACACCTTCGCCGGTCAGCTCGACGTGATCCTCCAAGCGGTCGCGCAGGTGGGCGAGGTCGCCGCCGCGGACATCCCGCCGACCTCCCACTCGGTGCCGCTGACGAACGTGCTCCGCGAGGACGTCGTGACGCCGTGCCTGACGCCTGAGGAAGCGTTGTCGGGTGCCCCCGACGCGGAGGAGCAGCGGTTCCGCGTACCGCGGATCCTGGACGAGGATGTGGCCTCATGACCGACGTCACCGCAATGACCGCGACGCAGATCGCGGAGCTCGTCGCCACCGGTGCGGCCTCCGCCGTCGAGGTCACCCAGGCCCACCTGGACCGGATCGCCGCCGTCGACGGCCGGGTCAACGCCTTTCTGCACGTCGACACCGACGGGGCGCTGGCCGCGGCCCGTGACGTCGACGCCCGCCGGGCGGCCGGCGAGGAACTGGGGCCGCTGGCCGGCGTGCCGGTCGCGGTCAAGGACGTCCTCACCACCAAGGGCGTGCCGACCACCGTCGGGTCGAAGATCCTTGAGGGCTGGCGTCCGCCGTACGACTCGACGATCGTGGAACGGCTGCGCGCCGCCGGCACGGTGATGCTCGGCAAGACCAACATGGACGAGTTCGCGATGGGCTCCTCCACGGAGTACTCGGCGTACGGGCCGAGCCGTAACCCGTGGGACACCGACCGCATTCCGGGTGGTTCCGGCGGGGGGAGCGCGGCGGCGCTCGCCGCGTACGAGGCACCGCTGGCGATCGGTTCGGACACCGGCGGCTCGATCCGCCAGCCGGGCGCGGTCACCGGCACCGTCGGCGCGAAGCCGACCTACGGCGGCACCTCCCGGTACGGGCTGGTGGCCTTCTCCTCCTCGCTCGACACTCCCGGCCCGTGTGCGCGTACCGTGCTCGACGCGGCGCTGCTGCACGCGGCGATCGGCGGGCACGACCCGCGCGACTCCACCTCCATCCCCGCCCCGGTGCCGGACGTGGTGGCCGCGGCGAAGCTCGGCGCGACGGGCGACCTGAGCGGGGTGCGGTTGGGCATCGTCACCGAGTTCGGCGGCGAGGGCGCGGAGCCGGGCGTGACGGGCGCCTTCAACGAGGCCGTCGCCACGCTGACCAAGCTCGGCGCGGAGATCGTCGAGATCTCCTGCCCCCACTTCCGCTACGCGCTGCCGGCGTACTACCTGATCGCGCCGAGCGAGTGCTCGTCGAACCTGGCCCGCTTCGACGGCGTCCGGTTCGGGTTGCGGACCGGCGACGACGGCAACCGCTCGCTGGAGGAGGTCATGTCGCTGACCCGGGAGGCCGGCTTCGGCCCCGAGGTCAAGCGGCGCATCATGCTCGGCACGTACGCGCTCTCCTCGGGCTACTACGACGCCTACTACGGGCAGGCGCAGAAGGTACGAACGCTCATCACCCGCGACTTCACCGCGGCGTTCGAACGGGTCGACGCGCTGATCTCGCCGACCACCCCGTTCGTCGCCTTCCCGCTCGGTGCGCGCACCTCCGACCCGTACCAGATGTACCTGGCCGACCTGTTCACCATCCCGAGCAACCTGTACGGCGGGCCGGGCATCTCGGTGCCGTGCGGACTCTCCGAAGGGCTGCCGGTCGGCTTGCAGGTGATGGCCCCGACCATGGCCGACGACCGGATGTACCGGGTCGCAGCCGCGCTGGAGAGCGCTGTCGGCACGCTCACGCCACCGACCATGTGATCGATCGTGCGCAGGCGGCCGGCCGTCGCCCGCGCACGACGTCGTCGCCGGCCCGGTGCGGTCACTCGGCCGCACCGGGCGCGGTTGCGTTGGCGCTACACACTGGTCACCGTTCGGGTAATTGCCCGGCACCCACCCTCCTGTTTGGATGACCACGAGTCGGCTGGACCGGCTGGTCGCTGGCGAACGCGTGCCGTTCTGATCAGAGCTGGATGTGCGATGAAGACACTGCGCCCGGTCATGGCTTTGACGATGGTGGTCGCGTTGCTGCTGGGCACCGCATCCCCGGCCGCGGCGGCGGCCGTCACCATCACCTCGGGCGCGCCCCGGTCGCCGATGGTTCTGGGGCAGGTGTACGCGATCCACACCGTCGAGGCGACGGGTGGCACCGAGCCGTACCGGTTGTCGGTGAGTGCGGGGAGCCTGCCGCCGGGCATGTTGGTGGTCGGTAACTCGCTCGGGGGTTCGCCGACCACAGCCGGCACCTACACCTTCACTCTGCGGATGACCGACGCGGCCGACCAGTTCGCTGAGCAGACTGCCACGATCGAGGTACGCGAACCCACGGTCGAGATCACCTCGGGCACGCCCCGGTCGCCGATGGTTCTGGGGCAGGTGTACGCGATCCACACCGTCGAGGCGACGGGTGGCACCCAGCCGTACCAACTGTCGGTCAGTGCGGGGAGCCTGCCGCCGGGCATGTTGGTGGTCGGTAACTCGCTCGGAGGTTCGCCGACCACAGCCGGCACCTACCCCGCCACCCTGCGGATGACCGACAAGAACGGCTTCTTCGGCGAGCAGGACATCACCATCGTCGTCGCCGAGCCCGCGACCCCGACCCCCACGGCGACCCCGACCGGTCCGATCCCCACACCGACCGCTCCGAGCGCCACACCGACCGGTCCGAGCCCCACACCGACCGCGCCCACCGTCACGCCGACCCCGGTCGACCCGACCTCGACGCTGTCGCCGAGCCCCGCGGCGCCCGTCCCGTCGCCGTCGAAGACGAGCGGGGCGTGGCTGCCGGTCACCGGCTCGAACTCGACACTCGTGCTGCTGTCGCTCGGCGTTCTCGCGTTCTCCATCGGCGGGATCCTGCTCGTGGTGACCGTCAACCGTCGTCGGCGGTTCAGCACACCTGAGTGACACCCGGGTGACGCCCGGCCGAGGCGTGCCAGGTCGAGCGGTTAGGCTTGGCGGCGTTGTGTCCGGATGCCGCCGTGGGCCGGCTACCGCCTGCAAAGCTGGAGTTCTCATGACCACGACGCTGCCCGCGTACGACGAGGTCGTCGCGCGCTACGAGCCGGTGATCGGCCTGGAGACCCACGTCGAGCTGGGCACGAACACCAAGATGTGGTGCGGCTGCCCGACCGACTTCGGCGGCGAGCCGAACACCCGGGTCTGCCCGGTCTGCCTCGGCCTGCCCGGCTCCCTGCCGGTGGCCAACTCCGCGGCGATCGAGGCGACCGTCCGGATCGGCTTGGCGCTGAACTGCTCCATCGCGCAGTGGTGCCGGTTCGCCCGGAAGAACTACTTCTACCCGGACATGCCGAAGAACTTCCAGATCAGCCAGTACGACGAGCCGCTCTGCTTCGACGGCTACCTGGACGTCGAGGTCAACGGCGAGCTGGTGCGCATCGGCATCGAGCGGGTGCACCTGGAGGAGGACACCGGCAAGACGCTGCACGTCGGCGGCGCCACCGGTCGCATCCACGGCGCCACCGAGTCGCTCGTCGACTACAACCGGGCCGGCATTCCGCTTGTCGAGATCGTCACCAAGCCGATCCCGGGCACCGGGGCGCTGGCGCCCGAGGTGGCCCGCGCGTACGTCACCGAGCTGCGTGACGTGATCCGCTCGCTGGGCGTCTCCGACGTGCGCATGGAGGAGGGCTCGCTGCGCTGTGACGTCAACACCTCGCTGAACCTGCCCGGCGAGGAGTGGGGCACCCGTACCGAGACCAAGAACGTCAACTCGCTGCGCTCGGTGGAGCGGGCGGTCCGCTCGGAGATGCTGCGCCAGGCCGCCGTCCTCGGCGCGGGTGGCCGGATCACCCAGGAGACCCGGCACTTCCACGAGGACACCGGGGACACCACCCCCGGCCGGTCCAAGGAGACCGCCACCGACTACCGCTACTTCCCCGAGCCGGATCTGGTGCCCCTCGCGCCGGACCCGGCCTGGGTGGCCGAGCTGAAGGCCGCCCTGCCGGAGTTGCCCCGGCTGCACCGCCGTCGCCTTCAGCAGGCGTGGGGCCTGTCGGACGCGGACATGCAGTCGGTGCTGAACGCCGGTGCTGTCGAGTTGATCGAGGCCACCGTGGCAGCCGGTGCGACGCCGGCCGCCGCCCGCAAGTGGTGGCTGGGCGAGCTGTCCCGGCGGGCCAACGAGTCGGGTGTGGAACTGGCCGACATCGGGGCCACCCCGGCCCAGGTCGCCGAGTTGCAGGGCCTGGTCGACGCCGGGAAGCTCAACGACAAGCTGGCCCGCACCGTGCTGGAGGGCGTGGTCGCCGGGGAAGGCTCGCCGACCGAGATCATGACCAACCGCAACCTGGAGGTCGTCTCCGACACCGGCGCCCTGACCGCCGCTGTCGATGAGGCGATCGCCGCCAACCCGGCCATCGCCGACAAGGTCCGCAGCGGCAAGGTCGCCGCAGCCGGCGCCCTAGTCGGCGCGGTAATGAAAACCACCCGGGGCCAGGCCGACGCCCAGACCGTCCGCACCCTGATCCTGGAACGCCTCGGCGTCCAGGCCTGACCAACCCGCGTTGATCATGAGGTTAGCGGCAGCTTGAAGATCGACAATTGCCGCTGACCTCATGATCAACCAGCATTACCTCGATGAGCATCAATGGGGATGTTCGGATGGAGTTCCAGCGTGGATCAGCGTGAGCTTGACGTTCTCGACGAGATTCAGCGGCGGGTGTTGTGGCTCGCGACCCGGATCGTGGACGCGGCCAACCACGACCGGGGTGCTGGGGACGGGGTGAAGGTCGGGGGGCACCAGGCGTCCAGCGCCTCGCTCGTCACCGCGATGACCGCGCTGTGGTTCGCCCACCTGGGCGCCGAGGACCGGGTCGCGGTCAAGCCGCACGCCTCCCCGGTGTTCCACGCCATCCAGTACCTGCTGGGCAACCTGGACCGGTCGTACCTGCCCCGGCTGCGGGCGCGGGGTGGACTCCAGTCGTACCCGTCGCGGACGAAGGACCCGGACGAGGTGGACTTCTCCACCGGCTCGGTGGGGCTCGGTGCCGCCGCGCCGCTCTTCGCCGCGGTGACCCGGCGCTACGTCGACGCGCACTTCGGGGCGCGGCCACACTCCCGGTTCGTCGCCCTGATCGGGGACGCCGAGCTGGACGAGGGCAACATCTGGGAGGCCGTCGCCGACCCGGCCACCACCGGGCTCGGCAACGTGATGTGGGTGGTCGACTTCAACCGGCAGTCGCTGGACCGGGTCGTCCCCGGGGTGCGGATCGACCAGTGGCGCGGCCAGTTCGAGGCCGCGGGCTGGCACGTCGTCGAGGTCAAGTACGGCCGCCGGCTCGCCGAGGCGTACGACCGGCCGGGCGGGGCGGCGTTGCGCGACTGGATCGACGCGATGCCGAACGAGCAGTACCAGTCACTGTTCGGGCTGACCGGGCCGGCGCTGCGCAAGCAGTTCCTGGACGGTGCCCCCGAAGGTATCGCGGCGTTGATCGCCGACGTCGCCGACGACGAACTCGGTCCGCTCGTCACCGACCTGGGCGGGCACGACCTGGCGGCCATGCTCGACGCGTACGCCCAGTGTGACGCGGTGACCGACCGCCCGAGCGTGGTGTTCGCGTACACCGTCAAGGGGTGGGGTCTGCCGATCGCCGGTAACCCGCGCAACCACTCCGCCCTGTTGACAGGTGAGCAGGTCGACGCGTTGCGCGCCGCGCAGGGGCTGACCCGGGACACCGAGTGGGACCGGCTCGACCCGGCGTCGCCGGCCGGGATCCGGGCCGGGCAGCGCCGCGAGGCGCTGTCCCGCGCGCCCCGCGAGCGTGCGCTGGGGATCAGCGTGCCCCAGGCCACGAACGTACGCGCCAACAAGCCGATCTCCACCCAGGAGGTCTTCGGCCGGGTGCTTGTCGACCTGGCCCGCGATCCGGCGGTGGGGCGGTACCTCGTCACCACCGCGCCGGACGTGGCCACCTCCACCAATCTGGCCGGGTTCATCAACAAGACCGGCGTGTTCGCCCCGACCGCCCAGCGCTCCTGGTCGGAGGACCGGATGCTGCGGTGGGCGGAGAGCCCTGAGGGCCAGCACATCGAGCTGGGCATCTCCGAGATGAACCTGTTCCTGCTGCTCGGCCAGCTCGGCCTGGCGTGGGACCTGTCCGGGCAGCCGCTGCTGCCGGTCGGCACCGTCTACGACCCGTTCGTGCTGCGCGGTCTGGACGCCTTCCTCTACGGCACCTACTCGGGTGCCCGGTTCGTCGTCGCGGGTACCCCGTCCGGGGTCACCCTCGCCCCGGAGGGTGGTGCCCACCAGTCGACAATCACCGCGAGCGTCGGCCTGGAACTGCCCGGGGTGACCTTCGTCGAGCCCGCCTACGCGGCCAGCCTGGACTGGCTGCTCTGCGACGCGTTCGGGCACATGGCCGGCACGGTTCGGCCGACCACGACGGCGGTGCCGGCCGAGGACGGGGCGTACTACTTCCGGCTCAGCACCCGGCCGGTCGACCAGGCGCCGTTCGAGGCGGCCCGAGCCCGGCTCGGCGACGCGGTACTGCGCCGCCAGGTGCTTGCCGGTGCGTACCGGCTGGTCGACGCCCACCAGGCGTACCCGCACCTGGCCGACGCGCCGACTGTGCAACTGGCCGCCTCCGGGGCGGTGCTGCCCGAGGTGCTGTCCGCCGCGGCGGAACTGGCCGACGAGGGTGTCGCCGCCCACGTCGTCGACG
The DNA here is from genome assembly GCF_040660295.1 of Micromonospora sp. NPDC049891. Taxonomy (NCBI): domain Bacteria; kingdom Bacillati; phylum Actinomycetota; class Actinomycetes; order Micromonosporales; family Micromonosporaceae; genus Micromonospora; species Micromonospora sp. NPDC049891. Next base: position 69,401 of record NZ_JBFAML010000012.1, read on the forward strand.
TGACAAGCCTGGACCGCCTCTACCGGGCCTGGCAGCGCACCCTGCGTCAGGGCGTACGCACAGCGACGGTGCCGAGCGTGCCCGGCGCGCTGCGGTCCGCCTTCGCCGACCGGGTGCCGGTGGTGACCGTGCACGATGCCGCCTCGCACGCCATGGCCTGGCTCGGCTCGGCGGTAGGCGCTCCCGCCGTGCCGCTCGGCGTCGACGAGTTCGGCCAGTCCGGCAGCGTCCACGACCTCTACGACCTGCACGACCTGCTTCCCGGCAGCATCGTCAACGCCGCCCTGGCCGCCCTCTCCCTGCGCTGACCCACCCCACCCGGACACCGTGCCCGCACTCCGCCCGCCTCGTCGATCAAGAAGTTTTCGCCTGTGAGAGCGCTTCACCCGGGCCAGAACTTCTTGGTCATCTGGGCTGGGCAGGGGGTGGGATTGTGTCAGCGGGTGGGGGTGGGAGTGGGGCTGAGGGTCGGTGCGGGAGCGTTGGTGGGGGCGGGGGTGGCTCCCAAGGGGCTGGTGGGGGGTGGGGCGATCACTGTGCGTTCGAGGTTCACCTGGGCCTGGCCGGTGCCGCCCACGGTGATGTCGTCGTACGCCTGGAGTCGCTTCTCCTGGTCGAAGTAGAGCACCGTCATCGCCAGCGGGGTCGGCTCCTCCTGCTCCAGCCCGCGCAGCCCGGCGCCACCGGTGGAGCCCTGCACCATCAGCGTGGTGGTCTGCTGGCCGGGCACCTCCGGCAGCGTGTTGACCTGGCGGTCGTGGGTGTGCCCGGCGAGCACCAGCGGGCAGGTGCCGGAGAGCGGACCGGCGGCGGCCGGGTCGTGCACCAGCGCGATGTTGACCGGTCGGGGTGAGCTGCGGACCGTGGCGGCGAGCGTCTCGCCGTTGGTGATCAGCTCGTTGGCGGTGGGTGGGTTCAACCCACCGCTGGCCGGTGAGGTGCTCTTGTCCGGGGTGAAGCGGGGATCGCCGATCCCGGCGATGGTCAGCCCGGCGACGGTCGCGGTGGTGTTGTCCAGCACTATCGCGTTCGGCTGCCGGGCAACCGCCGCGGCGGTACGCGGCGAGTCGTGGTTGCCCCGGATGTACACGTACGGCTTCTCCAGCAGGCTGATCGAGCCGACGTAGGACGCCTCCGGCTCGCTGCCCCAGTCGGTGATGTCGCCGGTGTCGATCACCGCGTCGATGCCGAACTGCTCCGTCACGGTCCGGATGAGCTGCCAGGCGCTCGGGTTGAGGTGCAGATCGGAGATGTGCAGCACCCGGGTGGTGCCCGGCTCCGGCTCGTACACCGGCAGCGCCGACACCGTCGTGTACAGCTGGGTGACGTTGCCGATGAGCCGCTGGAGCTGCTCGGCGTACCGGGTGTAGTCGTCGGCGATCTTCCGCACGTCACCGACGATCGCCGGGGCGTTCACCAGCAGTCCCTCGTACCGGGGCTCCTCGATCGACTGGGGCCGGATGGTCGCCGCGGCGGTACCCAGACTGCCGGCCGTGATCAGCAGCGCCAGGGCGCCGGCCCAGGCCGCCCGCCGGGTGTTCCGGAACACCAGCAGCGCCAGCACCAGCGTGGCGAGCACGGAGGAACCGACAGTGCGCAGCCCGAGCCGCATCACCCCCTCCCGGACCTCGTCGGTCGCCGACTGGGTGGCCCGGTTGAGGCTCGCCGGGTCGTCGATCAGTGCCTCGACCCGGCTCTGGTCCAGCGCGCCCAACTCCACGGTCAGGTGGGTCGGCCCGTCGTGGCTCTTCAGCAGCAGCGAGCCCAGCGGTGGGATGTCGACGGTGGTGCCGCCGCTGGTCGCGGGTGACACGGAGAGCCGGGCGTGGAACGGCCCGATGTCGGTGCCGACGTTCCCACCCGCCACGACACCGGCCAGCACGCCGAGCAGCGCGACGGCCAGGACGGCCGCGGCGACGGCGAGACGGCGCAGCCCCCGGTGCCGCCCTCCGCCGCCACGCGGTACGGCGGGGCGTCGCATCGGTGGGAAGCGGCGCGGCCGACCGGCGGGGGTGTCCCGGTCCCGATCGCGGCGCGGCTCCTCGTTCTGCTGACCGTCCATGCTGAGATTCTGACCTGCCCGACGAAGGATCTTGGCAAACCTGGGATGACGCGTCGCGCGGCGGCCTCAGCTGCGCCCGGCACCGCCACCGGCGAAGACGAGGCGCAGCAACCGGTCGTCCTCGGGTGCCGGCCGGCCCCGCCCGTCGTGGTTCGAGGTCCCGACCCAGAGCGAACCGTCCGGCGCGGCGGCGATCCCGCGCAGTCGCCCGTACCGCTCGGTCAGCAGGGCCTGCGGCTGGCCGAGGACCGTGCCGGTCTCGGTCAGCTCGACCAGCCAGAGTCGCTGACCGCGCAGGCACGCGGTGGCGAGCATCCGTTCCACAGCGGCCAGGCCGGAGCAGGACGCCTCGTCGGTCGACCACTGCACGATCGGGTCGACGTACCGCTCGTCGTCACCGCGTCCCTCCACCTCGGGCCAGCCGTAGTTCTTGCCCTTGGTGATCTGGTTGACCTCGTCCCAGGTGTTCTGGCCGAACTCGACGGCGTACATCCGTTCGCCGGCCCAGGCGATGCCCTGCACGTTGCGGTGACCAAGGGACCAGACCGGGGAGTCCGGGAAGGGATTCCCGGGAGCCGGCTTCCCCTCCGGGGTGATCCGCAGGATCTTGCCGCCGAGCTGCTTGACGTCCTGCGACTGGTCGGTGTCTCCGGCGTCGCCGGTGCTGGCGTAGAGCTGCCCGTCGGGGCCGAACGCCAGTCCGCCGCCGTTGTGGATGCCCGCCTTGGGGATGCCGGTGAGGATCGGGGTCGGCTCCTCACCGAGCCGCAGCCGAGCCACGCGGTTGTCCCGCTCGGCGGTGTAGTAGACGAAGACCGTCCGGTCCTGGGCGAACTCCGGCGAGACCGCGATGCCCAGCAGACCGCCCTCACCCGAGGCGACCACATCGTCGATGGTCTGCACCTCGGTGATCTTCAGACCGTCCGCGGTCGACTCCGGGCCGACCTGGACGATGCGGCCACTGTCGCGTTCGGTGACCAGGGCACCGCCGTCGGGCAGGAAGGCGATCCCCCACGGCACCCGCAATCCCTGGGCGAGCACGGTGGCGACAACCTCCTGGTCGCCGTTGCCCTCGGTGACCGTCGGGCTGGGCAGGTTCGGTGGCTCGCCGGCCGGGTCAGGTTCCGGGTCCCCGAGGCTGCAACCACTGGCGACGAGCAGCAGCGTCGCGCAGGACGCCACGAGGGCGGCACGGACCTGACGGGCGCGGAGGTACGGGGGAGCGCTCACCCGGCCCAGAGTAGCCCGCCGGGGCCGGCCCCGTGGAAGGGCGACGCGGGCCGACCCCATCGGCTGGCCGGCCCGCGCTGACGCCTATCGTCGGCGAGGTGAAGGTATGGATCCCGCACGAGACCGGCCACGCCCTGCTCGGCGAAGTGCCGCCGGAGGTCACCGTCGAGACGATGGAGGATCCGGCGAAGCTGCCCTCGCCGACGGCCGGCGTCCGGTTCTGGGTACCGCCCTTCCTGGCCGGTGGGGACGCCGTGGCCCTGCTGCACGAGCTGCCCGACCTGGCGGTGGTGCAGTTGCTCTCGGCCGGCGCGGACGCCTGGGTGGGTCGGGTACCGGCCGGCGTCACGCTCTGCGACGCCCGCGGGGTGCACGACCCGTCCACCGCCGAGTGGGTGGTCGCCGCGATCCTCTCCCAGTTGCGCGCCTTCCCGGCGATGGCCCGGGCCCAGGCCCGGCGACAGTGGGCGTACGACGAGGTGGCTCCCACCGACGAGCTGGCCGGCAAACGGGTGCTGATCGTCGGAGCGGGCTCGATCGGCACCGCGCTGCGGGCCCGGCTGACCCCGTTCGAGGTGGAGTTCGTGCTGGTGGCCCGGACCGCTCGACCCGAGCAGGGCGTGCACGGCGTCGACGAGCTGCCACGCCTGCTGCCGCAGGCCGACGTCGTGGTGCTGCTGGTGCCGCTGACCGGGCAGACCCGGGGGCTTGTCGACGAGCGGTTCCTCGCCGCGATGCGGGACGGCGCTCTGCTGGTGAACGCCGCCCGGGGCCCGGTGGCCCGCACCGATGCCCTGGTCGCCGAGTTGGCCACCGGACGGATCTCCGCCGCGCTCGACGTGACCGACCCCGAGCCGCTGCCCGCCGACCATCCGCTCTGGGAGATGCCGAACGTGCTGATCACTCCGCATGTGGCCGGCTCGGTGCGGGGCCTGCTGCCCAGGGCGTACCGCCTGGTCGGTCAGCAGATCCGCCGGTTCGTTGCCGGCGAGCCGCCGCGCAACGTGGTGGTGGACGGCTACTGATCCGACTCGGGGGTGTCCCGCCCGGCCGCGGCCACCAGCCGGGGGAGGTCCTCACCGCGCACGGCCGGGAGGACGAACCACCGGCCGTCGTCGAGCTGGGCCACCGCCCGGCCACGTGGGTCGGCCGCCAGCTCGACCACCTGGTCCCAGGGGATCCGGCGCTCTCCGGCGAGCGCCCGTACCCGCAACCCGCGAACGTCGGCGTCGGTTCCGGCCCGCCAGGCCCAGACGGCCACCGCCAGCGGCACCACGAGTACCGGCAGCAGATAGGGGCGGGAGCTGGCCAGCGGCAGGGCGCCGATGGTGGCGACGATCGCCCCGACCAGGATGGCCTGGTTGTGCCGGAATCGTGCGGTGTCGGTGCGAGGCATGACCAGATGATCCCACCCGGGCCGGGACGGCCGGCGGTGGGCCGAGGTCGCCAGCGGTACGACCGTCCAGGCATCCGCTCCCGCGCCCACCCCGACGCTCAGTTGCGGTGACCTGACTCACTGTCGACTGGCCGTCACTTCTCGCCGAGCCACTCGTTCATCGATGGTGGGCGGTGGACCACGTCCACCGCCCGCGTACCGCCCCCGTGCCCCCTCACGAAGGCGAACGTCGTGCCCGTCGCGTCTGTGTTCCGTGCCGCCCCGTTCCGTGCCACCGACCACCGTCCGCTCCTGCCGGAGATCTGCGTACTCGCGGTCGCCGCCGTGCTGATCACCCTCGGCACGGCAGGTCCGGTGCCGGCCCTTGCCGTGGTGGCGCTCGCCGGCGCGGCCGCGTCCACACTGGCCGGCGTGCGGCTGTCCCGGCTCACCCTCGGCCCCGACGCGCCTCCCGCCGGCCCATCCGTCGGACGGCTGGCCCGCCGTCGGGCGGCAGGCCCGCGCCGGGCGGCCGCCCTGCTGCACGCTGCGGTGGTGACCGCCGGTCTGACCGCTGCGGTGTTACCGCTGGCCTCCGCCGGATACCGCCCGGCGGCCGCCGTGGCCGGGCTCGTCGGCACCGCAGCGCTGCTCGGCGGCGGCCTGTTCAGCCTGCCGCACCGGGCGCGGCCCTCGGTCCAGGCACATCTGCGCCGCCTGCTCGACCAGGCCGTGCCGGGTGTCTGCCTGGTGCTCACCGCCTGGCTGCTGCTGCCCTACGCCGGGGTGGCGGCCCCGGTGCGGCTGGTGGTCGCGGTGGCCCTGGGCCTGCTCGCCGTCGACGCGTTGGCCGCGTCGACCGGCGCGGACCGCGACAGCGGCACCGCCCGCTGTCGCGGTGGAGCCGCCTCGACCCTGTTCGCCCTGGTGCTGTTGGCGGCGCTGCCGGCCGGTCCCGCCGCCGGACGGGCGGCGCTGCTGGCCGTGCCGCCACTCGTGGTCGGCGTGCTGCTGGTCGCCGCCGGGGTCCGGCAGGTGGCCCAGGCCACGCCCACCCGGCAGGCCCCGCTGCGCTGGCCGCGGGCGGTGCTTCCACCGGTCGCTGTGGTGATCGCCGTCGGCCATCAGTTGCAGGCCGGTCTGCTACCCGACCGTACGGCGGTGCTGCTCGCGCTCGCCATGGTCCCGCCGCTTGTGGTGCGTGAGTTGTTCGGTGCCGCCGCGACGTCGACGGACGGGCCGGCAGCCATCGAGCCGGGTCCGGTGCCTTCAGCGGTAGCCATCGAGTCGGGTCCGGGGCCTTCGGCGGCAGCGGCAGCCATCGAGCCGGGTGGCTCGGCCGGTCGCGTCGCCCTGCTCCGGGCACTGGCGGCCCGTCCCGAACCGGTCTGCGGCGCCCTGCTCGTGGTCGACCTGCATCTCACCGAGCTGCCCGGCCGGCTGGTGCGCGACGACGTGGCCGCCGAGGCCGTCCGTCGGGCCCGAGCCGTGGCAGCCGACGAGGACGAGGTGTTCGACCTGGCCGGTAGTGGACTCGCGGTGGTCAGCGGGTCCGGCCCGGTGCTGGCGTACGCGCTCGGTGCCCGACTGCTCACCGCGCTGAGCCGGCCTTACGAGGTTTCGGGGGCGGTGCTGCGGTCGCGGCCCAGCGTCGGGCTGGCCGAGCTGGGGCGGGGCCGGCCGGAGGATCTGTTCCGCCAGGCGGATCTGGCTCGTCGGCGCGCGGCCCAGCTCGGCCGGGACCGGGTCGAGTGGTACGACGCCTACCTGGAGGAGCAGCTGGTCCGCCGGCTGGACCTGGAGCGGGAGCTGCCCGGCGCGGTCGCCCGGGGCGAGTTGGACCTGGTCTACCAGCCGGTGCTCGGCCTGGCCGACCGGGCGCCGGTCGGTACGGAGGCGCTGCTGCGTTGGCGCAATCCGGTGCTGGGCACCGTGTTCCCGGCGGAGCTGCTCCCGGTGGCCGAGGATCTCGACATCGTCGGTGAGCTCGGGGTCTGGGTGCTGGACCGGGCCTGTCGACAGTTGGCCGACTGGACGGTGGGCGGCCGACGGTTGTGGATGGCGGTGAACGTGACCACCCGGGAACTCACCTCACCGGACTTCGTGCCCCGGACGGCGGCGGTGCTGGAGGCGTACGGGGTGGGGGCGGACCAGTTGGTGATCGAGGTCGCCGAGCCGAAGGTGGCCGCCGAGCTGCCGACTGTGGTGGCCCGGCTGGCCGGGCTGCGCTCGATGGGCATCCGCACCGCGCTTGACGACTTCCGGGCCGAGCACGCCTCTCTCGCTCAGCTCCGGCGGTTACCCATCGACCTGCTCAAGGTCGGCCCGGAGGTGGCCACGGCGAGCGGTGACCCGCACCGCCCGCTGTTGGACGTGGTGGTCACCGTGGCCGAGCGGTTGGGCCTTGAGGTGGTGGCCGAGGAGCTGGAGTCGGCGCACCAGGTCGAGGGGGCACATCGGGCCGGCTGCCGGTACGGCCAGGGCTTCGAGCTGGCCCGGCCGGCGACCGCCGAGCGGGTCGAGGCGTACTTCGAGGAGTTCCCCTCGACATCGCGTTGATCGGTGCGACTGCTTAACCGTTTCACCTGCTGGTGGGGGGTGGGCCGGTACTGCCGCGCGGGGTCAGGTGGGGGGTCTCGTCCTCCAGCCCGACCGTCGGGGCCCCCTCGATCAGCTGTAGCAACTGACGCGCCGCGTGACCCCCGTAGGCCGGGATGTCCCGACCCAGCGCGGTGAGCGGCGGATGCACCAGCCGGCACAGCGGGGAGTCGTCCCAGGCCACGATGGACAGGTCGGCGGGGACCGCGAGCCCCATCTCCTGGGCGACCGACAGCCCGGCGATCGCCATCACGTCGTTGTCGTAGATCACCGCGGTGGGGCGGACCCGCGAGCTGAGCAGCCGCCGGGTGGCCCGCGCACCCTCCTCGCCGGTGTAGTCGGAGGAGGCGGTGACCGCGTCGGTGAGGCCGAGACGCCCGCACACCTCGGTGAACGCCTGGGTGCGGATCGCCGTGTGCTGCAGCTCGGGCAGGCCGCCGACCCGGGCGATCCGCCGGTGCCCCAGGGCGTAGAGGTACTCCACGGTTTCCACAAGCGCCGCCGCGTCGTTCGACCAGACACTGGGCAACCCGCCGGTACCGCTGGGACCGCCGATCACCACGGCCGGCAGGCCCAGCTCCTCAAGCACCGGCACCCGCCCGTCGTCGGTCCGCAGGTCGCAGACCAGCACGCCGTCGACCCGCCGCTCGCCCCACCAGCGCCGGTAGACCGCGATCTCGGCGTTCTGATCGGCCACCACCTGGAGGGTCAACGCGTACGACCGGGCGGACAACTCGGCCTCGACGCCGCTGATCAGCTCCATGAAGAAGGGCTCGATGCCGAGGGTGCGGGCCGGTCGGGCGAGGATCAGCCCGATGGCCCGGGCGGTCGCGCCGGACAGGGCGCGGGCGGCGCTGCTCGGGCTGAACCCGATCTCGGCAGCGATGGCGAGGATGCGCTGCCGGGTCGCCTCGGATACGCCAGGCTGGCCGTTCAGCGCGTACGAGACCGCGCCCTTGGAGACCCCCGCCCGCCGGGCGACGTCCGCGATCGTGGGCCGCTTCACCGGCGTACGTCCTCCTGAACCAGTTCGTCCTGCCGGCCGCGTCGATGGCGCGGGCGGCGATGGACACGCTACCCGTCCGTCCGCCCGTGCGGCGTCACGGGGCGACTCACCACCGGCAGGTGCCGGAACTTGTTCGGTTCAGTCTACCCACGTCGGCTCGCCCGAACGGCTCCGGTCCGTGCTCGGACCACCGCCCGAGGTGCGCGAAACCGCTTGGTGTCAGGCCATTCCGCGCACCTGGACGGTCGTGAGGTTACGGCTTGGACTCGGCGTTAACCCGTCGTTGACACGCTGGGAGCACCCCCGTACGGTGGCCTCACTTATCCGGTTCAGTCAACGTTCCTCGATCTCTGGAGCGTTCCCAATGGTCTCGGAGGATGGGTCATGAGACGGTCTACGCCTCGTTGGCTGCGGGTGGCAGCCGTAGGTCTGACGGTCGGCTCCCTGGTCGTCGCGTGTAGCGGGCGCAGCACCCAGGGCGGCGGCGACGGTGGTGGCGCGGTGACGCTGACGATCAATTTCTGGGGCGACTTCGGCCTCCAGGACCTGAAGGCGAAGTACGAGGCGGAGAACCAGAACGTCAAGATCGCCCTCAACTCCGGCGAGTACAACGCCCAGCACGAGGACCTGCAGAAGAAGTTGATCGCCGGATCGGGCGCCCCCGACATCGCGGCCATCGACGAAGGCTTCATGGTCCAGTTCCGCAGCCAGGCCGACCAGTTCGTCAACCTGCTCGATTCCGGTGCCGGCAAGTACGAGACGAACTACCTGCCGTGGAAGTGGAAGCAGTCCCTGTCGGCCGACGGTGCCACCCAGATCGGTCTCGGCACCGACGTCGGTGGGCTGGCCATGTGCTACCGCACCGATCTGTTCGAGGCCGCTGGCCTGCCCACCGAGCGGGACCAGGTCTCCGCGCTCTGGCCCACCTGGGACAGGTTCCTGGAGGTCGGCCAGCAGTACACCGCCAAGACCAACAAGAAGTTCGTCGACAACGCGACGAACCTGTTCAACCCGATCCTCGGTCAGCAGCAGGTCGGCTTCTACGACGAGGACGAGCAACTGCGGATGGAGGGCGGCCCGAAGGTCGCCTTCGACTACGCGGTCCGGGCCGCCGACGCCGGCCTGTCGGCAAATCTCACAAGCTTCCAGGCCGACTGGGACAAGGGCTTCACCAGCGGCGCCTTCGCCGTACTGGCCTGTCCGGCGTGGATGCTCGGGCACATCCAGAACACCGCCCCCGGCACCAAGGGCAAGTGGGACATCGCCGCGGTGCCCGGCGGTGGCGGCAACTGGGGTGGCTCCTTCCTGACCATCCCCAAGCAGGGCAGGAACGTCGACGAGGCGTACAAGTTCCTGGAGTGGCTGATCCAGCCGGAGCAGCAGATCGAGGTCTTCAAGACGGTCGGGAACCTGCCGTCGCAGCCGGCGCTCTACACCGATCCCGCGATCGCCGACTTCAAGAACGAGTTCTTCAGCTCCGCGCCGGTCGGCCAGATCTTCCCCAGGATGGCGGAGGGCCTGACGCCGCAGTACCTGGGCAAGAAGAACGGCCCCACCCGGGTCGCGGTGGAGAACGTGATCAACCGGGTGCAGAACGGCACGCTCTCCTCGGACGCCGCCTGGGCCGAGGCGATCAAGGAAGCCGAGAAGGCCAGCAGGTAACGCCATCGAGGTGGCGCGGGTGCGTGGGCGCCCGCGCCACCTCGGCTCCGGTCTGAAGTCCCCGTCGCCCCCGCACCTGGAGTGCCCATGTCCACCACGCGCGCGGCCCCCGATCCGACCACCCGTCGCCCCCGGCCCGCCCCCGGCCGGTCGGCGACCTGGCGGGATCGGCTGCACCGCTTCGACGTGCGGTACGTGCCGTACCTGATGATCGCGCCGTTCTTCCTGCTCTTCTTCGTCTTCGGGCTGTTCCCGATGGTCTTCAACGGAGTGGTGGCGTTACGCCACTGGCGACTGGACGACCCGGAGCTGACCGGCTGGGCCGGCTTCGAGAATTTCAGCCGGCTGTTCACCGACGGCGACTTCGGCAACGCCCTCTACAACACGTTCGGCATCTTCCTGCTCTCCACCGTCCCCCAGCTGCTGCTCGCGCTGATCATCGCGTCGATGCTCAACCGCCGGCTCCGGGCCCAGACCTGGTGGCGGGTCGGTGCCCTGCTGCCCTACATCACCCCGATCACCGCCTCCACACTTGTCTTCAACGTCTTCTTCTCCCGTGATCTCGGCATGGCGAACTGGGCACTGGGTCTGATCGGCATCGGCACCGAGAATCCGATCGACTGGCGGGCCGACAAACTGCACTCCTGGATCGCCATCGCCACCATGGTCAACTGGAAGTGGATCGGCTACAACGCCCTGCTCTACCTGGCGGCGATGCAGTCCATTCCGCGTGACGTGTACGAGGCGTCGGCGCTCGACGGTGCCGGCCCGTGGCGCCAGCTCTGGCGGATCACCGTGCCGATGATCCGGCCGGTGGTCATCTTCACAGTGGTGCTGTCCACAATCGGCGGGCTGCAACTGTTCACCGAACCGATGCTGTTCGACCTCAACGCGCAGGCCGCCACCGGCGGTTCCGGCGGTGAGTGGCAGACCGTCGCACAGCTGATCTACAAGGTCGGCTGGAAGGACCTCAACCTCGGCTACGCCGCCGCGATGTCCTGGGCGCTGTTCCTCATCATCCTCGTGGTCGCGGCCCTGAACACGCTGTTGACCAACCGCATCTCGGGGGGACGCAAATGAGCGGGCGAATCAATCGGCTCAGCGCGACGGTGCCTCATCGCGGCGCCGAGCGAGGCGTGATGAGCCTTCTTGAGCGACCCCGGCCGGCACCGCCGGGTGGACGCAGGCGGGCCGTGCTGCTGGGCCGGGCACCGCAGGACACGCCGGCCGGCCTCTGGACCTATCTGCTCCTGGCACTGAGCACGCTGTTCGCGGCGTTCCCGCTGTACTGGATGTTCGTCATCTCCACGAGCACCGACGAGGCGACCTCCCAGCTGCCACCGGTGGTGCTCCCGGGTGACCAGTTCCTGGTCAACCTGGACGAGGTGTTCTCACTCCAGGACGTCTACTTCGCGGCCTCCCTGGTGAACAGCGTGATCGTGTCGACGGTGGTCACCGCGTCGGTGCTGTTCTTCTGCTCGTTGGCCGGCTTCGCCTTCGCCAAGCTGCGGTTCCGGGGCAGCAGGCCGCTGATGTTGTTCGTGATCCTGACTCTGACCGTGCCCAATCAGCTCGGCGTGGTCGCGCTCTACATCGTGATGGGCAAGCTGGGCTGGAACGGCACCCTGCTGGCCGTGATCGTGCCCGGCCTGGTCACCGCCTTCGGCGTGTTCTACATGCGGCAGTTCATCGTCAACACGGTGCCGGACGAACTTGTCGAGTCGGCCAGGGTGGACGGGGCCACCACCATGCGGGTCTACTGGAACATCGTGTTGCCGGCGGTGCGGCCGGCGCTGGCGGTGCTCGGCCTGCTCACGTTCGTAGCCACCTGGAACGACTTCCAGTGGCCCCTGATCACCCTGAACGGCACCGACTATCCCACCTCGATGGTGGCCATCTCCGATCTGGCCAGCGGCAACTACGTCATCTACCGCCGCGTGCTGGCCGGTGCGTTCGTGGCCACCATCCCATTGTTGATCATGCTGGTCGTCGGCGGTCGGCAGATCGTCCGGGGAATCATGGAAGGCGCGGTGAAATCTTGAGCGACGCGCGGGGGACCGGTCCGATCCGGCTGGCGCTGCACGACGGGTGGACCATGCGGGCGGTACCCGGCCAGCAGGTGCCACCCGAGATCGACGGGGCGACGGTGCCGGCCACCCTGCCCGGCTGTGTGCACACCGACCTGCTGGCGGCCGGGCTGATCCCCGATCCGTACCTCGACGACAACGAGACCGCGCTGGCCTGGATCGGGCGCACCGACTGGGTGTACGAAACCACCTTCGACCGGCCGGCCGGCGAACACTCCCGCCTCGACCTGGTCTGCGCCGGCCTGGACACGGTCGCCACGATCACGCTCAACGGCGTCGAGGTCGGCCGCACCGAGAACATGCACCGCAGCCACCGCTTCGACGTCACCTCGCTGCTCCGCGTCGAGGACAACAACCTGGCCGTACGCTTCGACTCCGCCTACCGGTACGCCGAGGCGCAGCGGGACCGGCTCGGCGACCGGCCCAACGCGTACCCGGAACCGTTCCAGTTCATCCGCAAGATGGCCTGCAACTTCGGTTGGGACTGGGGACCGACGCTCGTCACCGCCGGCATCTGGCAGGAGATCGCCCTGCACGGCTGGTCGGTCGCCCGACTGGCGGCGGTGCGCCCACTTGTCACAGTCGACGGCGACACCGGCCGGGTGGAGGTGCACGTCGAGGTGGAACGGGCCGCCGACCGGCCGCTCACCGTACGGGCGCAGGTGGCGGGGCAGCGCGCCGAGGTGACGGTCCCGCCGGGGCAACGTTCCACGGTGCTGGCTCTCACCGTGCACCGACCGGAACTCTGGTGGCCCCGCGGCTACGGCGCACCACACCGCCACGAGCTGACGGTCACCCTGCACGACTCCGACGGCAGCCCGCTCGACGAATGGCACCGCCGGATCGGCTTCCGGTCGGTACGCCTGGACACCACCCCCGACGAGCACGGTGCCCCGTTCGCGCTGTACGTCAACGAGGTGCCGGTCTTCGTCCGGGGCGTCAACTGGATCCCCGACGACGTCTTTCCCACCCGGATCACCCGCCAGCGCCTGGCCCACCGCTTCGACCAGGCCGAGGCCGCAAACGTCAACCTGCTGCGGATCTGGGGCGGCGGCCGCTACGAGTCGGAGGACTTCTACGACCTGGCCGACGAACGTGGCCTGCTGGTCCAGCAGGACTTCCTCTTCGCCTGCGCCGCGTACCCGGAGGAGGAGCCGTTCGCCACCGAGGTGGCCGCCGAGGCCGCCGAACAGGTGACCCGCCTCGCGCCGCACCCCTCGCTGGTGCTGTGGACCGGCAACAACGAGAACATCTGGGGCTGGCACGACTGGGACTGGCAGGCGCCGCTGGCCGGGCGTAGCTGGGGGCGTGGCTACTACCTGGACCTGCTGCCCCGGATCATCGCCACGCTGGACCCGACCCGCCCGTACTGGCCGGGCAGCCCCTGGTCGGGCAGCGAGGAGATCCACCCCAACCACCCTGCCTACGGCACCACGCACATCTGGGACGTGTGGAACACCGACGACTACGTCAAGTACCGGGAGTACCTGCCCCGGTTCGTCGCCGAGTTCGGCTACCAGGGACCACCCGCGTACGCGACGCTGCGCCGGGCGCTCTCCGACGACCCGCTGGCCCACGACTCACCCGGCATGGCACACCACCAGAAGGCGGCCGACGGTGACCGGAAACTGCGCCGGGGACTTGACGCACACCTGCCCGAGCCGCGCGACTTCGACGACTGGCACTGGCTGACCCAGCTCAACCAGGCCCGGGCCATCGCCCTCGGGGTGGAACACTTCCGCTCCCACCGGGGCCGGTGCATGGGCACCATCGTCTGGCAGCTCAACGACTGCTGGCCGGTCACCTCGTGGGCCGCCGTCGACGGCGACGGCCGCCGCAAGCCACTCTGGTACGCGCTGCGCCACGCCTACGCCGACCGGCTGCTCACCGTGCAGCCCCGCGGCAGCGGGCTGGCCCTGGTCGCGGTGAACGACGGCGGGCAGCCGTGGCGGGCGTCGGCCACCGCCACCCGGCTCACCCTGGCCGGGGAGCCGAAGGCGAAGACCACGCTGGAGTTGGACGTGCCCGCGTACTCGTCGGTGACCGTGGCGCTGCCGGACGAACTGGTGCGGCCCGACGACGCCCCTGACGAGCTGCTTGTCGCCGACACGGGCGACCCGACCGGACGGGCGTGGTGGTTCTTCGCCGAGGACCGCGACGTCCGATGGCCGGCGGCGGCCTTCGACGCGACAGTGGAACCGGCCGACGACTGTCAACGGGTACGCGTCACCGCCCGCACCATCCTGCGCGACGTGACGCTGTACCCGGACCGGCTCGACCCGGCCGCCGAGGTCGACACGGCGCTCGTCACCCTGCTCCCCGGCGAGTCGGCGAGCTTCACCGTGCGGTCGGCCACGCCCCTCGATCCCACCGCCCTCACCACTCGGCCGGTGCTGCGCTGCGTCAACGACCTGTGACACCACCACCACCGAAAGGAAAGCCGATGAGAAGGAGACTGGTCGGCGTACTGCTGGCCGTGGCGGGCCTGCTGGTCACCGCGGGTGCCGGGCCGGCGGTGGCCGCACCGCCACAGGCCCCGGCGGATGGCGTACCGCCGAGGGCCCCGGCGGCGGCCGCGTCCCCGGCCGGTGCCGCGCCCGGGGCGGTGCCGGGTGCCGGGGCGGCGGGCGGCCGAACCCAGGGGTTCGTGGTCCGCAAGGGCGACCGGCTGTTCGTCGACGGTAGGCCGTTCCGGTTCGCCGGGACGAACAACTACTACCTGATGTACAAGTCCCGGGCGATGGTCGACGACGTGTTCGCCGACGCGAAGGCCGCCGGGTTCACCGTGCTGCGGCACTGGGGGTTCCTCGACATCGGCACCCCGGGCGGCTCCGACTCGGTGCACGGCCCCGCCGACGGGGTGTGGTTCCAGTACTGGGACGGTGAGAAGCCCGCCTTCAACGACGGCCCGGACGGTCTTCAGCGCCTCGACTACGTGCTCTACGCGGCCCGCCAGGCCGGCGTCCGCGTGGTCATCCCGTTGACGAACAACTGGCGCGACTTCGGCGGCATCGACCAGTACGTGCGCTGGCGCGGCGCCGAGCATCACGACGATTTCTACACCGATCCGGTGATCCGGGGCTGGTACCGCGACTGGGTGTCGCACCTGCTCAACCGGGTCAACCCGCTGACCGGGACGGCGTACAAGGACGATCCGACAATCATGGCCTGGGAGTTGGCGAACGAGCCGCGCTGCAAGGGCTCCGGGGTCTACCCGGCGTCGCCGCGGTGCTCCACCGACACCATCACCACCTGGGCCGACGAGATGAGCCGGCACATCAAGTCGGTGGACCGCCGGCACCTGGTCGGCGTCGGCGACGAAGGCTTCTTCTGCGACGGCGCCGACGCCGGGCACTGGACGGTCAACTGCGGCGAGGGCGTCGACTCGGTCGCGCTGAGCCGGCTGCCCGCCGTCGACGTGCTCGGCTACCACCTGTACCCGGACCACTGGGGCAACGACGCCGACTGGAGTGTGCGCTGGATCGAGCGGCACAACCGGGAGGCGGAGCGGATCGGCAAGCCGGCCGTGCTCGGCGAGTTCGGCTGGCACGACAAGGCCACCCGCAACCCGGTGTACCAGCGCTGGACCGACACGTTCATCCGCACCGGCGGCACCGGCCTGATGCACTGGATCCTCTCCGGCGTCCAGGACGACGGCACCCTCTACCCGGACTACGACGGCTACACCGTCTACTGCCCGAGCCCGGTCTGCACCACGTTGAGCAACGCGGGTGAGACGATCCGGCGCGGTTTCCGCCCGCGCCCGCCGGTCGCCGACCACGACACCGCTGTCACCGAGGCCGGCACGCCTGTCACCCTCACCCCGACAAGCAACGACATCGCGTACGCGGCAACCGTGCGGCCGTCCACGATCGACCTCGATCCGGGCGTACCCGGACAGCAGCGCACCGTCTCCGTCACCGGCGGCCGTCTCGCGCTGGGCACCGACGGCTCGGTCGAGTTCACGCCGGCCGACGGGTTCCAGGGCCGGGCCGTCGCCTCGTACACGGTGCAGGACAACGCCGGCCGACGGTCCAACGTCGCCGAGTTGACGGTCACCGTCAAACCCGCACCTGGCGCTCCGATCGTGCTGGCCTCCTGGGAGACCGGCCTGGAGGGCTGGGCACCCGGCGACTGGCAGGCCGACGCCGGCACCCTGGCGCGGACGGACGCCTTCGCCACCGACGGCGGATACGGTCTGCGGGTCACCGCGACCGGCGGCGGCTGGTTCGGGGCGGCCCTGCCCGAACCGGTGGACCTGTCGACCAAGGGTGTGCTCCGCTACGACCTGCGCACCTCGGCCTCGGCGGGCACCTCCACCTCGATCGCGGTGCAGACCGGTGCCGGCTGGGCCTGGTGCCAGTCGGCGTTCGGCTGGGTCGGTGAGGGTACGACCACCACCGTGGAGATCGACCTGCTGACCCAGATGTCCTGCGACACCTCGGCCCTGGCCGACGTCCGCGGCATTCTGATCTGGGTCAGCCCGGGAGTCCACGACCTGGACCACCTGCGCGCCGAGTAGGCCGCGCCGGGGAGGGGTACCGGGCCGGCGCGTGGTCCCATGACGCGCCGGCCCGGTTGCCGTACCTGCCGGTCCTGCTCGCACCGCAGGGCCGACATCGGCGGGTGTCAGGCGCAGAGCGGATCGCTTGTGTACTTCGTGCCGGACGCCGTCACGACCTCGCCCACCGCACAGACAGTCATGTTCTGCCCGTAGAGCTGGTCGCCGTAGTACTGGTTGCCCGTGCCGCCGTACCAGTCGGTGGTGGCGCTCGGGTTGGCCCGGGTCACCCGCACCCGGACGGTGTTGTGCGGGCTGACCCGGTTGGAGATCCGGCCCCAGTTGGTCTTGCAGGTCTCGCTCCAGCGCAGCTCCACGACGGCGAGGGTGGTCGAGCCCTGCATGATGTACTTCGGGTGGGTCGTGGCGTTGCGGGCGTTTGTGGAGCAGCCGGTGTCGACCGGGTCGGTGCCGTCGCAGCCGTGACCGCTACAGGGTGCGGCGCTGGCGGGCGTCGCGACCAGCAGGCTGGCCGCGATGAGGGCGCCTGCGGCAGCGGCGGCCAACCGTCGGGCGTTCCGGATCATTGTCTCTCCTGACCTGTGATGGGCTGTGTCAGCCCCGGGATTCGGCTTCTCATCTCTACCGTCCGTCGACACTGATCTCTACGCTGTGTCGCGTCGGACAATGAATCCCGGTTGTGGTCAATCAATTCGAGGAGCGGCCCATGGCCCGGGCGGAACGCCCCCTGGACCCCACCGCCGACCCGCTTCAAGCGTTCGCCGCCGACCTGCGGACGCTGCGCGACCAGGCAGGCCGTCCCACGTATCAGGCCCTCGCCCGGCGGGCCCACCGGTCCGCGAGTTCGCTGTCGGAGGCGGCCGGCGGGCGGAGGCTGCCGACGCTGGACACGACGCTGGCGTACGTGCGGGCACTCGGCGGCGACGAGGCGGAATGGACCGAGCGGTGGCGGGTGACCGCCGACGCGACGGCGGCCGACGGGGCTGCGGGTCGGCCGGCCGAGGATTCCCCGACCGCCGCAGACGAGGCGCACCCGGTCGATGGCGGGCCGCCGGAGGCGGGCACGGGCACACCGGAGCGTCGCAGCCGGCGTACCACGGGCGCGCTGGCTCTGGCCGCGATGATGGTGGCAGGGTTCGCGACCCTGCCCTGGCTGGTCGGGGGATTCCGGTCGGGCGGAGGGCCGACGGGGACGCCGACCGTGACGGCAGCACCGGCCTCAGGGACTGCGCAGCCGGAGCTGGCGGCGGGCACCGGGGAGGTCCGTGACGGTGCCGATCCGAAGGACGCAGGATGCGCCGTCGACCCGGCGGTGACCACCGTGGACAGTGCCGCGGTGCTGCTCGACGAGCGGGTGATCGGGACGGTCGAGTTGCGCTACGCGCCGTCCTGCGGCGCGAGTTGGCCGCGATTCGTGCCGGTGCCGGCAGCGGTGGAGGTGCCCCGGCCAGCCCGGATCCAGCTCACCGTGTTCGACGGCGACGATGCCGGCCGGCAGGCCGACTTCGCGATGGACTACGCCGGCATCTCCACCTTCGGCAACCTGCTGACCAGCACCCGGACCTGTGTCTGGGCCCAGGTGCAGCTGTCCGGTCAGGGCTGGGCCTCGCCCCTGGCACGGACGGGCTGTTGGCGCGGCGCCACCCAGGTGAGACCGATCCCCTGAAACCTGTCGCGTCCGTTCGGTGGCCCGACGGGTGACGGTGGCCCGGGGCAATGAGTTGAAGAATTCTGCAAGTGCTAAAGTCTTCAGGGTATTGCCGTGGGCGGCGGCACCCGGAGGAGGGACGTGGCGTGTCGGTACCGCTGTACCAGGCGAAGGCGGAGCTGTTCCGCACCCTCGGCCACCCGGTCCGGATCCGGGTGCTGGAACTGCTCCAGGACGGTCCCAAACCGGTGCGTGACCTGCTGGCCGCCATCGACGTGGAGGCGTCCAACCTCTCCCAGCAGCTCGCCGTGCTGCGTCGGGCCGGCATGGTCACCTCGTACCGCGACGGCTCGCTGGTGATGTACGCGTTGAGCACCCCCGACGTCGCCGACCTGCTGGCCGCGGGGCGGCGGATCCTCGGCGCGGTGCTCACCGACCGGGACGCCCTGCTGGACGAGCTGCGCGCCGGCGGACCGGACCGGTGACGCCCACCGCCACCAGGCCGGTCAATCCGGCCGGACCGACCCTGCCCGCCGCCTGGCGCCGCCTCCGTGACCTGCTGCCGGGCCGCGCGGACTGGCAGGCGGTACGCCGCTCACCCCGCCGGGACCTCGTGGCCGGGCTCACCGTCGCGGTGGTCGCGCTCCCGTTGGCGCTCGCCTTCGGGGTCACCTCCGGGCTCGGCGCGGAGGCCGGGCTGATCACCGCCGTGGTCGCCGGTGCGGTGGCGGCCGTCTTCGGCGGCTCGAACCTCCAGGTCTCCGGCCCGACCGGCGCGATGACCGTGGTGCTGGTGCCGGTCGTGGCGCAGTTCGGGGCGACCGGGGTGCTGATGGTCGGCGCGCTGGCCGGGCTGATCCTGATCGCCCTGGCCCTCGCCCGCCTCGGACGCTACGTCCGCTACCTGCCGGTGCCGGTGATCGAGGGCTTCACCGCCGGCATCGCCGTGGTCATCGCCCTGCAACAGGTGCCGGCCGCGCTCGGCGTCACCGACGCGCAGGGCGACCGGGTGTGGGCGGTGGCGGCCGACGCGGTCACCCGTTTCGTCGTACACCCTCGGCCGGCCGCCGTCGCGGTGGCCCTCGGTGTCGCGGCGGTGATGCTGCTCGGTGCCCGGTGGCGTCCGGCGTTGCCCTTCTCGCTGCTGGCGGTGGCCGCCGCCACGCTGTTCGCGGAGTTCGTGCCGGTCGACCTGGTCCGGATCGGCGCGCTGCCGCAGACGCTGCCCGCGCCGTCGTTGGACTTTCTCGACCTCGGGGCGGTGGGCGTGCTGCTGCCCGCCGCGTTCGCGGTGGCGGCGCTGGCCGCGTTGGAGAGTCTGCTCTCGGCCACCGTCGCCGACGGGATGACCGTCGGCCAGCGGCACGACCCCGACCGGGAACTTTTCGGGCAGGGCCTGGCCAACCTGGCCTCCCCGCTGTTCGGCGGCATCCCGGCCACCGCGGCCATCGCACGCACCGCCGTCAACGTGCGGGCCGGAGCGGCCTCGAAACTGGCCGCGCTCACCCACGCGGTGGCGCTGGCCGGCATCGTGCTGGCCGCCGCACCGCTTGTCGGCCGCATCCCGCTCGCCGCCCTGGCCGGAGTCCTGCTGGCCACCACGGTACGGATGGTCGAGGCGGCGTCGCTGTGGGCGCTCGCCCGCGCCACCCGGGGCGACGCGCTCGTGCTGGTGCTGACCTTCGCCGTCACAGTGATCTGGGACCTGGTCTCCGCCGTGGCCGTCGGTGTCGGCGTGGCCGTCGTGGTGGCGCTGCGTGCCATCGCCCGCAGCGCCAAACTCGAACAGGTGCCGCTCGACTCCAACGAGCACACTGACGAGGAGCGGGCCCTGCTCACCGAGCACATCGTGGCCTACCGGCTCGACGGGCCGCTCTTCTTCGCCGCCGCGCACAATTTCCTGCTCCGGCTCTCCGACGTCGCCGACGTGCGGGTGGTCATTCTGCGAATGTCCCGGGTCTCCACCATCGACGCCACCGGGGCCCACGTGCTCGGCGACGCCATCCGGCGGCTCCAGGGACGCGGCATCACCGTGCTGCTCTCCGGCATCGTGCCCGGTCATGACCAGGTGCTCGACGCGCTCGGCGTGGCCGACCAGCTACGTCGCGACGGACTGGTCTTCCCCGACACCCCGGCCGCCATCGCGTACGCCCGGACTCTGGCCCTGGCCCCCGCCGGTGACCGGTAGGGCCGCCACGGGCACCAGCCTCCGCTGCCGCGCACAACGAGGAAACGCGGTACTGGCGCCGATCCGGCGAAGGTGAGAGTGTGTCCGCTGCGGCCCTTTGATCATGTCCGGGCAGGCGTGCGCCGCTGAGCCAGCAGGAGAGCATCATGTCCCAGAGTGGCAACGGTCGGTCACATCTGCGGATAGGCGGCTGGCTTTCCGGGGCAGGCGGGCCCGATTCGGCTACCACCCAGCCAGCACCTCATCAATCGGAAGCCGTTACGAAGCAGCATCGGGCCGCCAGGTCCCTACGACGGAACACGCCGCGGCCGGTCATCGCGCCGTCAGCCGAAGCGGGTGGTGCCATCGACCCTCACCCGGTAGCAGTCCCCGAGTACCAAGCGCCGCACGCTGCCTCCGGCAGCCGGGGTGAGATCATCGGCCGGGCCACCCGACGACGCGCGCACCTGCTCGGCGGGGCCGCCCTCGTCGTCGTCACCGCGCTCGTCGTGGTGACAGCACTGCGCGACGGGGCTCCCCAGGAGCCGATCCGCGGTGAGTTCGTCGCCGGAATGCCCCTTCCTGACGGTGCCGCGGACGACCCTGCCAACGGCTTGCCGCCCGGCACCGACGGCACCGGGTCCGACATCGGAAACGACGAGACCGCGCCGCCGGGCCTGACCGCCGACCCTGTCGTCCGGCCCGGCCTCAACCCGCGCGCCGACGCCGGCTCCGGCTCGACCGCACCCGGCAGCACACCGGCGAACCCGGCCACAAACGTCCCACCACCCGCCCCGAGTGCCCCCGCACCACCACCCTCCGCCGCACCCGCCCGTCCGGCTGGTCCGAAGCTGGTTCCCGGGGCCCGTATCGGTCTGGAAGCCGCCAGCCAGTCCGGACACCGGGTCCGACACGCCAACTTCCAGGCCCGAGTCGAACCGGTGAATGCCACAAGCAGCGCCGGCACGAAAGCCGATGCGGCGTTCATCGTCCGTTCCGGTCTCGCCAGCGGTAGCTGTGTCTCTTTCGAGTCGGTCAACTTCCCCGGCCACTACCTACGACACTCCGAATTCCGCGTGTTCCTGCACCGTGCCGAGGGCAGCGCCCTGTTCCGCGCCGACGCCACGTTCTGCCCGGTCACCGGCATCGGCGGCCGGCACACGTCACTGCGCTCGCACAACTACCCGGACCGGTACCTGAGCCACCACCCCCACGCGCAGATGCGGATCTCCCAGATCGGTGACGGGGCAGCGTCCTCGACGGCCACCTTCCTGATCCGACCGGCCCTGTAGCGGGCCCACCGCCTTCCGCGGTGGCAGGTGCCCCTTCGCCCTGGCAGACTTCTCCTGGTCGATATCCCCCGGGTGAGGGACGTGGTCCAGGTGGACGAAGAGCGGTATCAGCTCCGGCCGCACGCCGACCACTTCGAGCGGTTCGGCGCGCAGATCAGCGTCGTCGACCTGGCCGGCACACTGAGCGCGGCCCGTACCGGTGCCGTGCCGCTGCTGGACAGCACCGCCTTCCCCACGCCGGTACGCCAGGTGCGCTGCACGCTCCGTGCGCAGCACGACGGCGGCCGGCCCGGGTACCGGTTCGAAGCCGAGATCCGCACCGGCCCCGCCCATCCGCTGGCGGTCGTCACGGCCAACTCACTGCTCGGCGTGCTCGTCGGCCCGGCGGGACTGCTGTTGGCCCGCAGGCTGGCTCGCACCCGACCCGGCGCCGACAAAGCGCTGGCCGGGGTGGGTAGGGTCGCGGTCGCGGCGTCCCACCGCCTGGGGATTTCCGCCCCCGCCCCGCTTCCCGACGGCATGCGAGCCACCGATCCGGCCGGCATCGCGACCCTCGGCGAGGCGGCGGAGCTGGGTCTGCGCACCGATCTTCAGTGGCCCGCGCCGGGCGGTCGCGGCGAACAGCGCATCACCATGCGGGTGGCGATGCCCGGCGATGCCGTCACGCCGGCGAGCGTGAACGCGGCTTTCGGTGTGGTGCTCCAGGCGGTGCGGGAGATCGTCGGGGACGGCCCGGACCCCCGGCTGCTGCGCGGGCACCGGTACGTGCTGGGCCGGCCGCCGGAGCTGACCCGGCCGCTGGCCCTTCCCGATTCCGGCGCGGTGACCCTCGATCAGGTCGGTGGTCTCGACGAGGTGGTCACCCGCTTCCGCGAGATCGCCGTGTCGTTCCGTCATCCGGAGGTGTTGGCCCGCTGGGGTGCCCGCCGACCACAGGGGATTCTGCTGTACGGTCCGGCGGGAACCGGCAAGACCATGCTGGCTCGGGCCCTGGCCAACGAGATCGGGGCAGAGTTCCGAGAGATCCGCACCCCGGAGATCCTCGACAAGTGGCTCGGTGGGTCGGAGCGCAACATCAAGCGGATCTTCCGGGAAGCCCGGCGCTGGCGGGAGCCCACCGTGCTGCTCTTCGACGAGTTCGACAGCATCATCAGCTACGCCGGGGCCGGCGGTGACGCTGCCAGCCAGGCGGTCAACGCGGTGGCCGGGATCTTCAAGCAGGAGATGAACACCCTGGTCGAGGAGAACCCGAACGTCATCGTCGTGGCCACCACCAACTTCCCGCAGCGGGTGGACGCCTCACTTGTCCGTTCCGGGCGGTTCGACGTCAAGCTGGCGATTGCGGCACCCGATGAGACCGGCCGTGCCGACATCTTCGTCAAGATGCTGCGGAACCTGGTCGCCCGGTACGAGCGTCCCGGTTTCCGGCTGGTCGCCGACGATATCGACGTCCAGGAGCTGGCCGCGCTCAGCGCCGGTTTCACCGGTGCCGACATCCGCGAACTGTTGCGCCGGGTCCAGTTCGCCAAGGCGATGCGGGAGGCGGTCGGAGGCGTGTCGGTGGATCCGATCACCCAGTCCGACCTCAGGGCCGCGATTGCCACACTGCGCTGAGTTCCGGTCCAACGGCCGGCCCTCCCCGGGTTGTGAGCGGCGATCCTGCCGCAGTGTCCCGGCGGGAGCGCGATTCGATGCAGGCTTCCTTCGCCGATGTCAGGACGACGTACAGCGGCCTGCGCACCTGGTAAGAGCTGGTTGAGGCGGGTCCGAGGCTTTCCCGGCGGCGGATGGCGATTCGGGTTGCCGTCGTTCGTCATCTCGGTGCGGGCACCATGGCCCACACTGGGAGCGAAGGAGATGACCATGCGTTACGCGCTGCTGATTCACTACGGTGAGCCGGGCGAGGGTGAGCTGAGCGACGAGGTCGTCGCCGAGGCGAGGGCGGCCTTCGACGCGTACGGTCGGGCGCTGGTCGCGGCCGGGGTGCTGCTGGCGGCCGATGTGTTGCAGCCGACCGCGGCGACGACGACAGTCACCCGTAGGGACGGTGACCTGCGGGTGCAGGACGGCCCGTTCGCCGAGACGAAGGAGGCGCTGGCCGGGGTGTTCCTCCTCGATGTGCCGGACCTCGACACCGCGATCGGTTGGGCGGAGAAGTGCCCGGCCGCGCAGTGGGGCGTGGTGGAGGTACGTCCGAGCGCGACGGCGATCGTCGACGGGGCATGGACGAGCTGACCGTCGGCGACGAAGGGTGGGCAGCCGCGAAGGTCGCAGCCCGCGACAGCTATGGACGGCTGCTCGCCCTGTTGTCCGCGTCGACAAGTGACCTCGCCGCCGCCGAGGACGCCCTCGCCGACGCGTTCGAGCGGGCCCTGCGCACCTGGCCCGACCAGGGCGTGCCGGAGTCTCCCGACGGGTGGCTGCTGACCGTGGCGCGTAATCGGCTACGGGACCTGTGGAAGTCGGCGCACTGGCAACGCACCGGGCCGCTCGACGTCGAGCGGGACGGCCCGGTGCATCTGGACGGCCTCGACCTCGACGCCATTCCGGACCGGCGGCTGGAACTGATGCTCGTGTGCGCCCATCCGGCGATCGAGCGCGCCGTGCACACCCCGCTCATGCTCAACACGGTGCTCGGCTTCACGGCCGCTCAGGTCGGCAGGGCCTTCTCGGTGCCGGCGTCGACGATGGCGACCCGCCTGGTGCGGGCGAAGCGGCGCGTGAAGACCGCGCGGATCCCGTTCCGCATCCCCGACCGCGGCGATCTGCCGGGGCGGATGTCGGCAGTCCTGGAGGCGGTCTACGGGGCGTACGTCATCGACTGGGCGACTACCGGACCGGAGGCCCGGCAGGTGCCCACCGAGGCCCTGCACCTCGCGGAGGTGCTGACGACACTGGTGCCCGACCCGGAGGCGCACGGCCTCGCCGCTCTCGTCCAACTTTCGTCCGCGCGCCTGCCGGCCCGTCTCGACGGCCAGGGGCGGTTCGTGCCGCTGGCCGAGCAGGACCCGTCGCGCTGGGACGACCGCCTGATCCACCGGGCGTACGCGCACCTGCGCGCCGCCCACGCGCGCGGGCAGGTCGGCCGCTTCCAACTCGAGGCCGCCGTCCAGGCCGTGCACTGCGCCCGGCGCGAGACCGGCACCACCGACTGGCCGGCGCTGCTGGACCTGCACCGTGCGTTACACGCGGTCGCGCCATCGCTCGGCGGCGCGGTCGCCTACGCGGTCGCCACCGCCGAAGTCGAGGGCCCAGCGGCCGGGCTGGCCCGGCTCGACGAGCTGCTGAGCGTCGAGAACGGTCGGGCCCGACGGTTTCAACCGGTCAGGGCCGCCCGCGCCCACCTGCTCGAACGGCTCGGCCGCCACACGGAGGCGGCCGACGCCTACGCCAGCGCGATCGACCTCACCCACGACCCCGCCGAGCGGGCACACCTCCAGCACTGCCGGGAACGGGCCCTTTCGCTGCTGCCAGGCTGACAGTCTCGCTGGCTGTCCCTGAACGGCCCAGCGGTCAGCTGCGGGGAAGGGTGGACCCGCCGGGGAGCGCGCGACCGCTGAGGAGTGCCACAAGTGCGCCGCTGTCGGCGCGGACGAGCTGGCCATGCCCCGTGCTCCAGGCGATGTCGGTGGCTTCGAGCCGGACATCTGTCATGTCCACCCCGAACAGGGTGCCGTTGGTGGCGGCGAGGTGGTCGAGGACTGCGGTCACCGCCTCCCGTGGGGCGACCGCGGGCCGGTCGAGCGCGATCGTCACATCCAGGGAGTGGATGACGGCGTGACTCAGTGCACCTGCCGCGCCACCGCCCGGCGGTTGCCACGCGTGCAGCTCAGGCGATCGCAGCTGATCGAGTAGGTCGGCGAGGGGCAGCGCGGCGTCCCGCGTCGCCACGGTGTCGGAGAGCACTGTGAAGTCACCGCCGGCCGCCGCCATCTCGGCACCGAACTGCTCGGGGGTCAGCCGCACCGGCATCGTCACATGCGCGATCACGTGACGTACGAGCCACTTCTCGCACAGCGAGGATGCGTTCCACGTCGCGACGGTTGCGGCGGCGAGAAGATCAGCGAGCCGCTCGTAGGTCGTTGACACCCAGGACTGCGGATCGGTCACTGTCGGTCTCCCTGTATGAGGTGAGCGAGGTGTTTCTCGAGCTTGTCGAGGGAGGTGATGAAGCCGGCTCGCGCCTCGGGCCGACGCATCGCCTCGGGTACGTGCCGTTGACGGATGACGACGCAGGTGGTGCCGTCGCCGAGGTCATCGAGCGTGCTGGTGGTGTGCATCCCGCTGGCCGGCTCGATCCAGGCCAGCCGTTCGGGCGGCACCACATCGGTGAAGATGGCGACCATCCGGTGGCTGCCGTGTGTGCCGAGCATCAGGGTCTCGAAGCGGCCGCCCGGCCGGAGTTCGACGACGATGCCGTCGACGGGGGTGTCCATCCCCTGCGGCCCCCAGAAGCGCGCGAGTTCGGCGGGCTCGGTGAGGCAACGCCACACCAACTCGCGTGGTGCCCGCAGCACCCGTCGGTAGACAAGCTCGTCATTCACCGGCTCTCACCCTGTTGCAGATCGGCGAGGTGGGTTTCCAGCCGGTCCATTCGTGCCGCCCAGGTGCGGCGGCTCTGCTCGATCCACGAGACGGCGACCGCAAGGGCCGCCGGTTCGAGCCGGCACGGTCGGGTCTGCCGGTGCCGGCCCCGGCTGACCAGGCCGGATCGCTCAAGGACCCCGATGTGCTGTGACACGGCCTGCATGCTCATCTCGTACCGCTCCGCCAACTCCTTGACCGTCGCCTCGCCCGTGCTGAGCCGAGCGATGATGTCCCGCCTGGTGCGGTCGCTCAGGGCGGTGAACACCGCGTCAAGCCGCTGATCCTCGATGGTGGTTCCCATGACCTTACTCAAGCATTTGCTTTATCAAGCGTCAACTAGAGAAGTCGGCTGCTCGGCGGGATGTCGACATGTTGCGCCGTCGGTGCGTATGCGTTCGATGACGGGTCGGAACGGCTCACGAACTGGTTACCGTGCGCCCGAAGAACAATCAGCGCAAGCGTTGACCTGTGGGACAACGGAAGCCCTGCCGGGATCCGGCCTGTGCATCGCGTTCGCTCGCGTAGTCGATGTGCCGCCGTGTTCGCCGCCGGCTGTCAATCGTGGACAGCTCGCGCTCGCGAGAAACTGTCCTGTCCCGAGACATGTGTCAAGGGGAAGTCCCGACAGATGTGTCATGTGTTGTTGATCATGCTGCTCGGGTGAGGCTGAGGTGCGGACGGGACCGTCCGAGATCATCCCGCAGCCCTTGGTTCCGATCTTCTTCCGTAGCCAAGAAGAATGATCGACCAAGGGCTGCGGCCATGATCAGCAAGGGTCGATACGAACCGACCACGGGTTGAAGATCAAGCTAGAAGGTGATCCTGCCGCAGCCGCCACCGTTGACCCGGTGGTTCATCGCGCGCGCGGTCTGCGGCCCGTACACCCCGTCGGCCGTGATCTTGAGGCTGGACTGTACCTGCTTGAGTGCGTCGCGGGTCTTCGGCCCGAACTCGCGGTCGGTCGCGAGGTTCTTTCCGTAGCACTTGTTCAGGCTCCACTGAAGGTCGGCCACATGGTTACCGATGGCACCCACGCCCATCACGCAGTTCGGGCCCAGGTCCCAGTTACCCGGCACGAACTTGTTCTGGTAGACGATCGACAGCATGCACTGAGGGGTGGCGGCGGCGGCCGGGCTCGCGTTGAGAACCGGGACGGCGGCGGTGGCGGCGAGCACCGCAACTGTCGCGGCGATCCTGGACAGGCGCATGTGTTTCCTCCTGTTGGGCGACGACACTCTGCCGGTCAACCCGAAGGTGCCGGCACCGCCCCGATGTCGGGCGGATAGTTGGCATCCTGACGATGCGACTCATCGATCCACCACCACGCCACCACCGGCCGACCACGGCCGCGCTTCCGGTTCCTCGCCCCGGTAAGCCGGGCCACGTCGTTGTCGTGCGTGGGGTGTCCGGAGAGGTCCCACTCGCCGCAGTGCCCGGGCAATGGTGCGGCGATGCGGCTCTGATGACGAGGCAGAGCAGGATCCGGCTCAGTTGTCGCGCCGTCTGAGGACCAGGAACCGACGGCTCGAAAGGTCCCATGGAGGAGGTCTAATGGCTCAACTTGAGGCACCCGCTCGGACGACCCGACGCGGCCGTCGCGTTCTGGCTCAGGTAGCTACCGTGCTTGCGATCGTGCTAGGCGTCGTGCTCGGCGTGGCCGCGCCGAGCTACGCTGCCTGTGTCGGCACCGCCTGTGACAACAAGAATCCGGAGACGGAGGGTTGCAGCAGCAACGGACTCTCCACGCCGCGGGAATCCTTCCTCGACTCGGGCAAGTACACGCTCCAGTTGCGGAAGTCGTCCGGTTGCAGGGCCGCTTGGGCGCGGGTGGTCCGCGATGACCAAGCAGCTGGGACGTGTCCGGTGCTGTTCGTGCGGGTCGAACAGCAGAAGTACCAGAATGTTGACGGCAGCTGGTACTGGGTCACCGTCCGAGTCCGCAACAAGGCGGGTTCGAACGGGGGATGCACCGGAGCCACCTGGTCCTACATGGCGCCAAACGAGTCGGACCGTCACCGCGCCTGCTTCGCGACTGCATGGAGCACCACTCCGCCCAGTAGCGGCTGGCGTTGCACCAGCTACGACGCGTCCTAGAGCCGCGCCCAGCGGCGGTTCGTGCTCCGGAGCACGAACCGCCGCTGGATCAGCTACTTAACTCCCGCTCGGCTGCTACGCGGCATCGGCGGGTGCTCTTGATGCCCGCCGTAAGCGGCCCGACGACGGGGTGGACGGCGAACTGCTGCAGGTCTGGCACGTCTGCGACGACAGCAGCGCCACGGCGCGGGTCATCTGGTCGACCGCAGAACGCACCATCTGCAGGACGTCCGCGTCGAACGGCATGCCGCCCGGGTCCGGGATGTTTGCCTCCTGCGAGTCGAGCAACCCGCGGTGCACCTTGTCCACGAACGCACCGGCCTCGATGCCGAGCTCGGTGCTCAGCCGCGACCGCAGACTCTGTAGCACCCGCAGCCCGTCCGCTGTCCGGCCCATGTTGTGCATCGCCAGGGCGAGGTAGCCGTGTAGGTTCTCGTGGTAGGGGTATCGGCTCACCCACTCGGAGAATTCCACCACGACGTTCGCATTGTTACCCTGGGCGAGGTCAATCTTCCCGCATTGTTCGAGCGCCCGTAACCGCATTTCCTCGAACCGCGCGGCGACCGGAGCCAGGGCGTCCGAACCCACATCTTCCAGGGCCTTTCCGGACCAGAGGCTGAGTGCTCGGCGTATCGACGCCGAGGCATGGTGGAGGTCGCCCGCACGAGCCCGCGTTTCGGCGTCGGAGAGTATTTGCACGAACTGACTCGCATCGACCTGGTTGCCGTTGGTGATTAAGCGGTAGCTTGCCGATATTCGTGCGATGTCGGCCTGGACGCCCGTACTCGACAGCAGTCTGCGAAGCGTTCCCACGCAGTTCTGTACCTGCTGCACGGCGGTCGATGGCGGGCCTTCACCCCACAGGACCTCGACGAGGCGAGAGGTTGAAACAGGGCGTTCCGGATCAACTAACAACGTGGCGAGTATTCTTCTGTGCCGGGGTCCCGATATCGGAATGAATTCGTCTCCCGAGCGCACGGCCACTGGTCCTAATATTTTGAAATCCACCTTTGCTTCCCCCGTCATTGATGGCTGCCTACATCCTGCGGGACGTGCGGACCGGACGTCAACCCTCGACCGTCTGCCTGCGCGGCCTCGTCGCGGTGTCGTTTTGTCCCTATTGATCGTGGAACCGCCTATGTTGCGGGTGTGATGGCAGGCGGGGCGCACCTGCTTCTGATCTTCGATTGTCTCGGGCAAAAGATTATGAGGGCTATTTCGGCCCAGTGTGACCGACGACGGAGAAACGGCGGACATGGTCCGCGCTTTTTGCCTACGCCGTCGGATCGGCCGACCGATCCGAATGCTGGCAACTTGGCGCTGTTGTGTCAGATTCAACAGTCGCGCTGACGGAATTGGGTTCAACGCTCGGTTGATTCGCGACCGGGTTCAAAGGCGTCCATGGGAACTGAATGGACGTCTGGCGGGTGAATCGCGGGGAGGTCTGGATTATTCCCGCATCCTCCGGGCGGCGCGATCTAGCAAGCTCCAGCGTCCACCCCCAGCCGTGTGGCCAACCCGAACCCGGACGTGGCACCGTATCCGGAGGGAGGTGGCGGTTGAGCAGGGCGGTCGAGGAGACGAACCGGGCGATGCTGCGCGCTCGGGACGCCATGGATCGGGCGTACGCGCGACCGCTCGACATCCCGACGCTGGCGCGGATCGCGCACGTGTCCGAGGCGCACTTCATCCGCACCTTCCGGGCCACCTTCGGTGAGACGCCGCACCGTTACCTGCAACGGCGTCGGGTGGAGCGGGCCATGTACCTGCTGCTGCACACCGGTCAGGACGTGACAGAGGTCTGCACGGCTGTCGGTTTCGGCAGCCTCGGGACGTTCAGTCGTACCTTCCGACAGATCGTCGGGGAGTCACCCACCGACTACCGCAAGCGGCGGACGGCGCCCGCCGCACCGGTGCCCAGTTGCTTCACGAAGGCGTGGACCAGACCGAGCAGTTTTGGATAAGCAGCAGGTCACGGCGTTGCACTAGCGTTTCGGGCATGACGATGAACGCGATCAGCCGCTCCCAGATCTACGTCCTCGACCAGGACGAGGCGCTCGACTTCTACATCGGCAAGCTCGGGCTGGAACTGAACACCGATCAGGATCTCGGCTTCATGCGCTGGCTCACGGTGAACATCCCCGGCGACCGGCAGCGGGAGATCCTGCTGGAGAAGCCCGGCCCGCCGAATCTCGATCCGGCCACCGCCGAGCAGGTCCGGGAACTGCTCACCAAGGGCGCTGCGGGTGGCTTCCTCTTCATGACCACCGACGACGCCCACAAGACGTACGAGGAACTGGTCGCCAAGGGCGTCGACATCACCGACGAGCCGATGGAACGGCCGTACGGCATCGACTTCGGTATCCGGGACCCGTTCGGCAACCGGATCCGGATCGGCCAGATGTTCGACCAGGGCTGAGGAGCGGCACGATGACCGAGGTGATCGGCGTCGACCGGATGAGCAGCCGGGCCGGCCTGGACCGGCTGCTGTTGACCGGCGGTGTGCTCGCCGGGCCGGTGTGGGTCACTGTCGCGTTGGTCCAGGGGCTGACCCGGGAGTCTTTCGACTTCCGGCGGCACCCGGTCAGCGTGTTGAGCACGGGCGAGCTGGGCTGGCTCCAGATCAGCAGTTTCGTGGTCGCCGGCCTGCTCTGCGTCGGCGCGGCGGCGGCCCTGCGCCGGGTCGAGCATCCCGGGCTCGGCCGGCGTGCCGGCCCGTGGCTTGTCGGCCAGTACGGCGTCGGGCTGGTCCTCGCGGGTGTTTTCGTCGCCGATCCGCTCGACGGCTTTCCCGCCGGTACTCCCGCCGGTCCTGGCGAGGTCAGCTGGCACGGCCTGGCGCACTTCGGGGCGGGTGCCGTCGCGTTCTCCGCGCTCATCGGGGCCTGCCTGGTGGCCGGTCGCCGGTACGTGCGGCAGGGCGAGCGTGGTTGGGCGGCGTACAGCATCGCCACCGGATGCTTCTTCGCCCTGGCCTGGCTGGCGTTGATCGGCTCCGGCGGGCACCCGATCGCGATGATCGGGTTTGCTGTCGCGGTCGTCGCCGGCTGGGCCTGGGTGTCGCTCACCCTGAACCGGGCGGGGTAGCCGGCTGCGGCCGGGCGGGCCCGGCGCGGCCGGCTGTCGGGCCCGCCACACCTCAGCGCCGCAGGTCGAGCCAGACCAGCCGGTGGTCGGAGGTGGGGAAGCCGCCCGGCAGGGCCGGGTCGTAGTCGCCGACCAGCCGGAACAGCGGGTCGCCCGGCACCGGCCAGAAGATCCCGGTGGAGCGGACCGGCAGGCCCCGGCTCGGCAGCACGTAGTCGACCCGCAGGTTGCCGGGGGTGGTGTCGGCGAAGTCGGCGGTGTCGAAACGCGGATCGCCGCGGTGGTCGAGGTTGGCACCGCCCTGCCGCCGGGCCGCGGCGGTACCGCCGGCGCTGGCCGGCACGACCCGGTCGTTGACCCGAGGGTGGTCGAGCAGCTGCTGCGCCGCACCGGGCACGCTGTCACCGTCGTACGGGTCGGAGTTCAGGTCCCCGGCGATCACGAACGCCGCCCCCGGTCGCAGCCCGCCGCGCCGACCGTTGTCGTCGTAGATGTAGCCGGCCCGTCCGGGGGAGACGTAGTCGGCCCAGAAACGGATCTCGTCATGGTTGCGGCGGCCGTTGCGGTCCTCCGGCCCGTCGAAGACCGGTGGCGTCGGGTGGCTGGCCAGCAGGTGCACGGTGCGGCCGGGCAACCGGACGGGCAGGTCCCAGTGGCTCTTGGAGGACAGCCGCACGTCGGCCAGCTCCTGCCGGGAGTACCAGTCGGCCGGCGCGGGGGTGGCCGGGTCGTCGGGCAGCAGCGCCCCGGGCATGTCCCGCCAGCGGAACGTCTGGAACGTACGAACACCTGCCAGGTCGATCGGGTACGCCGAGTAGACCGCCATGCCGTACTGGCCCGGGAAGAGACCGAAGCCGTAGGCGTCGTCGGGCCCACCGACGGTCCCGTCGTTGTTGAGATCGTGTCCGGAGGGGACACCCGTGTTCGACGGGGCCGCGTAGCGGTACGGGTAGCGGATCGCCCGGGTGCCGTTGCGCGGTACGGACAGGTAGTTGTCCTGGAACAGCGCCAGCGCCCGCCCCTGCGGGTCATGGTCGAACTCGTTGATCAGCAGCACGTCCGGGCGTACCCGTTGGATCACCTCGGCGACGTTGCCGGCCTGGGTGTTGTCCCGCCCGGACAGGTCGGTGACCAGCCCGCCGGCGGTGTCCCGGTTCAGTGAGGCGTTGAAGGTCGCCACCCGCAGCGCGCCGGCCCGTTTCCCGCCCGGTTGCTGCCCACCCGCGGCGGCCGGCGTCGTCACTGCGACCGTCGTCGTCGCGGCGAGCAGCGCCGCCATGATCCCGGCGCACACCGTTCGCTTCGCACCCATCGACACCCTCCCGATTCACGATCAACGATCGCCACGCTACCGGGACCGCCATGACGCCGGGGTGAACCGTGGTCGACGATCAACTGTTGTGCCCGGTCCGGTCACGGCCCGTGCAGTGCGGCGGCGACGGCCCGGGCCGGGTCGGCCGCGCTGAGCACGTCGGTGCTGTCCACGAACTGGTCGACGCCACCGACGTGCCGCGGCAGTGTGGACACCTCCGGGTCGGTGACCGCGCCGTAGGTGGCGTCGGCGAACCGGTCCGCGGCCAGGACGCGGAACGGCCGGTCGTGGAACGGGCGCACCGTGGGCTCGACCGGGTCGGCCAGGGCGAGGTCGTTGTGGGCGCGGGCGAGATGCTCGTACGCGGCGCAGAGCGCGTCCTCGCGGCGCGGCCAGTCGGTGGCGGCGAGGGCGGCGGTGAGCAGTGGTTGCAGCACCGGGGCGCAGCGCAGCCGGGCGAATGCGGTACCCAGCCATTTGCTGTAGGGCGGGTAGCGACGTTCGATGAGCATCGCCAGGCGCATCAGGTCCCGGACCAGCCGGGCGGTGACCAGCCGGGAGCCCAGGTCGTCGCCGTTCTCCGCGCAGCGGCCGGGGAAGGCTTCCTCCTGGGCGACGCGCCGCCACTGGCAGGCCAGCAGATAGCGCCAGACGTCGTCGGGATACCAGGTCAGCGCGGTGCGGACGGGTCCGAGCTGGCCGAGCCCGTCGTGGAAGACCGCCCCGGCGGTGACCTCCAGCAACAGTTGGGTCGGGATGGCCAGCCAGGCGCGGGCGGTCAGGCCGCTGCGCGGGTCGCGGCCGAGGCGGGCGACCAGCCAGGCGTCGAGGTCGAGCACTTCGATGCGGTGGTCGACGGGGCCGTGGCCGCCGGTCCGCAGGGTGCGGGAGCGTCCGGGCTCGGCTGGACTGAAGCTGGTGCTCCAGCCGCGCACCGCGAGGGGCATCCGCTCGGCGAGCACGCTGCTGAGGTCGCTGGCGTGTCGGCGGGCGTCGGCGGGCCGGAGGAACAGCAGCAGCCGTGGACCCCAGTCGTGATCTGTCGAACGAGCGGTGTCGAAGCCGAGCACCTCGGAACCGGGACCGAGCAGCGCCGCCGAGTGCGCGAGCCCGGGGAAGCTGGCATCGAGTATCGGCCGGACCGCCTCGTGGTACGTGCTGGCGGCCAGCGACAGGCCGGATACGAACGTCGGCACCGGTCACCGCCTCTCGTCGCTTGTCACTGTGGGCTGCGGACAGCTCACAGCGGCCCCAGGACGTCCGACGGGTCCGCGTTCAGTGCGAGCGTGTCGAGCACCGCCAGTAGCTGGCGTTCCTCGTAACGGAAATGGCTCTCCATGATGGCGGCGATGCCCTCGACGTGGCGGTCGAGTTCGGCCGGGGAGGCGGCCCGGTCCACGGCGGCCTGCAGCCCCGCGAGCAGATGCGCGATCATCGAGTGGTCCTGCTTGAGATAACGCAGGGTGTCGCGCAGTTCCGGATGGGCGGCGGCGATCGCGGGGAACAGTTCGCGGTCCTCACCCTCGTGGTGCCCGGTCAGCGCGGCACAGAAGCCGTGACAGAACAGCAGCAGGTCACGGGTGGCGGGTTCCGCCGCGTCGCCACCGGCGAGTGCGCTGCGGGTCAGGTGCAGGGCTGCGCGCAGCCGATCGTGCACGCTGCGAAGCTCGTGGCTCCAGGCGACGAGCCTGGTCTTCTCGCCCTCAGTCACAGGAGGGCGAAGGCAACGACAATGTCATCGTCGTGGTCCTTCGTATCCGACGCCTCCATGCCTGACACGGTCTGCCACCGGCACGCGACGTTGGGATCAGGCTACCCGACGGAGTCGGTGACCGTTGCCCCCGGATGCACCCCCGTGGGCACTGTCGAGCTGATCCGTCCGTGCTGTCAGGCGGGGTCGGTCACCCGCAGCAGCCCACCGCGATCCACTCGCGCCATCAGCTCGACAGCACCCGTACCCGGATGGCCCGCCACCGGAGGCCGGGCCATCCGGCCGTCACTCCGGGACG
This sequence comes from Micromonospora sp. NPDC049891, assembly GCF_040660295.1. Classification (NCBI taxonomy): domain Bacteria; kingdom Bacillati; phylum Actinomycetota; class Actinomycetes; order Micromonosporales; family Micromonosporaceae; genus Micromonospora; species Micromonospora sp. NPDC049891. Next base: position 104,139 of record NZ_JBFAML010000012.1, read on the forward strand.
CGCCGGTAGGCGCCGTCGCTGGCCGAGGTGGCCATCGAGGCGTACGCGCGCAGCGCCGCCGACACCGGGCGCTGCCGGTCGAGCGGGGTGTACGGGCGGTCCCGCTTCTCCTGGGCGACCCGTCGGGCGTCCAGCACGTCGGCCGGCACGTTCAGCTCGATGGAGCGCGCCGGGATGTCGATGACGATCTCGTCGCCCGGCTGCACAAGCGCGATCAGCCCGCCGGAGGCGGCCTCGGGGGAGGCGTGCCCGATGGAGAGCCCGGAGGTGCCGCCGGAGAACCGGCCGTCGGTCAGCAGTGCGCAGGCTCGGCCCAGGCCCCGTCCCTTGAGGAACGAGGTGGGGTAGAGCATCTCCTGCATGCCGGGGCCGCCCTTCGGCCCCTCGTAGCGGATCACCACCACGTCCCCGGCGACGATCTCCTTGGCCAGGATGGCGGTGACGGCGTCGTCCTGCGACTCGTAGACCTTCGCCGGGCCACGGAAGGTCAGGCACTCCTCGGGCACCCCGGCGGTCTTCACCACGCTGCCCTCCGGCGCGAGGTTGCCGTACAGGATGGCCAGCCCGCCGTCGGCGCTGTACGCGTGCGTCAGGTCCCGCACGCAGCCGCCGGCCGCGTCGGTGTCCAGCGACGACCAGCGGTTGGTGGTGGAGAACGGCTCGGTGGTGCGCACCCCGCCCGGTGCGGCGTGGAACAGCTCGACCGCCTCGGGCCTGGCGGCCCCGCCGCGCACGTCCCAGTCGGCCAGCCAGCGCTCGAGGGTGGGGGAGTGCACCGCGTGCACGTCCTGGCGTAGCAGGCCGGCGCGGTTGAGTTCGCCGAGGATGGCCGGGATGCCACCGGCCCGGTGCACGTCCTCCATGTGGTACTGCGGCGAGTTCGGGGCGACCTTGGCCAGGCACGGCACCCGGCGGGAGATCGCGTCGATGTCGCCCACGGAGAAGTCCAGCTCGGCCTCGCGGGCGGCGGCCAGCAGGTGCAGGATCGTGTTCGTCGACCCGCCCATCGCCACGTCCAGGGCGACGGCGTTCTCGAACGCTGCCCGGGAGGCCACCTCGCGAGGCAGCACCGAGGCGTCGTCGCCGTCGTACCACCGCTTGGCGATCTCCACCGCGGTGCGGCCGGCCTCGACGAAGAGCGACCGGCGGGCGGCGTGGGTGGCAAGGGTCGAGCCGTTGCCCGGCAGCGCCAGCCCGATCGCCTCGGTGAGGCAGTTCATCGAGTTCGCGGTGAACATCCCGGAGCAGGAGCCGCAGGTGGGGCAGGCGGACCGCTCGATCTCGTCGAGCTGCTCGTCGGTGACGGCCTCGTTCGAGGACGCGATCATCGCGTCGATCAGGTCGATCTTGCTGTGCACGATCCCCTCGATCGCCACCGTCTTGCCGGCCTCCATCGGGCCGCCGGAGACGAACACGGTGGGGATGTTCAGCCGCAGCGCGGCCAGCAGCATGCCCGGGGTGATCTTGTCGCAGTTGGAGATGCAGACCAGGGCGTCCGCGCAGTGCGCGTTGACCATGTACTCCACCGCGTCGGCGATCAGCTCCCGGCTGGGCAGGGAGTAGAGCATGCCGCCGTGGCCCATGGCGATGCCGTCGTCGACAGCGATCGTGTTGAACTCCCGGCCGACCCCGCCGGCCTCGGCCACCGCGTCGGCGACCAGGCCGCCCATGTCCTTGAGGTGTACGTGGCCCGGCACGAACTGGGTGAAACTGTTCGCGATGGCGACGATCGGCTTGCCGAAATCGTCGTCGGTCATCCCGGTGGCCCGCCAGAGGGCCCGGGCGCCGGCCATCGTCCGACCGTGCGTGGAGGTCTTCGACCGCAGCTCAGGCATGTGTACCAGTCTGACACCGTCGGCACGGCCCGGACACGGGCGTCGCCCCGTGTCCCAACAGATGCACACCCGATCCCCACAGCGGGCATCGATCCGGCAGAGTTGAGGGCGTGCACACACCCCCGGCCATGATCGGCGTTGCGGTGCTGAGCGCGCTGATCGCCCTGACGGCCGGCGTGTTGCTGGCCGCCGCCGTCCGGTGCCGGGCCGCCCCCCACCGTCCGGCGTACGCGGTACTGGCCGTCGGTGGTGCGTTCGCGGTGGTGACCATGCTGGTCGGGGTGACCGTTGCGGTGACCACGAGCGAGCACTGGGCGCATGAGCAGCAGCAGCGCGTCAGCTGGGCCACTCTGGTGGCGCTCGGCACGGCCACCGGCGGCCTGTTGTTCTGCTTCGGTCTGCTCCGCCTGCCCGGGGTGACCGGTTCGGTGCCCTCGGCGGCCCGGCTCGCGCTGGACAGCGTGATCGTCGGCACCGCACTGTGGTTCGTCGGCTGGGTGTTGTTCTCCGAGCCGACCCGGCTGCTCGGCGACGCGACCCCGACGGCCTGCCCGTCGATCCTGCTCGCCTCGGTCAGCGCCGCCCTGAGCGCCGGCCTCTCCGCGATCATGGTGCTCCGGGCCCCCGCGCCCCGCCGCTGCCTCGCCGTGCTGGGCACCGGGATCACCGCCGCGTCGGTGGGTGGGTTGGGTGTCGCGGCCGGGCTCTGCCAGGCCGGGCCGGGCCTGGCGCTGACCGGCGCGGTGGTGCTCGCCGTGGGGCTGCTGATCGCCGCGGTGGCGGCCTACCGCATCGACCCGCCGGGCCAGCTCGCCATCGACGTGATCCGCCGCGACGGCGAGTACGCCTTCGTACCGATGGTCGCCTTGGCCGCCTCGGCGATGTACCACCTCCTTCAGGACGGCCGGTTCGACGGGTTGGCCATCGCCGCCGGCAGCGTCGAGGGGTTCGCCCTGGTCGCCCGGCAGTACCTCACCCTGCACGACGTGCGGGCCTACGCCCGCCGGCTGGCCGACCGGGAGGCGCACTTCCGGCAGCTCGCGCACACCGACGCGCTCACCGGCCTGGCCAACCGCCGTGGCCTGCTACAGGCTCTGCACCGCTGCGCCGAGGCCCAGGTGCCGTGCGTGCTGCTCGGGTTGGACCTGGACGGCTTCAAGAACGTCAACGACATGCGGGGCCACGACGTCGGCGACGCGGTGTTGGCTGAGGTGGGCCGGCGGTTGCGGGGCAATCTGCGTCCCGGTGATCTCGCGGCCCGACTCGGTGGTGACGAGTTCGCGGTGCTCATGCGGGGCGGCCCGGCGGAGGCCGGGGTGGTCGCGGAGCGGCTGCTGAGGGTGCTCGGCGGCGCCTACGAGCAGCCCGAGGCGCCCGTCTTCCTCTCGGTCAGCATCGGCCTGGCCGGCTGGGCCGAGGAACCCGACGTCGAGCTGCTGCTGCGGCACGCGGATCTGGCGCTGCGCTACGCCAAGCAACGCGGTAAGAACCGGATCGAGCGGTACGACGGTGCGTACGACCGGCTGCTGCGCCGGCGCACCACGCTGGAGCACGAGCTGCGCGGTGCGATCGAGCGCGACGAGTTGCGACTGGTGTTCCAGCCGGTGGCCTCGCTGCCGTCGGTGCGCCCGGTCGGCGCGGAGGCGCTGCTGCGGTGGCGGCACCCCGAGCTGGGCAATGTCCGGCCGGACGAGTTCATCCCCCTCGCCGAGGAGAGCGGGATGATCGCCAAGCTCGGTGCCTGGGTGCTGCACCAGGCCTGCTATCAGCTGTCCCGCTGGCTGGCCGAGGGCCACGACGTCTGGGTGTCGGTGAACGTCTCCCCGCGTGAGCTGCACGCCCCCGAGTACGTGGTGCAGGTCGCCGAGGCGCTGCGCGCCCATCACGTGCCGCCGCAGCGGCTGGTGCTGGAGGTCACCGAGCACGCGGTCGCCACCGACCTCGACGAGCTGATCCGACGGCTGACCGCGCTGCGACTGACAGGTGTGCGGATCGCCCTGGACGATTTCGGGGCGGGCTACTCCTCGCTGAACCAGCTACGCCGGCTGCCGATCGACATCCTCAAGATCGACCACGGCCTGGTGGCGGAGCATGAGCCGGTCCAGCCGGAAGGGCGCGACGGCCCGGCCTTCGCCCCGATGGTCGACATCGTGATGCGGTTGGGTCACCAGTTCGGCCTGGAGGTGATCGCCGAGGGGGTCACCACCCCCACGGAGCTGGCCGCGGTGGTGGCCGCCGGTTGCCGGTTCGGCCAGGGCGCGTTGTTCGGCTGGGGCGTACCGGCCGAGCACCTGGAGGCGATGCTGGACGCGGCGACGTCGCCGGGTGCCCGCCCGGCCCGCCCCGCGGCTGGGGGCCACCCGATCCCGCGACCCGTCGGACCGCCCCTCCAGCGCCGGGGTGAGAGCGTCCCCGGGCAGGTCATACCCGGTCCGACCGGCGCGCCGGGCGGTGACGCGCCGACGTCCGTGAACCAAAATGTGGGATCAGTTGACTCATCGCATGAGATGCGTCAGTCTTGAGCTCATGTCGTCGTACCGGTCGCTGCGAGTACTTACCTGAGCGCACTCTCCCTGACTGAGAGTGCGCTGGCCCCGTGCATCTGGCACGTGGGCCTTTTTCTTGCCGTCGAACCAATCGAACGCCGGCCCCGCCCGCGTTCCACACTGTGAGCAGCCCCACCCACTCCAGCCGAAGGCCAACCGCCATGACGAGACCCACGCCCGAGACTCTCGCCCACTCCGCCCGGCGCGCCCGCACCGCCGCCGAGGCACCGGGCGACGCCGATCACGCCCGCGCCGCCTCGCCGGCCGTCCCGGCGGCACGCCCCGCCCCGGCCCAGGTGTCCGGTGCCGGCTCGCTGGTGCGCTCCCTTGAGGCACTCGGCGTAGACGTCGTCTTCGGCATCCCAGGCGGCGCGATCCTGCCGGCGTACGACCCGCTCTACGACTCGACCGTGCGGCACATCCTGGTCCGGCACGAGCAGGGCGCCGGGCACGCCGCCACCGGTTACGCCCAGGCCACCGGCCGGGTCGGGGTGTGCATCGCCACCTCCGGTCCGGGCGCGACGAACCTGGTCACCCCGATCGCCGACGCGCACATGGACTCGGTGCCGCTGGTGGCGATCACCGGCCAGGTGGCCCGTCCGTCGATCGGCACGGACGCCTTCCAGGAGGCGGACATCCAGGGCATCACGCTGCCGATCACCAAGCACAACTTCCTGGTGCAGGACGCCAGCGAGATTCCCCGGGTGCTGGCCGAGGCGTTCCACCTGGCCTCGACCGGGCGGCCCGGCCCGGTCCTGGTGGACATCCCCAAGGACGTCCTCCAGGCGTCGACCACCTTCGTCTGGCCGCCCACCCTGGACCTGCCCGGCTACCGACCCACCCTGCACCCGCACGGCAAGCAGATCCGCGAGGCGGCACGGCTGATCAGCGGCGCCCGCCGGCCGGTGCTCTACGTCGGTGGCGGCGTGCTCAAGGCCGGCGCCACCGACGGGCTGCGCAAGCTTGCCGAACTGACCGGGATCCCGGTGATCACCACGCTGATGGCGCTCGGCGCGTTCCCCGACTCGCACCGGCAGCACCTGGGCATGCCCGGCATGCACGGCACCGTCGCCGCGGTCTACGGGCTCCAGAAGGCCGATCTGATCGTGGCGCTGGGTGCCCGCTTCGACGACCGGGTGACCGGCAAGCTGGACTCCTTCGCCCCGGACGCCACCGTGGTGCACGCCGACATCGACCCGGCGGAGATCGGCAAGAACCGGCACGCCGACGTGCCGATCGTCGGCGACGCCCGGCACGTCATCGACGAGCTGCTGGCCGCGGTCACCACCGAACGGGCGGCCGGGCGTACCGCCGACATCGCGGACTGGTGGGCGCAGCTCGACGACCTGCGCGAGCGCTACCCACTGGGCTACGAGGAGCCGTCCGACGGCACCCTCTCCCCGCAGTACGTGATCAAGCGCCTGGGCGAGATCGTCGGGCCGGACGCGATCTACGTCGCCGGGGTCGGCCAGCACCAGATGTGGGCCTCCCAGTTCATCTCGTACGAGAAGCCGCAGAGCTGGCTCAACTCCGGCGGCCTCGGCACCATGGGCTACGCGGTGCCGGCGGCGATGGGCGCCAAGGTCGGCATGCCGGAGACGGTGGTCTGGGCGATCGACGGCGACGGCTGCTTCCAGATGACCAACCAGGAGCTGGCCACCTGCGCCCTGGAGGGCATCCCGGTCAAGATCGCTGTGATCAACAACGGCAATCTCGGCATGGTCCGCCAGTGGCAGACGCTGTTCTACAACGAGCGCTACTCCAACACGGAGCTGGGCACCCACAAGCACCGCATCCCGGACTTCGTCAAGCTCGCCGAGGCGCTCGGCTGCGTCGGGCTGCGCTGCGAGAACGCCGAGGACGTCGACAAGACCATCGAGGCCGCGATGTCCATAAACGACGCGCCCGTGGTGATCGACTTCGTGGTCGGCAAGGACGCCATGGTCTGGCCCATGGTCCCCGCCGGCACCAGCAACGACGAGATCATGTTCGCCCGCGGCGTCCGCCCGGCCTTCGACGAGGACGACATCTAGGTCATGGCCGATTGCACCGAGCGCAGCGAGGGCCATGAGGACATGACAAGAAAGGCGACGGTCATGGCCGATTGCACCGAGCGCAGCGAGGGCCATGAGGACATGACAAGAAAGGCACAGCCGTGACCATTCACACCCTCTCCGTCCTGGTGGAGAACAAGCCCGGCGTCCTGGCCCGGGTCTCCGGGCTGTTCTCCCGGCGCGGGTTCAACATCGACAGTCTCGCGGTCGGCGAGACCGAGAACCCGGACGTCTCGCGGATCACCATCGTGGTCAACGCCGAGTCCTCTCCGCTGGAGCAGGTCACCAAGCAGCTCAACAAGCTGGTGAACGTACTCAAGATCGTTGAGCTGGATCCGAACACCTCGGTGGCCCGCGAGCTGCTGCTGGTGAAGGTGCGCGCGGACCGCAACGCCCGAGGTCAGGTCCTGGAGACGGTGAACCTGTTCCGGGCCCGGGTGGTCGACGTGGCCGCCGACACGCTCACCGTCGAGGCGACCGGCACCCCCGACAAGCTCGACGCGCTGCTGCGCGACCTTGAGCCCTTCGGCATCAAGGAGATGGTCCAGTCGGGCCTGGTGGCGATCGGACGCGGCTCGCGTGCGATCACCGCCGGCCCGGCCCTGCGGGCCGCCTGACCCCATCCCGGCCCGGTCCGGTTGACCGGACCGGCCACCAGCCACGACGGGCCGCTGCGGCCGCCGTACGAAAGGGAAGTCATGAGCGTTGAGGTGTACTACGACGACGACGCCGACCTGGGCCTGATCCAGGCGAAGAGGGTCGCCGTGATCGGTTACGGCAGCCAGGGGCACGCGCACGCGTTGTCGCTGCGTGATTCCGGCGTCGACGTGGTGATCGGTCTGCCGGAGGGCTCGAAGAGCCGGCCGAAGGCCGAGGAGCAGGGGCTGCGGGTGCTCACCCCGGCCGAGGCGGCGGCCGAGGCCGACGTGATCATGATCCTCGCCCCGGACACCGCGCAGCGCCACATCTACGCCGAGTCGATCGCGCCGAACCTGGCTCCCGGCAAGGCGCTGTTCTTCGGGCACGGCTTCAACATCCGGTACGGGCTGATCAAGCCGCCGGCCGAGGTGGACGTGGCGATGGTCGCCCCGAAGGGCCCCGGTCACCTGGTCCGCCGGCAGTACGTCGACGGCAAGGGCGTGCCCTGCCTGGTCGCCGTGGAGCAGGACGGCAGCGGCAGCGCGTTCGCGCTGGCCCTCTCGTACGCCAAGGGCATCGGCGGCACCCGGGCGGGCGCGATCAAGACCACCTTCACCGAGGAGACCGAGACCGATCTCTTCGGCGAGCAGGCGGTGCTCTGCGGCGGTGCGGCGGCGCTGGTGCAGACCGGTTTCGAGGTGCTCACCGAGGCGGGCTACGCGCCCGAGGTGGCCTACTTCGAGTGCCTGCACGAGCTGAAGCTGATCGTGGACCTGATGTACGAGGGCGGTATCGCCCGGATGCGCTACAGCGTCTCCGACACCGCCGAGTACGGCGACCTCTCCCGTGGGCCCCGGGTCATCGACGGCCGGGTCAAGGAGGAGATGCGCAAGATCCTGGGTGAGATCCAGAACGGCGAGTTCGCCCGGGAGTGGGTGGCTGAGGACGAGGCCGGCCGGCCCAACTACAACAAGTGGCGGACCGAGGGCGCGGCGCACCCGATCGAGGAGACCGGCGCGAAGCTGCGCGGCATGATGAGCTGGGTGGACCGGCCGATCACCGAGACCGCCTGAGCGCTTTTCCCAACGGCACCCGGGCCCGGCGTTCTCCCCGACGCAGGGCCCGGGTGCTGTGCTGTCCGCAGCCGGCTAACGATCGTTAACACGCACGTCACGTCCGGTTTGTGAGGGCACTCACCCCGCACTCCGGGGCGCGCCGGGCGGCCCGCCCCCTACGATCGCGGGTAGGTGCTCCAGGCGGCACCTGACGGCCATGGCCCGGGAGAGCGCCGGGCGCAGCGCAGCGCCCAGCCCCCGGCCGACCGCTCTGACGACATCTACGAGGACCAATGACTCCTGTCGTACTGATCGCCGAAGAACTCGCCCCCGCCGCCATCGAGGTGCTCGCCCACGACTTCGACGTCCGGCACGTGGACGGCACCGACCGCCCGGCCCTGCTCTCGGCGCTCTCCGAGGCCGACGCCGTCATCGTCCGCAGTGCCACCCAGATCGACGCCGAGGCGATCGCCGCCGCCCCCCGACTCAAGGTCGTGGCCCGGGCCGGTGTCGGTCTGGACAACGTCGAGGTGCCGGCCGCCACCGCGCGGGGCGTCATGGTCGTCAACGCACCCACCTCCAACATCGTCTCCGCCGCCGAGCAGGCCGTCGCGCTGCTGCTCGCGGTCGCCCGCAACACCGCCAGCGCCAGCGCAGCGCTCAAGGCGGGGGAGTGGAAGCGGTCGAAGTACACAGGTGTGGAGCTCCAGGGCAAGACCGTCGGCGTGGTCGGCCTCGGCCGCATCGGGGTGCTCTTCGCTTCCCGGATCGCCGCGTTCGGCACCCGGCTGATCGCGTACGACCCCTACATCCAGCCCGCGCGGGCCGCGCAGCTCGGCGTACGCCTGGTCGGTCTGGAGGAGCTGCTGCGGGAGAGCGACTTCATCTCGATCCACCTGCCGAAGACCCCCGAGACCGTGGGCCTGATCGGTGAGAAGGAACTGTCGATCGTCAAGCCGGGCGTACGGATCGTCAACGCCGCCCGGGGCGGGCTGATCGACGAGCAGGCGCTGGCCGACGCGCTCGCCGAGGGCCGGGTCGGCGGTGCCGGGGTGGACGTCTACGCCAAGGAGCCGTGCACCTCCTCGCCGCTGTTCGCCTTCGACAACGTGGTGGCCACCCCGCACCTGGGTGCCTCCACCGCCGAGGCGCAGGACAAGGCCGGCCTGGCGGTCGCCAAGAGCGTGAAGCTGGCCCTGCAGGGCGAGTTCGTGCCGGACGCGGTGAACGTGCAGGCCGGCGGCGTGGTCGCCGAGGACGTCCGGCCGTTGCTGCCGCTGGCCGAGAAGCTCGGCCGCGCCTTCACCGCGGTGGCCGGCGGGGTCGCCGCGAGCGTCACCGTCGAGGTACGCGGTGAGATCGTCGACCACGACGTCTCGGTGCTCAAGCTCGCCGCCACCAAGGGCCTGTTCAGCTCGGTGGTCGAGGAGCAGGTGACCTACGTCAACGCCCCGCACCTGGCCGCCCAACGCGGTGTGGAGGTGTCGCTGACCACCCAGACCGAGACCGTCGACCACCCGGTCCTGGTCACCGTCCGCGGCGCGCTGCCCGACGGCCGTACGGTGAGCGTCTCCGGCACCGTCACCCAGGCCGGCACCCGCGACGTCATCAAGCTGACCGAGGTGGACGGCTTCGACGTGGAGATCGGCGCCGAGGGCATCCTGCTCTTCCTCCGCTACGCCGACCGGCCGGGCGTGGTCGGCACCGTCGGCACCCTGCTCGGTCAGGCCGGCATCAACATCGCGGCGATGCAGGTGGCCCGCCGGGAAGCCGGCGGTGAGACGCTGATGACCCTCACCGTGGACCAGGCACTCGGTGCGGACCTGCTCACCTCGGCCGCCGACTCGATCGGTGCCACCTCCGCCAGCGCCGCCGACCTGCGCGACGAGTAGCCCACACGAGATACTCCGGGCACGCCACGACGGGGCTCGACCGAGGACCTCGAAAGACGCCCTCGGCCGGGCCCCTCGTCGTTCGATCGCCGAGCACGGGTCGGTCGGTCCACCGCCCGACCGACGCACCACAAGCACGGCGATGCCGTATCGCCCCGTCGCCGGGCGCGGCGGGTCGGTCAGCCGGGCAGCCGGATCCCGGGCGGCGGGTAGACCGAGCCGTCCTGGGCGTCGAAGAGCATCAGCCGGTGCTCGCCGGCCAGCCGCTCGATGTCCAGCAGCACCTGGTCCGGGCAGGCCGGATCCAGGTTCAGCTCGATGTGGTCGGCCGCCTTGTGCAGCGGCGCCACCGCCCACGGAGTGTTCGGGCCGGCCGGCTGGTCGGGGTAGCTGGCGGTGATCGCCCGGTAGAAGGCCACACACCGGGGGTCCGGTTGACGCTCGTGGTGCCGGCCGTTGCGGCACTGCTGCACCGCCGCTCGTACGTCCTCGGGCGTCGCCCCGTCCGCCAGGGCCCACACGCTCAGATCGAAACTCACGGCGGACAGCGTGCCATCTGCGGTTCACCTTGTCGAAAACGACCCTGCCGCAGGCAAACCGCCGGGGGTACCAGGATCGCGCAGATGCTCCCCTGTGGAACCCTTGCCGCGAAACGCGTCAATTCGATAACGTACGGATGCGGTCACCTGCCGAGCACGTGGCGCCGGCCCGTCTTCGGGTGGCGAGGTCGACGTCCGGCCGTGCGGTCCGCACCCCTCGATTGCGCGAGCCACGCGCACTCGTCGCCGACCGGCCTCCACGGTCGTTGCCGCGACCGTGGAGGCCGATCGCTGTTCCTGCCACGCAGTGCCCGCCTGAGATTCCCGCCCTGTGCCGTGCGGCCACGCACTCAGCGTCCGCACCTGCCGTTGCGCTGCCCGCACCTGCATTGTCCGCACCCTTCGGGGCAGTGACCGCACGGTCTCGCGTAGGTCAGCGGCGCGCGGCGAAGAGCACCCGGTAGTCCGACCCGGGACGGAACCAGGCCAACCCGGCCGCTCCGGCGGCGTACAGCGCGGTGGCGTAGGCGTCGGCAACCGCCAGGTCGGGCCCCACCACGGTCGCGGCGACCAGCTGTGCGGCCGGCTCGCCGGTGTGCGGGTCCACCACGTGTCCCTGCCGTCCGGTGACCCCGGAGGTGCCGACCGCGCCGGCCGTCATCTCCAGCAGCAACGGTGCCCGGCCCCGGTGGGTGGGGTGATGCACCGCGACCCGCCAGGGGCCACCATGCCCGGCGTGACCGCGTACCACGAGGTCGGCGCCGCTGAGCACGGCGTAGTCGTGGATACCGGCGTCGCGCAACCGGGCCGCTGCCCGCTCGACCGCCCACCCGCCGAGCAGACCGCCCGGGTCGAAGCCGCCGGGCACCGCCCAGGCGTCGAACCAACCGTCGGTGACCGCGCGCATCGCCGCGCACCGGTCCACCAGGTCGGCCAGCGGTGGGTACGACTCCGGGCTGATCTCACCCCGGCGCAGCCGGGACACCAGGCTCCCCGGGCGGTTGGGGCCGTACGTCAGGTCGATCGCCCGCAGCTCGGCCACCGCGTCCCGCAGCGCCTCGCCGGTGCCGCGCCGGCCCAGCCATTCGGGGGCGTTCAGTAGCAGGGTGTACTCCGCCGTCGAGGTGCGGACGGTGTGCCGGACGGCGATCCGGTCTCCGGCGACCAGGTCGGCCCGGTCCGGCCGTTGCTCACGGGCGCCCAGGCGCAGGTCGGGCCGGCGGAAGCGAAAGACCGCCGGGTCCACCCAGCGGGTTCGTGGTTGCTCGTCGGTCCACATCGCGTCCGCCCCCTCCTCGGCGCGTGCCGCCCCGTCGCGGCCGCGCGCCCGGGCCCACGGCCCGTCACGCTCAGGCTAGGCAGCGGAGATGACCGAGCCATGAATGTCGCCTGGGAAGCTGCTGTGCGTCCGTCATCCCGAAAAGTGGAACACTCGTACCGGGGGGCGGGACAGCGGCGTACCGTCGAGCCATTCGAGCGAAGGAGCTGACGTGGCACGGATCGCGGTGGTGGCCGGGGACGGGATCGGACCCGAGGTGGTCGCGGAGGCCCGCAAGGTCGTCGACGCGGTGCTGCCCGGTGTCGAGGCGACCGAGTACGACCTCGGTGCGGCACGTTACCACCGCACCGGCGAGGTCCTACCCGACTCCGTGCTCGCCGAGCTGGCCGGGCACGACGCGATCCTGCTCGGCGCGGTCGGTGACCCGACCGTGCCGCCGGGCGTGCTGGAGCGGGGCCTGCTGCTGAAGCTGCGGTTCGCCTTCGACCAGTACGTCAACCTGCGCCCGTCGCGGCTCTGGCCGGGAGTGGCCAGCCCGCTCGCGGCGGTCAAGCCGGGCGAGGTCGACCTGGTGGTCGTCCGGGAGGGCACCGAGGGCCTGTACGCCGGTGCCGGCGGCTCGCTGCACCGGGGCACCCCGGCCGAGATCGCCACCGAGGAGAGCCTGAACACCCGGCACGGGGTGGAGCGGGTGATCCGGGACGCCTTCGCCCGTGCTGCCCGGCGCGAGCGGCGCAAGGTGACTCTGGTGCACAAGACCAACGTCCTCACCCACGCCGGCTCGCTGTGGTCGCGCACGTTCGAGGCGGTCGCCGCCGAGCACCCCGACATCGCCACCGAGTACCAGCACGTCGACGCCGCGGCGATGTTCCTGGTCACCCAGCCGCAGCGGTACGACGTGGTGGTCACCGACAACCTCTTCGGTGACATCCTCACCGACATCGCCGCCGCCGTGACCGGCGGCATCGGGCTGGCCGCCAGCGGCTCCATCAACCCCGACGGGACCTATCCGTCGATGTTCGAGCCGGTGCACGGCTCCGCGCCGGACATCGCCGGTCGCGGGGTGGCCGACCCGGTAGCCGCCGTACTCTCGGCGGCTCTGCTGCTCGACCAGCTCGGGCACGCCGACGCCGCCGCCCGGATCACCGCCGCGGTAAGCGCGGAGCTGGCCGCGCGGAGCCCCGAGGTAGCCGTACGGACCGCCGAGGTGGGCGACCGGATCGCGGCCCAGGCCGCCGGCTGAACCGTACGCTCACTACCGGCCGGCCGCGTTCCACCGGCTCGGCCGGGCAGGAGCGGCGGCGGCCACTCACCGGTGGTGTGCCACCCGTGCACCGGTGGACCTATCCGCTGAACGACCGTTCGGGGTAGGTTTCTGGCACAAACATGTTTCCGGCGTGCGGTCGGCGCATGCCGTCGTCCCCAGGGAGGTCAGCGCGATGAGCGGTGGTGACAAGATCGACTTCGAGATCCGTCCGAACCCCGCACCGGTATCCGCCACCGACCGGGCTGCGCTGCTGGTAAACCCCGGGTTCGGCCGGGTGTTCACGGACCACATGGTCACCATCCGTTACGCCGACGGCAAGGGCTGGTACGACGCCCGGGTCGAGGCGCGCGCACCGATCCCGATGGATCCCGCGAGCGCGGTGCTGCACTACGCGCAGGAGATCTTCGAGGGCATGAAGGCGTACCGCGCGGCCGACGGTGGAGTGACGATGTTCCGCCCGTACGCCAACGCCGCCCGGTTCAACACCTCCGCCGCCCGGATGGCCATGCCGGCGCTACCGGAGCAGACCTTTGTGGACTCGCTGCACCGGCTGATCGAGATCGACCGGGAGTGGATTCCCGACGGCGACGACGGGGGCAGCCTCTACCTGCGGCCGTTCATGTTCGCCAGCGAGGTCTTCCTCGGCGTCCGCCCGGCCAACGAGTACCTCTACTCGGTGATCGCCTCGCCCGTCGGCGCGTACTTCTCCGGTGGGGTCAAGCCGGTGACGGTCTGGGTTTCACCCGACTACACCCGGGCGGCGCCGGGCGGTACCGGCGCGGCCAAGTGCGGCGGCAACTACGCCGCCTCGCTGGCCGCCCAGGCCGAGGCCCTTGAGCACGGCTGCGACCAGGTGGTCTTCCTCGACGCCGTGGAGCGCCGCTACGTCGACGAGCTGGGCGGCATGAACGTCTTCTTCGTCTACGACGACGGCTCGATCGTCACCCCGCCGCTGACCGGCACGATCCTGCCGGGCATCACCCGCGAGTCGGTGCTCACCCTGGCTTCGGCGGCCGGGCACCGGGTCGAGGAGCGGCCGGTGACCTTCGACGACTGGCGCACGGACGCCGCCAGCGGTCGGCTGCGCGAGGTCTTCGCCTGCGGGACCGCTGCGGTGATCACGCCGATCGGGCAGGTGCGTTTCCCGGACGGGGAGTTCGCCGTGGCCGGCGGGGAGCCGGGCGAGGTCACCATGGCGCTGCGCCAACAGCTTGTGGATCTCCAGCGGGGCAAGGCGGAGGACCCGCACAACTGGGTCCACCGCGTGTTCTGAGTCGTACGTCGGGGCCCCGTCGCCACGCCCGGCGTGGCGTCGGGGCCCCTGCACTGCCCACCGCGTGCCGATGGCTCGCTCAGGTGAGCAGGTGGTCACGCAGGGCGGCGAGCTGGTCGTCGGTGACTCCGGCGTGCCGCAGGTAGTCGTCGACCGACCCGTGCCCCTCCCGGATCTCTGCCAGGAAGAGCAGCATCGTCTCGGCCGGTGAGGACAGGTACGGCATGGGCAGCTCGGGCACCTCGGGATGGGCGGTGGCGACCCAGGCGGCGAAGCGCTGCGACGCCTCGGTGCTCAGCGCGTAGTCCGCCGCGATCTCGGTGTCCTCGACGCCGAGCACCGCGAGGGTCAGGCCGCAGACGATGCCGGTGCGGTCCTTGCCCGCGACGCAGTGCACCACCACCGGTGCGTTCGCGCTGTCGGCGATCAGGCCGATCGCCTCGGCGAGACCGGCGGTGCCGGTGCGGGCCAGGTCGGCGTACCGGTCGGCGAGGTAACGGGCCAGGTCGGTGCCGGGCTGGTACGGCTGCTCCTCCCAGTGCGCGTGCTCGGGGTGGATGTGCCGGTAGGTGAGGCCGTCGAAGTCGGGAACCCGGCCGTAGCGCTCGACCTCCTGCTGGCGGCGCAGGTCGACCACGGTCCGGACACCGAGCGCGGCGAACGCTTCCCGGTCGGCCTCATCCATCCCGTGCAGCGAGTCGGAGCGGTAGAGCCGTCCGGTGCGGACGGTACGTCCGTCCAGGCCGCGGTAGCCGCCCACGTCCCGGAAGTTGAACATCCTGGTGAAGGGGATCCGGCGAGTCTGCTCAGTGGCGTCCATCCGGACACGGTAACGGCCGGTGGAACAACGTCCCACCGGCCGTCACGGTTGTCAGGTGCCTTACCGCAGCCCGCCACCGGGCGGGGTGGCGGAGTACGTGTCGTTGTAGTAGCCGCCGAGCTTGTCCCGGTAGGCCGGGTCGGTGGCCGTCTCGTCGTACTCCGGTGCCGCCTTGATCTGGTCCTTGGTGCGGTCGACGAAGACCTTCTGCTCCTCGTGGTCGACGTGGTTCACCGTGCCGGCCGGAAGCATGACCTTCTTACCGAAGATCCACGGTCCGGTGTCCACCACCAGGTAGCTGGCGTTGACCTCGGTGCTGTCACTGTCGATCTTGCCGATCGAGCCGTCGCTGGCCTCCACCTTGTAGCCGACCAGGTTGGCGCCGGCCACTCCGGCGTCGTCCCGGTAGCTCCAGGGATCGAAGGCACCGG
This sequence comes from Micromonospora sp. NPDC049891, assembly GCF_040660295.1. Classification (NCBI taxonomy): domain Bacteria; kingdom Bacillati; phylum Actinomycetota; class Actinomycetes; order Micromonosporales; family Micromonosporaceae; genus Micromonospora; species Micromonospora sp. NPDC049891. The sequence goes on from NZ_JBFAML010000012.1 coordinate 119,769, forward strand.
CGGGGGTGCCGCCGGCGACGACGCTCTGGTCGACGGCGCGCAGCTCCGGGTCCGGCGTGGTGTTCGTGGTGTTCGGGTCGAGCCTGTCCATGGGATGTCTCCTGCCCCGGCCGTGATCAGCCGTCTCGGAGGAACGTGTTTCGTTGTCCCGAAAACTCCTACCCCTGGACAGGCGCTCTACACCCGCCTCAGAAAAACCATCCGACACGCAGGCCCCGCACCGTCCCGGGATGTGGATTGTGCCTCCCACAAACGGTCCGGAGGTGGCAGAGTACCGATCGTGACCAGCACCGCCCGCATTATTGGCAACTAGCGCGCCGGCCTTCCCTCGCCGAGCGCGCAGACCTCCCGCAGCCGCGGGGGGTCTTTTTGTTGCGCTGGCCGGTGCCTGACGAAGGGATCCCCATGACGTTCCAGGTCTACGACACCACGCTGCGCGACGGCGCCCAGCGCGAGGGGCTCAGCTACTCGGTGGTCGACAAGCTCGCGGTGGCCCGGCTGCTCGACGAGTTCGGTGTCGGATTCATCGAGGGCGGCTGGCCGGGCGCGGTGCCCAAGGACACCGAGTTCTTCCGCCGGGCACGTACCGAACTCGATCTCAGGCACGCGGTGCTTGTCGCCTTCGGCGCCACCCGCCGGCCCGGCGCGGTGGCCGCCGACGATCAGCAGGTGCGTGGCCTGCTGGACGCGCAGACCCCGGCGATCGCCCTGGTGGCCAAGGCCGACCTGCGCCACGTCGAGCGGGCGCTGCGCACCACCGCCAAGGAGAACCTGGCGATGATCCACGACACGGTGACCCACCTGGTCGCCGAGGGACGTCGGGTCTTCGTCGACGGCGAGCACACCTTCGACGGGTACCGCCACGACGCGGCGTACACCGCCTCGGTGGTGGAGACCGCTCTCGCGGCGGGGGCCGAGCGGTTCGTGCTCTGCGACACCAACGGGGGAATGCTGCCGTCCCAGGTGACCGCCGCCATCGCCGACCTCACCGACCGGATCGGCGTCGCGCCGGAGCTGCTCGGCATGCACGCCCAGAACGACACCGCCTGCGCGGTGGCCAACACCATCGCCGCCGTCGAGGCCGGCGTACGCCACGTGCAGGGCACCGCCAACGGGTACGGCGAGCGGCCCGGCAACGCCGACATCTTCGCCGTCGTCGCGAACCTCCAACTCAAGCTCGGGCTGCCGGTCCTACCGGAGGGCTGCCTGGAGCAGATGGTGCGGGTCTCCCACGCCATCGCCGAGATCGCCAACATCGCCCCCGACACCCACCAGGCGTACGCCGGGGCGGCTGCCTTCGCCCACAAGGCGGGCATCCACGCGAGTGCGATCAAGGTGGATCCGCTGCTCTACAACCACGTGGAGCCCGAGGTGGTCGGCAACGACATGCGGATCCTGGTCACCGAGATGGCCGGCCGGGCCAGCATCGAGCTGAAGAGTCGCGAGCTGGGGCTGGATCTGGCCGGCCATCCGGAGACGCTGTCCCGGGTCACCAACCGGGTCAAGGAGCTGGAGGCCGGTGGCTGGTCGTTCGAGGCCGCCGACGCCTCGTTCGAGCTGCTGGTCCGCTCCGAGCTACCGGATGCCGCGCCGGTGCGGCCGTTCGCGCTGGAGTCGTACCGGGTGCTTGTCGAGCACCGGGAGGACGGCGCGGTCGTCTCCGAGGCGACCGTCAAGATCCGGGTACGCGGGGAACGGGTGATCGCAACGGCCGAGGGCAACGGACCGGTGAACGCTCTCGACGAGGCGCTGCGGGTCGGTCTCGGCCGGCACTACCCGGAGCTGCGGGACTTCGAGCTGGCCGACTACAAGGTGCGGATCCTGGAGGGCAGCCACGGCACCGGCGCGGTGACCCGGGTACTCGTCGAGACCGCTGACGGCCGGGGCGATGGCTGGACCACCGTCGGCGTGCACCCCAACGTGGTCGAGGCCAGCTGGCACGCGCTTGTCGACGCGCTCACCTACGGCCTCAACCGCGCTCGGGTCTGAGCGGGCGCTGTCGTAGGGTGCCAAGCTGCCCGGCGGTCACGATCGTGCCCGCCGGGCAGCTGTTCGGCTGCGGTCAGGTCCCAGCCGCGGAACAGCTCAGCTCTCCATGCCGGTAGGTCTCACCACCATCTGGTGCACCTGTACCCGGGGGACGTTGCACCCGGCGAGAAGCAGGCCCGGGCCTCCAGGTCGGCGTCGTTGACCATGGCGGTCCAGAGGCTGTCTGCGGAGTATTCGATCATCGTGGTGCGGTGGTTCCCGTTGAGGTGCCGGCTGTCCACCTTGATCGTGAGGGTGCGGCGGCTGGGGGTTCGCGCCCAGGCCGTGCGGCATCGTGGGCTGTAGCGTAGCTCGACCTCGCCCGTTGCGTCGGATTTGTAGTACGTGTAGCTGCCGGACTTCGGCGTGATGGCGTCCTCACTGCAGGTGTAGTAGTTGCCGTAGCTGGTGTAGATCTTGAAGGTTTGCGGGTTCTTGCCGTCACAGACGGAACCGCAGCCGGACGCGGCGAGCGTCACCTCGTCGATCATGGCGGCCTCGCTGGCAGCGATCTCCGCTTCGACCTCGACGGCCGTCTCGGCGGCGGCGCGGTCGGGTGAGGCCTGGGCTGAGGCGGGGGCCACGAGCAGGCTCAGAGCGAGGGCGGAGGCGAGCCCGGACATCCGTAACAGTCGCTTCATCGTTGCTCCTGTGAATAGGGGACGACCGCAGGATGGCGAGAGCTCTCATCACCCTCTCATCAGGTGACCATCGCTTTGAGTGAGCATTCGGCCTGCCGTTCGCCAGGCCGTGGGCGACCACCTGGCGAATCGGTCAGCGCTGCGCCGGCAGGCGTAGTTCGGCGAGGACCATGCGGTGGTCGCTGCCGGGTAGCGGGTGCACGGCGACGTCGCGTACCGCGATGCGGCGGTCGACCAGCACGTGATCGATCACCACCGGCGGGATCGGATCGCCGTCGTATGGCCCCCAGGTGCCGGTGAGCCCGGCACCGACCGAGGCGGCGGCGTCGACGTAGCCGGTGGCGAGCAGGGCGCGCAGCGGGCCGTGGTCGAGGGTGGCGTTGAAGTCCCCGGCGAGGATGCTCAACGGCCCGTCCGGGGTGGCTGTCGGCTGGGCGGCCAGGTCGGTGCGCCACGAGCCCACCTGGTCGATCGCGTACGGCGCCGCCGGGTGCGCCGACTCGACGCGTACCGGGGGTGCGCCGGGCACCGCGACTGTCGCGTACGCCTGCGTGAAGCCCCAGCCGCCGCGCAGCTGCCGGATGCCGCCGTCGCTGATCGGGTGGCGGGCGTAGAGCCCGGAGCCGGGAGTGCCGACGACCGGATTGAGCTGCCGGTGTGGCAGCAACCGGTCGAGGCCGAGCCGGTCCAGCTCGGCCTCGGCGGCCGGGGTGAGCTCCTGCACGAGCAGCAGGTCGACCTGCCGGGTGCGGACCAGCTCGACCACAGTCGTCGGATCGGCCGCACCGGCGAGCAGGTTGGCGGTGAGCACCCGTACCGTCGGCCCGCTGGCGCTCGGCTGCGGTGCCGGCAGTGCGCGGGGCACCACCAGCGCGACCAGGGCCAGGGTGGTCAGCGCCGCGACGAACGCCGGAACCCGGCGCCGCAGGGCGAGCGCGAGCACCAGTGGGGCCACGCTCCCGAGCGTCATGTACGGCGTGAAGGCCAACGCCTGCACCAGCGGTCCCCGGTCCAGACCGACCGACCGCACCAGCACCCACCCGGCACCCGGCACGACGGCCAGCCAGCAGAGCAGGGTGATGCCGGACGGATGCCAGGTCCGGCGACCGATGGTGATCTCCACGGCACGCAGGCTACTGAATCCGCGGGCGAGGTGAGCCGGGTGGCGTCGGGGAGCCCTGCCCGAGGGCGATCCGGCGAGCCGGCGGGTAGCTGGGAAATGGCCGTCATTCTGGTTCTCGAATCGATTTCGTGAATTGTTCACGGCTTCACTTTTCATGATTGTTGGCGTTGATCCGACAACTCGCCGACGACATATGCACTATTGACCCCTGGCATTTTTCGGTGCTACGTTTCAGCTGCTCGGGAGGCTGCGTCCTAGCAAGGATCCCCAGCTCAGGACGCATGAAGTCGACGAGCGGGATACGTCTGCGGGTGTGCTCCCGGACGGGTGTGCAGGCGGTGAGCGCTCATTGTCGCCCGACTCGAGAAAGGCAAAAACCGCCCCGTGTGCCACGGGTCGGCCGTATCTCCACGCCTGGACAAGGGAGACCCGTCATGACCAGATTATTCCGACGTAAGACGGCTGCGGTGGCGATCGCGGCGCTGGCGCTGGCACTTGCCGGCGGCGGAATCGCCGCGGCGAAGCCGACCGCCGAGTCCGCCCAGCCCACGGCCCGTAGCGCCCAGCAGCCGGCCGTCACCACGGCCTCGCTGAACAGCGCGAAGGCCGCCCTCGCCAAGGGCGACGGGATGAGCACCCAGGCCGTCGCCGGCTTCTACGCCACGGCCGTCAACGCCAACGGCACCAAGGCCCGCGGCGTCGGCATCGTCATCAAGTACGGCCCCGGCGAGTACGAGGTGCAGTTCGGCACCAACGTCACGAACGGCGTCTACGTGGCGACGATCGGCCGGCCGGACTCGTGCTGCATCCCGCCGGCCGGTGAGATCTCGGTCGCGCGACGACTGCTGACCCCGAACGCGGTGTTCATCCAGACCCGCGACTCCGCCGGCGTCCCCACCGATCTGCCGTTCTACCTCCTCGTGCACCGCTGAACCGTCCACTGTCACCGGCCTCCGTCGCACGACGGAGGCCGGTGTCGTGTCGGTGCGGGGGCCGGCGTTCGGCCCGCGTCCCGAACGGAGTGTGCGGGCGCTGTCCGGTAACGGCGCCGATCGCGTGGTCTGGGCAGGCTAGGGCCGGAAATTCCGACGTTTGTCCGCCGGTCGCCTCGGGAAGCAAGCACCGTGACGGACATCTCGGACACCATGGCCAGCCTGCCCAGCCCGGCCGATCCGGACGCGACCGCAGCTGAGTTGGACCAGACCCTCTTCGAGGTCAAACGCGTGATCGTCGGGCAGGATCGGCTCGTCGAACGCCTCCTGGTCGCGCTGCTCGCCGACGGGCACTGTCTGCTGGAGGGCGTACCCGGGGTGGCCAAGACCCTCGCCGCGCAGACCCTCGCGACGGTGGTCGGTGGCAGCTTCTCCCGCATCCAGTTCACCCCCGACCTCGTTCCCTCCGACATCGTCGGCACCCGGATCTACCGCGCCTCGAAGGAGAGCTTCGACGTCGAGCTGGGCCCGGTGATGGCGAACCTGGTGCTGGCGGACGAGATCAACCGGGCACCGGCGAAGGTGCAGTCAGCGTTGCTGGAGGCGATGGCCGAGCGCCAGGTGTCGATCGGTGGGCGCAGCCACCCGGTGCCGGAGCCGTTCCTGGTGCTGGCCACCCAGAACCCCATCGAGTCGGAAGGGGTCTACCAGCTACCGGAGGCGCAGCGGGACCGCTTCCTCATGAAGGTCGTCGTCGACTACCCGGACGGTGCCGATGAGTTGGCCATCCTCTACCGGATGAGCGCCGACCGTCCCCGGGCACACCGGGTGCTCGACCCGGAGCGGCTGCGCGAGTTCCAGCGTCAGGCCAGGCAGGTCTTCGTCCATCACGCCATCGCCGAGTACGTGGTCCGGCTCATCCTCGCCACCCGTGATCCGGGCCGGTTCGGGCTGCCGGAGATGGCCGGCCTGCTCGCCTACGGTGCCAGTCCGCGCGCCACGCTCGGCCTGGTCTCGGCCGCCCGCGCCCAGGCCCTGCTCCGGGGACGGGGTTACGTCCTGCCCGACGACGTCCGGGAACTAGCCGTGGACGTACTGGCCCACCGGCTGGTGCTCTCCTTTGACGCGGTCGCCGACGGGGTGAGCGCCGAGTGGGTCGTCCATCGGCTGGTCGAGGCGGTCCCGCCGCCCCGGGTGGCCGCCACCAGGCCGGAGTACGTGACCGACCTGGCAGCCGCCTGATGGGCCGCCGGAGCCCCACGCCGCCGGTGGCGGCGGACCCGGTACTCGCCGACCTCACCCCGGACCAGCGGCTGCGGCGGCTGGAACTCACAGTGACCCGGCGCCTCGACGGCCTGCTGCACGGTGAGCGGCACGGACTGCTGCCCGGGCCCGGCAGCGAACCGGCGGGCAGCCGCGAGTACCGGCCCGGGGAGGACGAGGTACGCCGGATGGACTGGTCGGTCACGGCGCGCACCGCGGTGCCGCACGTGCGGGAGGTGGACGCCGACCGGGAACTGACCACCTGGCTGCTTGTCGACGCCAGCCCCAGCATGGAGTACGGCACCGCGGAGTTGGACAAGCGGGAACTGGCGGTGGCAGCGGTCGCCACAATCGGTTTCCTCACCGCCGGGCCGGGCAACCGGCTCGGCGCTCAGGTGCTCACGCCGTACGGGCTGCGTCGGGTGCCGGCCCGGGGCGGGCGTACCCACCTGTTCGGGCTGCTCCGCGCCTTGCTGGCCGCGCCACGGGCCGGTGACCACCCGGATGTCGCGCCCGCGGCCGTGCCCGCCGCCGGGCTGGCCGACGCGTTGGCCGAGGTGCGCCGGGTCGCCCACCGGCGCGGTCTGGTGGTGGTGGTCTCCGACTTCCTCGACGGCCTGCCCGACGATCCACGGCTGCCGGCCCACTGGGAGCGTCCGCTGCGTCAGCTCTCGGTGCGCCACCAGGTGCTCGCGGTCGAGGTCACCGACCCCCGTGAGCTGGAGCTGCCGGACGTCGGCCTGATCACTCTGGTCGACCCGGAAAGCGGCGAGACCCGCGAGGTGTGGACCGGTGACCGGCGCCTGCGCGAGCGCTACGCGGCCGCGGCGGCCGCCCAGCGCGACCAGGTCCGGCACGCTCTGCGCCGGGCCGGCGCGACCCATCTGGCCCTGCGCACCGACCAGGACTGGACCGTCGACATCGTGCGGCACGTGCACGCCCAGCGTCGGTTGGCCGCCGCTGCGGCCCCGTCGCATCGGGGAGGTGCGGCGTGATCTGGCAGTCACCCGTCCGGCTCTGGCTGCTGCTCGGTGTGGTCGCGCTGGCCGTGGCGTACCTGGTGGCGCAGCGGCGCCGCAGCCGGTACGCGGTCCGCTTCACCAATCTGCGCCTGCTCGACCGGGTGGCACCCCGGCGCCCGACCTGGCGCCGGCACCTGCCCGCCGGTCTCTTTCTGGCGATGCTGGCCCTGCTGGTGGTCGGGTTCGCCCGTCCCACCGCCGAGGTCCGGGTGCCCCGGGAACGCGCCACCGTGATGGTGGCGGTGGACGTCTCCACCTCGATGCTCGCCGGTGACGTCGAACCGGACCGGCTCAGCGCGGCCAAGAGCGCCGCCCGGCGGTTCGCCGACGGCCTGCCCGACGAGTTCAACGTGGGACTTGTCGCGTTCGCCGGCAGCGCGGCGGTGCTGGTGCCACCGGGCACCGACCGGGAGGCGTTGCACGACGGGATCGAGCGGCTGGCCGAGGGGGCGACCGGGGTGCAGGGCACCGCGATCGGCGAGGCGATCAGCACCTCGTTGGGCGCCGTGAAGGCGCTCGACGACAAGGCCGCCACCGAGCCGCCGCCGGCCCGGATCATCCTGCTCTCCGACGGGGCGAACACCTCGGGCATGGATCCGATGGACGCCGCCGCCGAGGCGGTGGCCCTCGACGTGCCGGTGCACAGCATCTCGTTCGGTACGCCGACCGGCTTCGTCGACCGGGGTGGCCGGCCGATTCAGGTGCCGGTGGACGGCGAGACGCTGCGGGCCGTGGCCGAGGAGACCGGAGGCGGCTTCCATGAGGCCGGTACGAGCGCCGAGCTACGGGCCGTCTACGACGACATCGGCAGCTCGGTGGGTTGGCGCAAGGTGCGGCAGGACGTCTCGGCCCGGTTCATCGGGCTCGGGTTGGTGTTCGCGATGGGCGCGGCGGTCGGCTCGATGCGCTGGTTCTCCCGCCTGCCCTGATTCCCACGGCCCGATCCGCGACAGCGGCCGCAGCCGGCCGCGCACGTGAGGAGCGTACGTATGGCAGTGCAGACCGGACTGGGCGAGCCGCGCGGACCGTGGTTCGTCTCGCCCGATCTCGACCCGGACGGGCGGGGCGGATCGGACGCGGCGTCGCAGGCGCGGGAGAACTTGCTGGGCGGCTGGCGCCGCCGGCTGCTGGCCGGGCTGGCGATGGTGGCGATATCCGCCGGATCGGGGGCGCTGGCCGGTGGTTGGGCGGCCGGGCGGGACGGTGTCCCGGGCCCGGCCGCCGCGTCCGCGGCCCCGGTGCCGGCGGAGCTGGTGACAGCCGCCGAGAAGACCGTGCCGGGAGTGGTGTCGGTGCTGGTGGGCGGCGGCGCGGGTGGCTCGGCGAGCGGCTCCGGCTTCGCGGTCGACTCGGAGCAGCACATCATCACCAACGACCACATCATCGCCAAGGGCCGTGGTGGCCCGGTGACCGTCGAACTGCCGGACGGCCGGCGGTTCGCGGCGGAGGTGGTGGGCCGGGAGCCGGACAGCGATCTCGCGGTGCTCAAGGTGCCGTCGTCGGCCGGCCTGACCTCGCTGCCGCTGGCCAAGCCGGGTTCGACCCGGGTCGGCGAACCGGTGCTGGCGGTCGGATCGCCGCTGGGCCTGCCCGGCACGGTGACCGCCGGCATCGTCAGCGCGCTGGACCGCCAGGTGCGCCTCGGTGACAACCGGCACCGGGCGGTGCAGACCGATGCCTCGATCAACCCCGGCAACTCGGGCGGACCGCTCGTCAACGCCCGGGGTGAGGTGGTCGGGGTGAACACCGCTATCGCGACGATCGACGGCAACGGCTCGATCGGCATCGGCTTCGCGATCCCGATCGAGCAGGTGCAGCAGACCGCCGACACGATCATCGGCAAGGGCGGCTGATTACTCAGAGCCACTGTCCGATTACGGGGAGATCGGGGCAACTGTCGGATTCCGGCGCTCGATGATCGGAGAATGGAAATATGACGCTCGGTATGGATACTGGCGTGGGTGGAGCGTCCTCTCATCGCGGTCCTCCTGCTGGTGGGCCTCATCATCGGAAGTGGCGTCGGGTCGTCGTACGCGCGCGCCCGGCGGGGCTGGAACGACTACCAGGCGGCGAAGAAGACCGTTCCCGGAGCGCGTCGCGCCGCCTGGATGCTGATCAAAGTGGTCACCACGAAGGTCGGCGTCATCGCCCTGCTCCTGATCGGAGCGGTGGCGTACGCCGCCGCAGGTGGCAGTGACGAGCCGGCTCCGGCGGCGCCGACGCCGAGCAGCAGCGCGGACGAGCGACCCACCCGCTGACACGGGCACCGGGCTGGCTGCGCGCTCCCGGCGTTGGCGCGAACGGGTTCCGGACCCCGCGCTAGCCTCAGGGCGTGGACGACGGACTGCGGGTGACCGACCGGTGGGTGGTTCCCGCCGCTGAACTGCGGGAGCGGTTCTCCCGGTCGTCCGGACCGGGCGGGCAGGGGGTCAACACCGCCGACTCGCGGGTCGAGCTGAGCTTCGACCTGGCCGGCTCACCGAGCATCTCCGAATCGCTGCGCGCCCGGGCCCTGGACCGGCTCGCCGGGCGGCTGGTCGACGGCGTACTGACGATCGCCGCCAGTGAGCACCGGGCGCAACTGGCCAACCGTGAGGCGGCCCGGGAACGCCTGGTGTCATTGCTGCGCGAGGCGGTCGCACCGCCACCGCCTCCGCGCCGTCCGACCCGCCCGTCTCGGGCGGCCAAGGAGCGGCGACTGGCCGAGAAGAAGCGTCGCGGGCAGCGCAAGCGCGACCGTCGGGTGGACGGCGAGTAGTCGGTCGTAGCTGGCATGGCCGGGTCCACGCCACGGTCACACCACCGGTCAGGCCCGGTCCGGCGCTGCCGCTCCGGCCCGGTCCAGTATCGCGGAGCAGACCTCGATCAGTCGGGCCCGCAACCGGCCGGCCCGCTGGGCGAACTCGCGTTGCCGTGCCACGTACTCGGCCTTGCCCTCCGGCGTCTCGATGGCCACCGCCGCCTCGCCGTACGAGGAGAAGTCGTACGGCGACGCGCGCATGTCGAGCAGTCGGATGTCGCCGGCCAGTTCGAAGCAGTCGAGCGCCAGGTCACCGGGGACCGCGGGGCCGAGCTTGGTGGCCCACTTGTGGCAGTCCATGGAGGCGTGCAGACAGCCCGGCTGGTCGAGGTCCACCTGACTGGCCCGGGTCGGTCGGAGCTGGTTGCGGCCGACCGCGTCGGGGGTGAAGAACCGGTACGCGTCGAAGTGTGTGCACCGGATCTGGTGCGACTCGACCACCGCGTCGGTGCCCCGCTGGCCGAGCCGGAGGGGAAGCGGATGACGGTGCTCACGCTGGCGGTACACCATCGCCCACTCGTGCAGGCCGAAGCAGCCGGTGAAGGCTGGGCGGGAGGCGATCGCGGTCAGCAGTCGGTGGATGAACCGCACCGAGTCCTCCCGATCGGTGCGGAACGCTTCGACGTCGAGGCGTACCGCCCCGTCCGCGTCCGTCGTGTACCAACGCCACAGGTGGTGCGGCGCCGGACCGTCCGGGCCGGCCTCAAGGCGGACACCGACACCGGGGTGCCACCGTCGCAGCACCGAGGGTCGGGTGCCGTAGTAGTCGTACAGGAAGTCGTCGATGGCGTGGCGTTCCCCGGTGGCCCGGCGGGCCCGGTGCCCCGCGGTCAGCGAGTCGGCCCGCCGTTCGTGACCCGTCAGCAGGGGCCGCCAGGCGGCGGCGGGAAGGCTGGTCACCGCCGCCCGTCCGGGGCGCGGCTCACCCGCCCGCCGACGACGGCGGGCGTTGCGGGGGCGGGGACGGCGGTCACGGCCCCAAGGGTACGACCGTCGTCCCGGCCGCCCGGTCAGGGCACGTCGACCCGTACGCCAGCGGAGAAGACCCCGCTGCGCAGCTCCAGCCGCTGCGGTGCCTCCCGCCCGTTGATCGTGAAGACCAACGGCAGCACCACCCGGCTGCCGGCCAGCAACGGGTCGGCGAACACGTCGCGGCCCTGGTTCGCCTGTCGGGTGGCCGGCTCGTCGGTGGTTACCCAGTTGCCGTTGGCCAGGTACGCCCGTTGCAGCTTGCCGTGCCAGCTCTGGTGCTCAGGGGTGAGGTTGCGGACCCCGACGGTCGCCTGGCACTGCCGAGCGCCCCGGCCCGGTTCGCAGGTCATCCGGTAGACGGTGAACTCGAACGCGTCCTCGCGCAGCGGCATCCCCAGCACGCCGCTCGTCCCGGTGCCCTTCCAGGCGCCGCTTGTCGGCTGGCTGTCCGTGTCGATCGCGGTGACCTGCCGGGTGGCCGACCACGCTGCGGCGCCCACCGTGCCGGCCAGCACGGTCGCGGCCACCGGCACCACCACCCAGACCGGCGGCTTGCGGCACCGGGCCGGCGGGCGAGGAGCGGCCGGCCGCGGATAGATCGTGCCGGGCCCGTCCGAGGCCAGTGCTGCGGCCACCGGCCGTCGGCGCCGTCGCCAGGTGAGCAGTCCCACCACACCCAGCACCAGCAGCGCGGCCCCGCCGGCGATGAGCGCGGGTGCCTGGCGACGCCAGCCCGTGGGCTCCTGCGACTGCGTCGCCGCCATCCCCGGCGCCGTCCAGGTGGCGCTCGCGCAGTCGTACGGCTGCCGGCCGTCGCTGGCGAAGGCGCACGTCGGCGCGGTCACCGGCTGTCGGGAGGCGGCCGTGGTGAGCGTGGTGCCCAGCGTGGTGGTGCTGCCCGGCGGCAGCTTCAGCCGCCAGGTCACCTCGGTCGCCGCCGACCCGCCGGGGCGTACCACCTGGCCTCCGTCGCTGATCTTGGTCGGCGAGACGCCCTGGGGCAGCTCCTGACGGACGGTGGTGTCCACCGGCGCGCTGCCGGCGTTACGGACCTCGATCCGGTACCCGGGCGCGGCGCTCTGCTCCGGCGCGACCCGCACGCTCACCTTCGGCCTGGCGGCGGGCGAGGCCACCCGGGTCGGCGTCGGTACCGCCGGGGGTGCCGCCGGCATGCTGGGATCGGGTGTGGCCGCCGCCGGCTGGAGCCGTCCGGCCGGCGGAACGCCCGTGACGGTGGCCGTCGGAGCGCCCGTGACGGTGGCCGTCGGAGCGCCCGTGACGGTGGCCGTCGGAGCGTCCGGGACGGTTGCCGCCGGCAGCACCGGCAGGGCGGTCAGCAGGCCGACGCAGTGCACGATCGCCGCTAGGGCCTTGTGGTGTCGTGTCGATGCAGGCATACGAACGAACCTCCGCAGCCGACGCTAGGTGCGGGCGCGCGTCGGGCGGGTACGAAGCGGTGAATCCGGCCCCGGCGGTGGCCGGCGCGGGTAAGCTGCGGCGCTCGTCCGCTGGCCGCACTACATTGGCCTGGTGCGTATCGCTCGTTTCGCTCATGCCAAGGGAATGTCGTTCGGCGTCGTCGAGGGGGAGCCGGAGGCGGGCCCGCAGGGGCTCACCATCGCCGAGATCTCCGGCCACCCGTTCGGCCAGATCACGTTCAGCGGGGTCCGCTGGGCGTTGTCCGACGTCCGGCTGCTCTCGCCGATCCTGCCCAGCAAGGTGGTCTGCGTCGGCCGCAACTACGCCGAGCACGCCGCCGAACACGGTGCGGAGGTGCCGAAGGAGCCGCTGCTGTTCCTGAAGCCCTCGACCTCGGTCATCGGCCCCCGGGACGCGATCCGGTTGCCGGAATTCAGCAAGCAGGTCGAACACGAGGCCGAGCTGGCGGTGGTGATCGGTGCGCCCGGTGCCCGCCGGGCGGACCGGGCCGCCGCGGAGCGGGCCATCTTCGGCTACACCTGTGCCAACGACGTCACCGCCCGGGACCTTCAGCGTTCCGACAGCCAGTGGACCCGGGCCAAGGGCTTCGACTCGTTCTGCCCGATCGGGCCGTGGATCACCACCGGGCTGGACGTCACCGACCTGGAGATCCGCTGCGAGGTCGGTCGCGACCCGGAGGAGATGGAGGTACGGCAACTGGGCCGCACCGGGGACATGGTCTTCGACGCTCCGGCCCTGGTGTCGTACGTCTCACACGTGATGACGCTACTGCCCGGTGACGTCGTGTTGACCGGTACGCCGGCGGGGGTTAGCCCGCTCGCGGACGGGGATACGGTGAGCGTCCGGATCGAGGGGATCGGTGAGCTGACGAACCCGGTCGTGTCGGCGGCCTGACCGCCGGCCTGATCGCCGTTTTGGCAGCTCAGGTGCGGTTTGGGGAAGTCGATTTGGCCTGTCGGTGCCGGGAGGGTAGAGTTTGTTCCCGGCGCCGCAAGGGGCCAATGGGGTATGGGGTAATTGGCAGCCCGACTGATTCTGGTTCAGTTAGTCTAGGTTCGAGTCCTGGTACCCCAGCGCAGCCGAGATTCGTCACGAATCGAGGTCGCTGGATTCTGGTGGAGTTCAGCACCGATGCACCGCGAGGGGATCGGTCGCGAGGTCTGGTAGAGTTCGGCGGCACCGCCTCCAGAGGTGGTGCCGCAATGTGTTCTGGCCCCGTCGTCTAGCGGCCCAGGACGCCGCCCTCTCAAGGCGGTAGCGCCGGTTCGAATCCGGTCGGGGCTACAGGTGTTCACGGCTCGTTCCGCTGAAGCGGAGCGGGCCGTTTCGCTTTCTCGCGGCTGCCACCCCGGTCGGCCTGCCCCGCCACCCCTGTGCAACGCCGTGCGGGGGCGCCGCTAGACTACTGCCGCACCGCCCACAAGGGCTGGTGAATCTGGAAAGAGCCTGGCCCCGTCGTCTAGCGGCCCAGGACGCCGCCCTCTCAAGGCGGTAGCGCCGGTTCGAATCCGGTCGGGGCTACAGATCGAAAGGCGCGTCCCGCCCCGGGACGGGCCTTTCCGCACCCACCACCCCACCCCGCTCACCCTGTTGATCATGAGGTCAGCGGCAGTTAGAAGATCAACAACTGCAGCTGACCTCATGATCAACAGGGTGAAGGGGTTAGAGGCCGGAGAGGCGTTGGCCGGCTCGGACCACGGCCATGGCGTGGCGTTCGCCGGGACGGCGGCCCAGGCGCTCGATGGGGCCGGAGATGCTGATGGCGGCGATTACGCGGCCGGTGCGGTCGCGGATCGGAGCTGAGACGCTCGCCACGCCGGCCTCGCGTTCGGCGACGCTCTGTGCCCAGCCCCGGCGGCGGACCTCGGCGAGGGTGCGGCCGGTGAACTTCGACCGGGGCAGCAGCGGCATCACCGCCTCGGGCGGCTCCCAGGCGAGCAGGATCTGCGCCGCGGAGCCGGCGATCATCGGCAGCACCGAGCCGACCGGCACCGTGTCGCGCAGCCCGCTGGCCCGCTCGGCGGCGGCCACACAGATCCGCTCGTCCGCCCGGCGCAGGTAGAGCTGGGCGCTCTCGCCGGTGGCGTCGCGTAGTGCGGCCAGCAGCGGCTCGGCCGCCGTCAGCAGCACATCCGGCGCCGCGTTGGCCAGCTCACCCAGGCGCGGGCCGGGACGCCAGCGACCCTGGGTGTCCCGGACCAGCATCCGGTGGATCTCCAGCGCCTGCGCCAACCGGTGCGCGGTGGCCCGGGGCAGCTTGGTGCGTTCAACGAGTTCGGCCAGGCTGGCGCCGTCGACGCAGGCGGCCAGGATGACCACCGCCTTGTCGAGAACGCCGACACCGCTCATACTGTGTCCCACAAGCCGAAATTTACCTCCCAGAATTTAGGATGTCCAGATGGTGGGAGTCACTCCTGAGCCGAGGACCCTGGCCGAGAAGGTCTGGGACGCACACGTCGTCCGGTCCACCGATGGTGAGCCCGATCTGCTCTTCATCGACCTGCACCTGCTGCACGAGGTGACCAGCCCGCAGGCCTTCGACGGTCTGCGCGTGGCCGGCCGCCGGGTGCGGCGTACCGACCTCACGCTGGCGACCGAGGATCACAACACCCCGACCGGGTACGCCGATCCCTCGTTCCAGCAGCGCCGTGGCGACCTGCTCACCATCGCCGACCCCACCTCCCGCACCCAGATCGAGACGCTGCGGCGCAACTGCGCCGAGTTCGGTGTGAAGCTGCACCCGCTGGGCGACGAGAACCAGGGGATCGTGCACGTCATCGGCCCGCAGCTCGGCCTCACCCAGCCCGGCATGACGATCGTCTGCGGCGACTCGCACACGGCCACGCACGGCGCGTTCGGCGCGCTGGCCTTCGGTATCGGTACCAGTGAGGTCGAACACGTACTGGCCACCCAGACGCTGCCGCAGGCCCGACCGAAGACGATGGCGGTCACCGTCAACGGCCGGCTCGGCCCCGGCGTCACCGCCAAGGACCTGGTGCTTGCCCTGATCGCCAAGGTCGGCACCGGCGGCGGGCGCGGGCACATCGTCGAGTACCGGGGCGAGGCGATCCGGGCGCTGTCCATGGAAGGCCGGATGACGATCGCCAACATGTCCATCGAATGGGGTGCCAAGGCCGGCATGATCGCGCCGGACGAGACCACCTTCGCGTACCTGAAGGGGCGTCCCAACGCTCCCAGCGGCGCCGACTGGGACGCGGCGCTGGAGTACTGGCGGACGCTGCCCACCGACGAGGGTGCGACCTTCGACTCCGAGGTGACGCTGGACGCCGCCGAGATCACCCCGTTCGTCACCTGGGGCACCAACCCCGGGCAGGGCGCACCGCTGGCCGCGACCGTGCCGGATCCGGAGGAGTTCGTCACCGAGCCGGAGCGGGCCGCCGCCCGCCGGGCCCTGGCCTACATGGACCTGAGCCCCGGCACCGCGCTTCGTGACCTCTCCGTCGACGTGGTCTTCGTCGGTTCGTGCACCAACGGGCGCCTGGAGGATCTCCGCGCCGCCGCCGACGTGCTGCGCGGCCACCGGGTGGCCGACGGGGTGCGCATGCTCGTGGTTCCCGGGTCGGCCGCGGTACGGGAGGCTGCCGAGGCGGAGGGGCTGGACAAGGTCTTCACCGACGCCGGAGCCGAATGGCGCTTCGCCGGCTGCTCCATGTGCCTGGGCATGAACCCGGACACGCTCTCCCCGGGGCAGCGCGCCGCCTCGACCTCCAACCGGAACTTCGAGGGCCGCCAGGGCCGGGGCGGGCGTACCCACCTGGTCAGCCCGCCGGTGGCCGCCGCCACCGCCGTCGTCGGCCGGCTGGCCGCTCCCGCCGACCTGTAGAAGGGCTGCGACAGATGGACAAGTTCACCGTGCACACCGGCACCGCCCTGCCGCTGCGTCGGTCCGACGTGGACACCGACCAGATCATCCCCGCCGTGTACCTCAAGCGGGTGACCCGTACCGGATTCGCCGACGGACTGTTCAGCGCGTGGCGTGAGGATCCGGGATTCGTGCTCAACGATCAAGCTTATTCGGGAGCGTCGATTCTGGTGGCCGGCCCCGAGTTCGGCACCGGGTCATCGCGGGAGCACGCCGTGTGGGCGTTGCGCGACTACGGCTTCCGAGTGGTGATCTCGCCACGCTTCGGTGACATCTTCCGCGGGAACGCCCTCAAGGAAGGGCTGCTTCCGGTAGAGCTGGAATTGAAAGCCGTCGAAGAAATCTGGAGCATGGTCGAGGAGGACCCGACCACTCCGATCGTCGTCGACCTGACCGCGCGCGAGGTGCGGGCCGGCACCGCCACCTGGTCGTTCCCGCTCGACGACTTCAGCCGGTGGCGGCTGATGGAGGGCTTGGACGACATTGGACTCACCCTCCGGCACGAGGACCTGATCAGTGCCTTCGAGGCGGGTCGACCGGCCTTCCTGCCCCGGGTCGCGTAGCCCGATCGCCCCGATCCCCAGCCGATTTCGCCCCCACCGGTGCCACCGGTGGGGGCGAATCCGTTACGACACAAGGGCTTTTTTCCGCCGAATGTTTGTGTCCCGCCAGCACAGGGCATACCGTGCGCGCAGAATGGCTCGCGTCGAGTCAGTTGCACAATCAGGAGGAAGTCGTGAACAAGGCCGAGCTCATCGAGGCGCTCGCCGTTCGCCTGGGGGACCGGAAAACGGCGACGGCCGCGCTCGACGCGGTCCTCGCTGAGGTCCAGGCGGCGGTCACCAAGGGCGAGAAAGTGGCGATCACCGGTTTCGGAGCGTTCGAGAAGCGTGTACGGGGCGCGCGAACAGCCCGCAACCCGCGTACGGGGGAGGCGGTGAAGGTCAAGAAGACCTCGGTGCCGACGTTCCGCCCCGGCGCCGGGTTCAAGGAGATGGTGGCCAGCGGCAAGGTGCCGAAGGCCACGGCTGCGGCGAAGAAGACCGCCGGGGCCACCGCCAAGACCACAGGTGCCAAGGCGACCGCGGCGAAGAAGACGACCGCGGCGAAGAGCACCGCAGCCAAGAAGACCACGGCGAGCAAGACCGCGGCGGCCAAGAAGACCACCGCGACCAAGACGACCGCCAAGGCCGCTCCGGCGAAGAAGGCCGCCACGAAGAAGACCGCCCCGGCGAAGAAGACCGCCGCGGCGACCAAGGCGACGGCGGCCCGGAAGACCGCGACGGCCAAGAAGGCTCCGGCGAAGAAGGCGCCGGCCAGGAAGGCTGCGACCCGGCGCTGAGCCGGTCGTACGACGAGGGCGTCCGCCGACCCGGCGGGCGCCCTCGCCATGTCCACCCCCCGCCGCACCCCTCGACGGGCAACCGTTGACCGGCGCGGGACCCGGCCAGCAGAATCGCCGCACCACCCCTCGCCGGAAAGAGAACCGTGTTGAGTCAGCGTCGTCTCGGCACCGCCACCCTGGCCCTGGGACTCGTCGTCCTCACCGACGTGCTGCGGGTCTTCCTGCCGTCGGTCATCACCATCTTCGGGCAGGCCGCGTCGACCCCGGCCGAGCTGCTCGGCGCGTTCGCGCTCGGCTGGTTCGTGCTGGCGCTCGCCGCGCCGATCCTCGTCGCGCGGCTCGGCGCCGACCTGGTAGGTGTCGCGGCGGTGCTGGTGCTCGGCGCCGTCCGGCTCACCCTCACCGCCGCGCCGGGTGGCCGGGCCCAACTGTGGCTGGCCAGCGCGGGTCTGCTCGCGGGTCTGGTCTGGCTGACCGCCACCGCCGCCCGGGTCGCGCACCCGGTGCCCGGGCTGGTGCTGGGGCTGACCGCTAGCGCGCTGGGCCACGCCCTGCTCGGCACGTACGACCTGGTGTGGTGGCAGCGGTGGCCGGCGTGGGCGGCCAGCGTGGCGGTGGTGGCGGCGCTGCTGGCCGCCCAGCTGGCGTTCGGTCGCGGCCACGACACCGCCCAGCCGGCCGACGATGCGCCGCCGGCCCGCCGGGCCTGGCTGCTCGTCGGGCCGGCGCTGCTGCTCGGCGGCATGCTTGCGCTGTCACCCGCCGTCGCGAGTACCGCGATGTCCTACTGGTACGGCGAGGCGGGCACCGGCGTTTCGCCGCCGTTCGCGCTGGCCCCACTGGGTGTCGCGGCGCCCCTGTTCCTGCTCGGCGCGCTGATCCCGCTCCGCCAGCGGTGGCGGGTGCTGCCGCCGGTGCTGCTGCTGGCCGGAGCCCTGCTGTTCGGGTACGGCCCGCCGACGCTGCTCACCGTCGCCATTCTGTCCAGCGCGGCGGGACTGGGCGGCTGCCTCGGCCTGACCGGTGTCGAACCCGCGCGGCAGGCTTCCCGAACCGGCACCGGTCCGGCGTACGCGGCGGTGGGCGGCATGCTCGTCTTCGCCGTCGCCGCGATGGTCTACTACGCCGCCTATGACCTCGGCTACCCGAACCAGTGGCTTCCTGCCGTGGTGGCCGCACTCACCGGGCTGGTCGCGATACGCGGCGCGGCTCCGACCGACGGACACCGGGTACCGCAGGCGGAAGCCGCACCGGACCTGCCCCGGTGGCGGATCGCGGTGCTGGCCGCCGTCGTCGCCCTCGCGGCCGCCTGGCTGCACGGGCCGTGGCTGGTGTCGAGCAACCGGGAAGGGCCGCCGGAGCGGGTGCGGCTGGTGGCGTACAACATCCGGATGGGCTTCGGCCTCGACGGTCGCTTCGACCTCACCGCCCTGGACCGGGCGGTCGGCCGGGCCGACGTGGTGGTGCTCAGCGAGGTCGACCGGGGCTGGCTGCTCAACGGCGGCCACGACACGCTGGGCCTGCTCGCCGCCCGGCTGGGGATGCCCTACGTCTTCGCGCCGGCCGCCGACCCGCTGTGGGGGGACGCGGTGCTCAGCCGCTGGCCGATGCAGCGGGCGCGGACCCGCCCGCTGCCCGCGGTGGGCGCGCCCACCGGGGCGCAGGCGCTCGGCGTCACCGTCGACTTCGGTGCCGGGGTACGCCTGGCCGTGGTGAGCACCCACCTGCAACCGCCGCCGGGTGCGGACCCGGTGGTCCAGGCCCGCGCCGTCGCGGACTTCGCCACCGGGTATGCCGACGGCACGCCGCTGGTGGTCGCCGGTGACTTCAACACCGAGCCCGGCGATCCGGCCTTCACCGCGTTCACCAGCGCCGGTCTGGTCGACGCGCTCGCCCCCGCCCGCCCGCTGCCGACCAGCCCGGCGGACGATCCGCGCGAGCAGATCGACCACGTCTTCGTCTCACCCGACCTGGTCGCCACCGATCCGGTAGCGGTGCCCGGCACCGCCAGCGACCACCTGCCGGTCGCCGTCACCCTCGCCCTGTCGGGTCTCTGAGGCGGTCGCCGGCTTGATCCGGCGAGCGGCCAGGTTCGGTGGTGACGAGCAGCGGTCGAGGGGTGCTCCTGCGCGCCCTGTCGGGCTGAACCGGCTGTGCTGTCGCCGCCGCGCGAGCTGGCCGGCAGCCGGTCAGAGGCGATCGGCGGCGACGAGGCGGTCACCGGTGAAGGCGAGCAGCCAGCCGCCGCCCTTGCCGGTCGTGTAGTCACCACACCGCCCCGCCAACCGCTCCAGGGCGCCGGGAATCACCTTGCCCTGACTGCACAACGCCGCCGGTTCGCCGGCGGCGGCCAGCGCGGCCAGGCGTGCGGCAGCGGCCAGCACGCACTCGTCGGGCTGCTGGCCGGCGCTCGGCTCGTCCAGATCGCCGCAGACCTCGATCGGCAGGTCCAACGACGCGGCGGCCGGATCGAGGGTCTGCACACACCGGCGCGGCGACGCGGAGAGCAGCCGGGCCGGGCGGATCAGCCCGATCAGCGGTGCCAGCGCGTGGGCCTCGGACCAGCCACGGGCGTCAAGCGGTCGTCCGGTGTCCGGGCCGGGCCAGGCCAGCCGCTTGCCGGCGTGACCGTGCCGGACCAGCACCAGGGCCGCGGTGACCGGCGGCAGCGCCGCGAACGCGGCGAGCACCTCCACGTCGTGCGGGTAGCTGACCAGGGCCATCGCCTCGTCGACGGCCAGCCAACGAACGTCGTCGACCTCCGTGTCCGGCTGGAATCCGCCGGTGCCCACCGCCCGCATCGACCAGTAGTCGACCACCTTGAGCCGACCTTCGCTGCGGTACCGCACCGACGGCAGCCGCAGCTGCGGCGCGGCCTGCGCGTCGGCCTCCTCGGCAACCTCCCGGGCGGCGGCGAGCAGCGGGTGCTCGCCCGGCTCCAGCTTGCCCTTCGGCAGCGTCCAGTCCCCGTACCGGGGCCGGTGCACCAGGCACACCTCGACGTCGTCGGCGCCCGCCGGCCGCCACACCACGCCGCCGGCCGCCCGGATCTCGGTCATGCCAGCCACCGGGTCCGACGCCGCCGGCTGGCTCGCCGCCAGGCGTACGGGAAGTCCGCCCGGGCCCGTCGCACGGCCGCCCGCTCGCGCTCCAGCAGCCGGCCCGCGGCCAGCGCCAACTGGTGGTCGTCGGGCCGCGCCTCGGCCACCGCCCGCCAGGTCTCGGCGGCCACCGCCGCGTCCTGGTGCTCGCCGAGCAGGTTCTGCACCTTCGCCAGCGCCCGGGCCAGCTTCGCCGCGTCCCCGCCGAGCACCGGGGCGACCGCCGTCACCGCGGAGCGGGCCTGCTTGCCCTGCTTGCGTACGGTGTGCCACTGCTCGTCGGGACCAGCCGGATGCAGGGCCGCGACGCCGCCCGGCTTCTTCGCCGTGCCAGCCAGCCGTCGCCACGGCCGGGCCACGAGTCGCGGCAGCACCCGTCGGGCCGGCGCGTCCGCCCCGGGCGTGAGCCGTGGCGCCCGGGCCGCCAACACCAGCGCGTCGACAAGGGCGAGGTACCGAGGTGAGCGCAGCGCCTCGTCGACCCCGGTCAGCGCCTCCTCCTGCCGACCGGCGAGTACGGCGTCCAGCCGGTCGACAGCCGCCGGATCCACCGGGCTGACCGGGTCGGCGGCGGCGGTGCGTCGCAACCGTTCCCGCAGCACCTCCGCGTCCCGAGCCGCCCCCAGGGCGTCCGCGAGCCACTTCAACTCGGTACGCAACGGCCGGGCCCAGGCCGGGCGAACCAGCGGGCCGAAGGTCTTCAGGTCGCTGCGCAACCGCCGGCAGGCCACCCGCATCTGGTGCACCGCGGTGTCGTCGTCGCCGACCTGTGCGCGCAGCCGGACCAGCGGATCGTGCGCCAACAGCCGAGCCGTCTCGCGGCGTACCGCCTCGGTGACCACCGCCGCGGCACTCGGATCGGCCGGCAGGTCGTCCGGCGCGACCAGGTCCGGTTCGCCGGTGGCCGCCCGGCCGAGCGCGCGTACGTGCTTCGGGGTGAAGTCGCCGCCCCGGGCACCGGCGTCGCGCAGCAACTCGGTGAGCCGGTCGAGCAGGGCGGCCGCACCGGCCTTGCGTTCCACCTCCACCTCGCGGAAGGCGCTGGTGGCGGTGCCCTCGGCGTCGAGCACGGTGACCTGGTCGTCGACCACCTCGGCCAGCACCCGGCCGGCGTCGTCGACGATCTCCTGGGCGTGCCGGACGGTACGCACCACCGCCGCCGGAGCCAGCGCGGCACCACGGTGGAAGACGGTGACCAGCTCGACAAGTTCCGCCGGCATCGCCTCGGGGGTGCCGGCGCGGGAGATCTCGTTGCGGACGCCGGGGCTGCCGGTCGGCAACTTCACCGTCCACGGCACCTCGTGACCCTCGCGGTACCGCAGCGAGACGCCCGCCCGGGCCAGCCGCAGGTCCACGGTGTCGTGGTAGGTGGCGACGAGGGTCACCGGCGCCAGCACCCGGACGCTCCCCGAGGCCGGCACGGCGGGGGAGAGGTCGGGCAGCAGCCACCCGGCCTCCACCGTGAACTTCCGTTCCTCCTCGATCATCTGCTCAGCCTATTCCCGCCCGCTCAACCGGCCGTGCCGCCGACGCGACGCAGCAGCAGGTGCTGAAGATGGCTCAGCGGTGCCTCCGGCCGGCCGGTACGGCGGGTCCAGGTGCCGTCACCGGCCAGCTCGAACGCGTCCACGTCCGGGCTCATCGCGGCACCGAGCACGTGGTCGAGCTCGGCCCGGGCCACCGGATCGGTCACCTGGACCAGTGCCTCCACCCGGCGGTCCAGGTTGCGGTGCATCAGGTCGGCGGAGCCGATCCAGAACTCCGCGTCGCCGTTGTTGCCGAAGCGGAAGACCCGGGAGTGTTCCAGGAAACGGCCGAGGATCGAGTGCACCCGGATGTTCTCCGAGAGTCCGGGTACCCCCGGGCGCAGCGTGCACATCCCCCGGATGATCAGGTCGACGTGCACGCCGGCCTGGGAGGCCCGGTACAGCGCGTCGGTGATCTCCTCGTCGACGAGCGAGTTCACCTTGAACTGGACGAGCCCCGGCATGCCCAGCCGGACGTGGTTGATCTCCCGTTCGATCCGCTCGATCAGGCCGCTGCGGATGCCCTGCGGGGCCACCAGCAGCCGCCGGTACGCGGTCTGCCGGCTGTAACCGGTGAGCACGTTGAACAGGTCGGTCAGGTCGGCGCCGATCTCCGGGTCGGCGGTGAGCATGCCGAAGTCCTCGTAGAGCCGGGCGGTCTTCGGGTGGTAGTTGCCGGTGCCGATGTGGCAGTAGCGGCGGATCTGGTTCCCCTCCTGCCGTACCACCAGGGCGGTCTTGCAGTGGGTCTTGAGACCGACCAGGCCGTAGACCACGTGGCAGCCGGCCCGCTCCAGGGTGCGGGCCCAGCCGATGTTCGCCACCTCGTCGAACCGGGCCTTCAACTCGACGAGCACCACCACCTGCTTGCCGGCGGCGGCGGCGTCGACAAGCGCGTCCACGATCGGTGAGTCACCGCTGGTGCGGTAGAGGGTCTGCTTGATGGCCAGCACGTTCGGGTCGGCGGCGGCCTGCTCGATGAACCGCTGCACGCTCGTGGCGAAGGAGTGGTACGGGTGGTGCACCAGCACGTCGCCGTCGCGCAGGGTGGCGAAGACGCTGCGCGGCACCTCGCCCTCGGCGAGCCGGGGGTGGGTGGCCGGGACGAACGGCGGGTCCTTCAGGTCGGGTCGGTCGGCCTCGCCGTACAGCTGCCACAGCGCGGAGAGGTCCAGCAGGCCGCGGACCCGCAGCACGTCCTGGGTGTCCATGTCCAGTTCCCGGACCAGCAGCTCCAGCATGTGGTCGGAGATCGAGGCGGCCACCTCCAGCCGTACCGGCGGGCCGAAGCGGCGGCGGGCCAGTTCCCGTTCCAGCGCCTGGAGCAGGTCCTCGTCCCGGTCCTCGTCGACCTCCACCTCGGCGTTGCGGGTGACCCGGAACAGGTGACACTCGACCACCTGCATGCCGGAGAAGAGCTGCCCGAGGTGCACCGAGATGAGATCTTCCACCGGCAGCATGCGGACCCCGGGCCGGTCCCGGTCGACCCGGACGAAGCGGGGCACGTTGTTCGGCACCTTCACCCGGGCGAACAGCTCCGGCCCGCCGTCCGGGTCGCGTACCGCGACGGCCAGGTTCAGCGATCGGCCCGAGATGTACGGGAAGGGGTGGGCCGGGTCGACCGCCAACGGGGTGAGCACCGGGAAGATCTTCTCCCGGAAGTAGGTGCGCAGCCGCTCCCGTTCGGCGTCGCCGAGGTCGGACCAGCGCAGCACCCGGATGTCCTCGGCGGCGAGTTTCGGCAGCAGGTCGTCGACGTAGCAGGCGGCCTGCCGGGCCACCAGGGCGGCGGCCTTCTCCGCGATCAGCGTCAGCTGGGTACGCAGCGGCAGCCCGTCGCCGCCCCGCACGGGTAGCCCGGCGGAGAGCCGGCGCTTCAGCCCGGCCACCCGCACCATGTAGAACTCGTCGAGGTTGCTGGCGAAGATGGCCAGGAACTTGGCCCGTTCCAGCAGCGGGGTGCGTTGGTCCTCGGCCAGGGCGAGCACCCGGGCGTTGAAGTCGAGCCAGGACAGCTCCCGGTTGAGGAACCGGTCCTCCGGCAGGACGTGGACGGGCGCCGGTTCCTCGGTGGGCTGCGGCAGACCCGGTGCCGACACCGGGTCCAGCACCTCCTCCAGGCCGGCGGAGGCGGCTGCCGGGTCAGTGTCCGGGACGTTGTCGGTGGTCGAGCGGTCGCTGCGGAACCGCCCGTCGGTCCCCCGGGGGCGACCTCCGTTGCGGCTGGTGGTGTCGTCGGTGGCGGCGGGGCTGGCGGGACGTTCGCGAGGGGTGCTCACCCGCCCATAATCACCCGAACTCGGTTAACGCAAAATGAACTTGCGGCGGGTTGTCAGGACATCGTCGGCAGTGTCACGCGTACGACGTCGCCGGAGGCGTCGGTCTCCACGCGTACCCGCTGACCGAGGCGGAGCAGGCGCAGCCCGGAGGCGTCGAACGCCCGGGCCGGGAAGGACAGCTCGGTGCCGTCGTCCAGCAGCAGCAGTCCGCTGCGGGTAGCCGCGTCGAAGGTCGCCACCGTGCCCTGCATGCCAGCACCGTACCGCGCCCGGGGGCCGGTGTCGGTGAACCCTCGGGCGCGGTGCGCGAGGGCCCGCGCCGTCAGGTCGAGAGGGACTCGGTGAGGCAGCCGGTCAGCGCCGCGGTGCGCGGGCCCAGCCCGAGCCGCGCCGCGACGGCCAGGTCGTCGGGGGTGTCCACGTCGCGCCGCAGGCTCGGCCAGTCGCCGGTGAGCCGGTGGGCGCCGCTGGCCGCGTGCGCGGCGGCCGAACCGGGTCCGAAGCGCGGGTCCAGGGGTACGCCCGGCGGGGCCGCCAGCAGCACGGTGCCGGTGCCCGGGGCGTCGGCCACGAACCGGCGTACCCCCGGCGGCCCGGTCAGCGCCGTGTGCAGCGCCGCCGCCAGCTCAGCCGGACGCAGGGCGGGCAGGTCGGCGGTGAGCCCGGCCGCCCAGCCGGTGACGCCGGCCGCACCGTGCCGGAACGCGGCGTTGAGTCCGCCGCCGGCGACGTCCGGCAGTACCCGGGCACCGGCGGACCGGGCCGTGCCGGCGACCCGGGCGTCGTCGGTGACCACCAGCACCTCGGCCACCCCCGGACAGGCCCGCACCGCCGCCAGGGTGTCGGCGGCCAGCGCCAGGGCCAGGTCCTGATGGGGTACGCCCGGTAGCCCGCCACGCAGCCGGGTCTTCGCGGCTGCCAGGCGTTTGACCGGCACCACCACCGTCCAGGGCTGCGTCACACCTGCCATCCTGCCAGTCGGCCGGCGGTACCCTCACTGGCCGTACCCGGGGCGAGCAGGCATGATTTCGGCTGCGGACCTCACCGGGCTTCTCCGGTGGGCGGGTCGGGGCGGGCACGAGGAGGCACGGTGGGTCGGCGGAGGCTGGGATTCTGGCAATGGTTCGCCGTGGTGCTGGTGAAGCCGGTGATGACCGTCTGGACCCGGCGTACCTGGCGGGGCATGGAACACCTGGACCAGGACGGCCCGGTGATCATCGTGCCGAACCACATCTCGCACGCCGATCCGCTGGTCTCCGCCCATTTCGTCTACGACGCCGGGCGGTGGCCGCAGTTCCTCGGCAAGGCGAGCGTGTTCAAGGTGCCGGTGATCGGCTGGATCCTGCACCGGTGCCGGCAGATTCCGGTCGAGCGGGGCTCGGTCGACGCGGTGAAGTCGCTTGACGCCCTGGTCCGGGCGCTCGACGAGGGCGGCGCGGTGATCATCTACCCGGAGGGGACCACCAGTCGGGAGCCGGACCTGTGGCCGATGAAGGGCAAGACCGGCGCGGCCCGGCTGGCGCTGGCCACCGGCGCCCCGGTGGTACCGCTGGCGATGTGGGGACCGCAGCGGATCTTCGATCCGCGTCGGGCCCGGGTCAACCTGCGGCCCAGGATCCCGGTGACGGTGGTGGCCGGCCCGCCTATCGACCTGAGCCGCTGGGCCGGCGCCACCCCGAGTCGGCAGGTGCTGGAGGAGATGACCGAGGTGATCATGCTGCGGTTGCGGGACATGCTCGCCGACATCCGGGGCGGGACACCACCGCCACTGTGGCAGCGCACCACCCGCCCGCAGACCGACCGCCAGCGCCCGGAGGCGGCAGCATGAGCGAGCGTCAGCGAGCGAATCATCGGTGCAGCGTGGTGGTGCCTCACGGCGGCGCCGACCGTAGGGAGGCGGCGGCGTGACCGGACAGGTGGCGGTGCTGGGGGCGGGATCGTGGGGTACCGCGTTCGCGAAGATCCTGGCCGACGCGGGCCGGGAGGTGACGCTCTGGGCGCGGCGGCAGCCGATCGCCGACGTGATCCGTGCCGAGCGGCGTAATCCGGAGTACCTGCCCGGCGTGGTGCTGCCGGAGCGGGTCACCGGAACCGGCGACCCCGTGGAGGCGATCAAGGGTGCCGAGATGGTGGTGCTGGCGGTGCCGTCGCAGACCCTGCGCGGCAACCTCGCCGAGTGGGTGGAGCACCTGCATCCCGAGGCCACCCTGGTGTCGCTGATGAAGGGCATCGAACTCGGCACCACCAAGCGGATGAGCGAGGTGATCGTCGAGACCGCCAAGGTCGCGGCGGACCGGGTGGTGGTGGTCTCCGGCCCCAACCTGGCGCCGGAGATCGCCGCGGAGCAACCCGCGGCCACCGTGGTCGCCTGCACCGACTCCGACCGCGCCACCCTGGTGCAGCGGTCGATCACCACGCCCTACTTCCGCCCGTACACGAACGACGACGTGATCGGCTGCGAGCTGGGCGGGGCGGTCAAGAACGTGATCGCGCTGGCGTACGGCATCGCCACCGCGATGGGCTTCGGCCACAACACCCGGGCGATGCTCGTCACCCGGGGGTTGGCCGAGACCGCCCGGCTCGGGGTCGCCCTCGGCGCGGATCCGCTCACCTTCGCGGGTCTCGCCGGGATGGGTGATCTGGTGGCCTCCTGCTCGTCGCCGTCGGCCCGCAACCGTACCTTCGGCGAGCACCTCGGTCGGGGTGCCACCCTGGAGGAGGCGCGGGTCGCCACCCGGCAGACCGCCGAGGGGGTGAAGAGCGCGCTGGCGATCCGGGACCTGGCCCGCGCGCACGGGGTGGAGATGCCGATCACCGAGCAGGTCGAGCTGGTCTGCCACGAGGGGGTGGACCCGCGCCTGGCGGTCCAGGCCCTGATGAGCCGCACCACGAAGCCGGAGTGAGTAGCACCATGAGCGAGCGTGAGTTCAGCTCCCCGGAGCCGCACGGCCACCCGGCGCAGGGGGACGGCACCCGGTGTGTGCACGCCGGCCTGCCCGAACCCACCCCCGGCGCGCCGTTCCTGCCCGGGCCGGTGTTCGCCGCGCCGTACCACCTCGACCCGTGGCAGGGGCCGGCGGCGGCGCCGAACGGGTACGGGCGTCCGGACAACCCGACCCGCCGGCTGCTGGAGGCCGCGGTCGGTGAGCTGGAGGGCGGCGACTGCCGGGTCTTCGCCAGCGGTCAGGCGGCGATAACCGGGCTGCTGCAGGCGGTGCTGCGGCCAGGTGACGTGGTGGTCCTGCCCGCCGACGGGTACTTCCCGGTGCGCGCGTTCGCCACCGACACCCTCGCCGGCAACGGTGTACGGGTGGTGTTCGCGCCGACCGTCGGGCCGTATCCGGAGTTCGACGGGGTTCGGCTGGTGTTGGTGGAGACGCCGGCGAACCCGGGGCTCGACGTGGTCGACCTGCCGGCGCTGGCCGAGCGGGCGCACGCCGCCGGCGCCCTGCTGGCCGTGGACAACACCACCGCCACCCCGCTCGGGCAGCGTCCGCTGGACCTGGGCGCGGACGTGGTGGTGGCCTCCGGCACCAAGGCGCTCACCGGGCACTCCGACCTGCTGCTCGGCTACGTCGCCACCCGGTCGCCGGAGCTGCTGTCGACGGTCACCGCCTGGCGTACCGCGACGGGTGCCGTGCCGGGCGCGTTCGACGCCTGGCTGGCCCATCGGTCGCTGGCCACCCTCGACCTGCGCCTGGCCCGGCAGACGGCGAACGCGGAGGCGCTGGCCCGGCTGCTGGCCGGGCGCGCCGACGTCGCCGGGCTGCGCTGGCCGGGGCTGCCGGACGATCCGGCGTATCCGGTGGCGGTGCGACAACTGCGGCGGATCCCGGGCGTGCTCTGCTTCGATCTCGGCAGTGCCGAACGGGTCGCCCGCTTCCTCGACGCGGCCCGGCTGGTGGTCGCGGCGACCTCCTTCGGTGGCCTGCACACCACCGCGGACCGGCGGGCGCAGTGGGGCGACGACACGACGCCCGGTTTCGTCCGGCTCTCCTGCGGAGTGGAGGACCCGGTCGACCTGGTCGCCGATGTCATCGCCGCGCTGGACGCCGCCGCCTGATGGCAGCGCCGGTCTCCCCGGTCGGGTACGACGCCCTGGTCGCCCGGTTGCGGCGGGCCGGCTGCGTGTGGGCCGAGGAGGAGGCCCGGCTGCTCGTGGCGGCGGGCGGTGGCCCGGAGACGCTCGCGGAGATGGCCGACCGGCGGGTCGCCGGTGAGCCGCTGGAGTACCTGCTGGGCTGGGCGGAGTTCTGCGGTGAGCGGATCGACGTCGACCCGGGCGTCTTCGTGCCCCGGGCCCGTACCGCCCTGTTGGTCTCGGCGGCGGCTCGGGTGACCGGGCCGGCGGCGGCCGTGGTGGAGCTGTGCTGTGGTTCGGGCGCGATCAGCCGGGTGCTGGCGCGTCGGCTCACCGCGCCCCGGCTGCTGGCCGCGGTCGACCTGGATCCGGCGGCGGTGGCCTGTGCGCGGCGGAATCTGGCCGCCGTGGGTGTGCCGGTCCTCGCCGGGGACCTCTTCGATCCGCTGCCGACCGCCTGGCGTGGCCGGCTCGATCTGGTGGTGGCGAACGCCCCGTACGTGCCGACGGCGGCGATGGTCCTGCTACCGCCGGAGGCGCGCCGGTACGAGTCGGCCGCGGCGCTCGACGGCGGGCCGGACGGGTTGGCGGTGCTGCGCCGGCTGGCCGCTGCCGCGCCGGGCTGGCTCGCGCCGGGCGGGCATCTGGTGGTGGAGGTCGGCCAGGCACAGGTCGAGCAGTTCCGGGCGGTGCTGACCGAGGCCGGCCTGGTGCCGTCGGTGGTGCGCGACGACGCCTCCGACGGGACCGCGATGATGGGCCGGTGCCCGGTCGACGTGGCGGGCCGGCGGTACGAGAACTAGCCTCACGTCAGGTTGTGACGGCGGGAGGCGGAACTCGGGTGGACAGCGCAACGGTGGTCGTCGGGATCGACAACGGTGGCACGACCAACAACGCCACCGTGCTCACGCTCGACGGGCGGTTCCTGGTCGACAGCTTGGTGGAGACGCCGAGCCGGGTGCAGGACGGCCCGGAGGCGGCGGTGGCGGCGATGGCGGACGCCTTCGACGGCGTGCTGGCCCTCACCGGGGTGCCGCGCGACCGGGTCGCTGCGGTCGGCCTGGACACCCCCGGTCCGGCCAGCGCGAGCGGTGTCATCTCGTCGAAGGGCTCCACGAACTTCTCGCAGCCGGCGTGGCGCGGCTACGACGTGCGGGGTGCCCTCGAACGTCGGTTGGGGCTGCCGGTGGTCTACCACAACGACGGGAACGCGGCAGCGCTCTACGCCCACCACGTCCACTTCGGAGCCGAGGCGATGCGGCGCTCGTCGGTGTCGGCGATCGTCGGCACCGGACTGGGTGGTGGCCTGGTCGAGAACGGCCGGGTGATCTCGGGTGCGGCGGGCATGGCCGGCGAGCTGGGGCATGTGCAGATCCCGTTGACCACCGTGCTGGCCCCGGGGCAGCCGGTGCCGGTCTGTGCCTGTGGTTTCGCCGGAGACGTCGAGAGCGTCGTGTCGCTCACCGCGATCGAGCACAACCTGTTGCCGTACTGGCTGACCCGATTTCCGGAGCATCCGCTGGTCGGTGAGGCGCCGGAGCGGGCGGCGAAGCTGGTGCGCGGCTACGGCGAGCGGGGCGACGAACTCGCCCGCGAGATCTTCGCCCAGCAGGCGAGGGCGCTCGGCGCCCTGTTCACCATCGCGGCGAACTTCACCGATCCGCACGCCTACTTCGTGGGCGGTGGGGTGGTGGAGACGGACGCGGAGTTCCGCGACTGGTTCCTGGCCGCGGTGCGGGAACACACGCTGCTCCGCGTGGAGCAGGCCGCCCTGGCCACCTTCGCGCTGGTGCCGGACCGGGACATGGCCGGCGCGCGGGGCGTGGCGCTGGCCGCGCTGGAGGCGGTCCGCGCGCTGCCCTCGCCGCCGCCGCTGGTCGGCGACTGAGCCGAGGGCAGCGGAGGGGCTGACCGGGCCGGCGGTGCCCTTACCGGCCCGGTCAGCGGCTCTGGGGTGCGATTCCTCCGTGGCTCAGCGGGTCGGCGGAGCCTGGGCGAAGACGGTCCACGCCGACGGCGGGAAGATCAGCAACGGGCCGTACGGGTCCTTGGAGTCGCGTACGGCGACCGTGCCGGGGACGACCGCCACCTCGACGCAGGCTCCCTCGTCACCGCTGTGGCTGCTCTTGCGCCACCCGGTCACGGCCACCACCGCGTTTGTCGTCGGTGTCATCGCATTACCGTCCCTTCAGGAGTGTGAAGATTGCCTCGCGGCTGGCCGTCGGGCTGAGTGCGACGGTGCGCAGGTGCTCCATGATCTTGGTGCAGGTGCGCAGGTCACCCGGACGGTCGAGGATCATCTGCCCGGCGACCGTCTCCACGGAGGCGATGATCGGGTCCTCCGGGTCGGCGAACTCGAGGATGTGCAGTGACCCCCGGGTGCCCCGGTGGTAGCCGGCGGCCAACGGGATCACCTGGACCGTGATGTTCGGCAGCTCGCTCATCTTGAGCAGGTGGCTCAGCTGACCCTGCTGCGCGGAGTGGTCGCCCACCGGGCGGAGCAGCGCGGCCTCGTCGAGGATGGCATCGAAGATCGGAGGGTCCTCCTCGAAGACCCGCTGCTGCCGGTCCAAGCGCATGCGTACCCGCTCCTCGACGTCGTTGTCGCTGAGGGTGTGCGGCCCGCCCCGCATCACGCCGCGGATGTAGTCGGCGGTCTGCAAAAGCCCCGGCACCACCGACGGCTCGAAGTTCGCGATGGCGATGGCCTCGGCCTCCAGCGCGATGAAGTCGATGGTGCGCCGGTCGAGCAGGTACGAGTAGGACACCCACCAGCCCGGCTTACGCGCGTCCTTGGCGAGCTGGACGGCGGCCGCGACCTCGTCCGCACCGACCCCGTAGAGGGTGAGCAGGGCGCGCACGGTGGCCGGGCTGACCAGGGTCTGCGCGTTCTCGTACCGGGAGAGCGTGCTGCGAGTGCTGTTGATCTCGTCGGCTGCGGTCTCCAGGGTGAGGCCGGCGGCCTCCCGGTGGTGGCGCAGCGCGATGCCCAACCGACGGGCGCGTGCGGTCTTCGGAGCCATGTATAGATGGTCGCACGTATTTGGGAACCTGTACATGAGAGAACGCCGGTGAGAGTTGCATTCATGCCCATGAAGCTGTCAATCTGTTAGCGCGTCCTCACCGCCGGTTGTCGTGGCGACGGTGGTGGTGAGCGACCGGAGGGGATGGGGCGCGCGGCGGTCGGGTTTTCCCCCGTACCCGACCGCCGCGTGCCACGCCAGTTGGTCGGCCACCGGAAGGGAATCGACGTGCGAACTGGTCAGCGGATTTTCGGCGAGTGCCGGGGCGGCCGGCGATGACACGATTCCTGGTGGTGCTCACCGACGTCCGCCCGTACGAGGTGGACGGTCGCAATGAGCGGCTGGCCCCGGAGCGCCGCCGCCAGGTGGTCGGCGCGAGCAGTCGCGAGGCGGCCGAGCGGATCGCCGGCGCCTTCATGGCGCTGGGCATGGTGCGGGCCGGCCGGCAACGGGTCAAGGTGCTCGCCATCGGTCGCCGGCACGCGTACGGCGAACGGGAACTGGCGGGCTGACTCTCGGCGCTGTCCGATTACGCTCCGTATACTACTTGTTGACCGTTTGCGGCGGCCACGCGTTGCCGCAGGGTATCGGCTACCCGTACCCGCCACGCACAGTAAGGTCATCCGGGAGAGCGCCAGCAGTGCGTCCCGGAAAGGTGACCACAGTGACCACCCCAGGCAAGACCCGCGTGGCGATCGTCTTCGGCGGCCGCAGCCCGGAACACGGCATCTCGTGCGTCAGCGCCGGTAGTGTCCTCGGCGCGCTGGACCCGGACGAGTTCGAGGTGGTGCCGGTGGGTATCACCCGGGCCGGCCAGTGGGTGCTCACCAGCGGCGACCCGGGCCAGTTGGCGATCACCGCCCGCCGGCTGCCGGAGATCACCGCTGAGTCCGGCACGGACATCGTGCTGCGGGCCGACCCCACCGGCGGCGGGTTGCTCGTGCTCGACCCGACCGAGGGGCCCCGGGCACTCGCCGACGTGGACGTGGTCTTCCCGGTGCTGCACGGTACCTACGGTGAGGACGGCACCATCCAGGGCATGCTGGAGATGGCCGGCATCCCGTACGTCGGGGCGAAGGTGTTCGCCTCGGCCGCCGCGATGGACAAGGAGTTCACCAAGAAGCTCTGCGCCGCCGAGGGCATCCCGGTCGGTCCGTACGCGGTGCTGCGCAGCGGAACGACGCTGAGCGAGGCGGACAAGCAGCGGCTGGGCCTACCGGTCTTCGTCAAGCCCTCCCGGGCCGGCTCCTCCTTCGGCATCACCAAGGTCAACGACTGGGCGGACCTCGACGCGGCCCTCGCCACCGCCCGGGAGATCGACAGCAAGGTGCTCGTCGAGGGTGCCATCGTCGGTCGGGAGATCGAGTGCGGCGTGCTGGAGGGCGAGGCCGGCGGCGCGCCGGAGGCCTCCGTGCTCGCGGAGGTCCGGGTGGTCGGCGACTACGACTTCTACGACTTCGAGGCCAAGTACATCGACGCCGAGTCGGCCTGCGAGTACGACATCCCGGCCGACCTGCCGGAGCGGGTCACCCGGCAGGTACGCGACTACGCCGTGCGCGCCTTCACCGCGCTGGACTGCGCCGGCCTGGCCCGCGTCGACTTCTTCGTCACGCCCGAACTCGACGTGTACCTCAACGAGATCAACACGATGCCCGGCTTCACGCCGACATCGATGTTCCCCCGGATGTGGGCGGCGGCCGGCCTGGAGTACCCGAAGCTTGTCGACCGGCTCATCCGCACCGCCCTGACCCGGGGGCCCGGGCAGTTCTGAGCCCCGCTCGGCTGCGGGCGCGACCGGCCTCGACCGGGTGCGTCAGGAGGTGCAGCCGGACGGTGCCGCGCCGGACGACCGGATCGACTCGACGATGGTGGCGGAGACCGGGGAGGCCCACTGCAACGCCTCGCCGTAGAAGTGCGGCACCCGCAGGGTCACCGCGGTCTCCCGGTCGACAGTGGTCAGCTCCGTCGCGTCAGGCCCTTCCACGGCGTACCAGCAGACCGAGTTGACCAGGTAGAGGTGGTCGTCGGGCTTGATCTCCGGCTCGTCGCCACCGCAGGCCACCGTCAGAGCAGGGTCGCCGTACGCGGCGTTCTGCTCCGGCCCGGCGCTCACCGGTCGTTGCGGCAGGTCCCGGTATGAGTCGGGCAGCTGGGACAACAGGGCGCGGCAGACGACGGTCGGGCGCTCGCCAAGCTGGGGGGCGGCCATCTCGACCGGCGCGGTGGAGACCGGACCGGGCGTGGTCGCCGACGGCTGCGGCGCGGCGGCCGGCTCGTCCGGCGAGAGGTTGCTCAGCGCGAACGCACCCACCAGCAGGGCCACCGGTACCGCCACGGCCGTGGCGATCAGCGCCGCACTGCGGTTGGTACGGTCGGGTGCCTTCGCGTCCGGGCGGTCGGCCCGGGCGACGGGGGATTCAGCCTTCTCGTCCACTTACAGGCGCACCACCGAACACGTGAGGGTGCGGGTGATGCCGGGCACCATCTGCACCTTGCTGACGATCAGTTTGCCGAGCTCGTCGACGGTGTTCGCCTCGGTGAGCACGACCACGTCGTACGGCCCGGTGACCGCGTCGACGCGGACCACGCCGGCGAGATCCGCGATGAGACCGGCCACGTCACGTGCCCGGCCGACCTCTGTCTGGATGAGGATGTACGCCTGTACCACGAGTCGACCTCCCTCCGTCGCCGCCCGCCAGGCGGCCCGAAGGGAGAAAGTACCTTACGGACCAGGGCTGATCCCTATCGGTGGCCAAGGAGAAGCAGTGAGCGAGCGAAGCGGGGTGCCGGCGTGAGTGTCGCGGGTGTCGGTGAGTTCGGGCTGATCGACCGGGTGACCGCCCGGCTGTCGTACGGCTCGACCGTGCTGCTGGGCCCCGGTGACGACGCCGCGGTGGTCGCCGCGCCGGACGCCCGGGTGGTCGCCACCACCGACGTGCTGGTCGAGGGGCGGCACTTCCGCCGGGACTGGTCCGCAGCACATGACATCGGCCGGCGGGCGGCGGCGGCGAACCTGGCCGACGTGGCGGCCATGGGGGCCGAGCCGACGGCCCTGCTGGTGGCGCTCTGTGTACCGACCGACGTCGACACCGGCTGGATGGAGGAACTCGCCGACGGGCTCGGTGCCGAGGCTGCCGCTGTCGGGGCCAGCGTGGTCGGCGGGGACATGTCGGCCAGCCCCACGCTGACCATCGCGGTCACCGCACTCGGCGACCTGGGTGGTCGATCACCGGTGACCCGGGCCGGTGCCCGACCCGGTGACCTGCTCGCCCTGGCCGGCCGGACCGGCTACGCCGCGGCCGGGTTCACCGTGCTCTCCCGTGGCTTCCGGACACCCAGACTGCTGGTCGAGGCGTACCGGCGACCGGAGGTGCCCTACCCGGCCGGACCGCAGGCCGCCCGGCTCGGTGCCACCGCCATGATCGACGTCTCGGACGGGCTGCTCGCCGACCTCGGGCACGTGGCGAAGGCCAGCGGGGTGGCCGTCGACGTCAGCCGGGACGCCTTCGAGGTGCCGCCACAGATGCGGGACGCCGCGCAGGCGCTCGGCGTCGACCCGTACTCCTGGCTGTTGGCCGGTGGCGACGACCACGCGCTGGCCGCGACCTTCCCCCCGGCTACGGCCCTGCCGCCGGGCTGGCGGGCGATCGGCCGGGTCGCCGAGGGTTCCGGTGTGACGGTGGACGGCCGACCGTTCGACGGCCCGCCCGGATGGGACCATTTTCGCTGAACAGTGGCCACCCGGCGGGGCACCGACGAGCGGGTCGTACCCTGCACGGGTGCACGAAATCGAGATCCACACGGTGCCGTTCGACTCTCCGGTGGCCCAGCGGTTGATCACCGCGACCCTGGCCGACCTCGGTGCCCGGTACGGCGGCAGCGGCGACGAGACCCCTGTCGACGCGAGCGAGTTCGTACCGCCGGCCGGGGCGTTCCTGGTCGCCCGGATCGACGGGCGGCCGGTGGGGTGCGGCGGCTGGCGCAGCCACGGCGACGAGATCGCCGAGTTGAAGCGGATGTACACCGCGCCGGAGGCCCGGGGGCGGGGCGTGGCCCGCACGGTGCTGGCGGCCATCGAACGCTCGGCCCGGGAGCACGGCCGTCGGCGGATCATCCTGGAATGTGGCGACCGGCAGCCCGAGGCGATCGCGTTGT
This sequence comes from Micromonospora sp. NPDC049891, assembly GCF_040660295.1. Lineage (NCBI taxonomy): Bacteria > Bacillati > Actinomycetota > Actinomycetes > Micromonosporales > Micromonosporaceae > Micromonospora > Micromonospora sp. NPDC049891. The sequence continues at coordinate 155,383 of NZ_JBFAML010000012.1, forward strand.
ACAAGACGGCCGGCTACGAGCGGATCCCCAACTTCGGCTTCTACGCCGACGAGCCCGGCTGCCTGTCCTTCGGCCGTACCCTCTGAGCAGCCGGCCAACTGCGGACACGACGATACCGGCGGACCCGCAGGGCCCGCCGGTATCGGCTGTCGTTGTGTCCCGGTGCTGCCGCGTCAGGCGCGGGCGACCTTGCCCGCCTTGATGCAGGACGTGCAGACCTTCAGCTTCTTGGTCGTGCCGCCACCGGCCGGGGTGCGCACCGACTGGATGTTCGGGTTCCAGCGGCGGTTGGTCCGCCGGTGCGAGTGGGACACGTTGTGGCCGAAGCCCGGCCCCTTGCCACAGACGTCACACACGCTAGCCACGGGATACTCCTGGGATTGAAACGTTCATGAAGTCGCCGCCAGGCGCAGCCCGGGCAACCTGGCCAGGGTACCCGATGGGGGAACCGCCTGCCCAACCGGGCTCGGGCGCCGCCACGGCTGTCGGCGGGGCCCATCACGGGCGGGCCGAGGGGTACGCGCGCGGAAACCCGGACGAAGCGGGACCGCCCGGTGCCGGGCGAGTGTCAGCGTACGCCAGTAGGCTGCCACCGTGCTGGACACCCTCGACGCCGCCGCCGTGCGCCGCTGGTGCGCCAGCGGCCTGGCCTCGCTCAAGCGGCACCAGGGTGAGATCGACGAGCTGAACGTCTACCCGGTGCCCGACGGCGACACCGGCACCAACCTGGTGCTCACCCTCACCTCCGCGCAGCAGGCGCTGGCGATGGACCTCGACACCCACGCCGACGGCATCTCGACCGCGCACGGGCACGCGCTGCGTCTGATGGCCCGGGGCGCCCTGCTCGGCGCGCGGGGCAACTCCGGGGTGATCCTGTCGCAGATCCTGCGGGGCCTCGCCGATGCGCTGGCCGCCGCCCCGCAGGTGCGGGGCCGGGAGTTGGCCGCGGCCCTGCGCGAGGCGACCGATGCGGCCTACACGGCTGTCGCCCGTCCGGTGGAGGGCACCCTGCTCTCCGTGGTTTCGGCCGCGGCCGAGGCGGCAGGACAGGCCGGCAGCGACGAGCTGCGCGTGGTGGCCCGGGCGGCGGCGAACGCCGCTGCCGACGCGCTGGCCCGCACACCCGAGCAGTTGCCGGCGCTGGCCCGGGCGGGGGTGGTCGACGCCGGTGGGCAGGGGCTGTGCCTGCTGCTGGACGCGCTGGTCGAGGTGGTCACGGGGGAGAGCCCGGAACGGCCGGCGCCCAGCCTGCCACCGGTGCGGCCGCCGGTCACCGTCGCTCGGGAGACCGGCTCGGCGGAGTACGCCTACGAGGTGCAGTTCCTGCTCGACGCCGAGCCCGCAGCGGTGGAGCGGATGCGGGAGGTGCTGGCCACTATCGGCGACTCCCTGGTGGTCGTCGGCGACGCGGGCACCTGGCAGGTCCACGTGCACGTCAACGACGTCGGCGCGGCGATCGAGGCGGGCGTGGTGGCCGGCCGCCCGCACCAGATCGCGGTGACCCGCTTCGCCGACCAGCCGGAGCCCGTATCGTCCCGGTTGTCCGACGGGCGGGCCGCCGTGGTGGTGGCCGCCGGCGCCGGGATCGCCGAGCTGCTCGCCGCCGAGGGGGCGGTGGTGGTGCCCGGCAATCCCTCGGTCGGTGAGCTGCTGGACGCGGTACGGGCCACCGGGGCGGCTCGCGTGGTGGTGCTGCCGAACGACCCGGACGCGCAGGCGGTGGCGAACCAGGTCGCCGAGGAGGCGCACCGGCTGGGGGTGGAGGTCGCCGTGGTACCGACCCGTTCACCGGTGCAGGCGCTGGCGGCGCTGGCCGTACGCGATCCGCGGCGCCGCTTCGCCGACGACGTGATCGCGATGGCCGAGGCGGCCGGTGCCTGCCGGTACGCCGAGGTGTGCCGGGCCGGCCGCGAGGCGCTCACGGTCGCCGGTCCGTGCCGCGCCGGTGACGTGCTCGCCCTGGTCGAGGGGGAGGTGAACCTGATCGGCGCCGACCTGGTGGACACCTGCGTCGCACTTGTCGACCGGATGCTGGGCGGTGGCGGCGAACTGGTCACCCTGCTCGTCGGTGCCGACGCGCCCGACGGGTTGGTCGACGCGGTGCGGGCGCACATCACGGCACGCTGGCCCTTCGTCGAGGTGCAGGCGTACCCGGGCGGGCAACCGCACCATCCCCTGCTGGTCGGTGTCGAATGACCGCCGAGGCGTCCGACCTGGACACCCCGCTGAAGAAGCTGGTCGGTGAGAAGACCGCCAAGGCGTTGGCCGGCCACCTCGACCTGCACACCGCTGGTGACCTCATCTACCACTTCCCGCGCCGCTACGACGAGCGCGGCGAGCACACCGACATCCGCGCGTTGGACGTCGGCGAACAGGTCACCGTGCTGGCCCAGGTGCAGCGCACCGCCGTACGCCCGATGCGGCAGCGGCGGGGCAACCTGCTGGAGGTGACGGTCGGTGACGGCTCCGGGGGCAGCCTCACCCTCACCTTCTTCGGTAACCAGGCGTGGCGGGAGCGGGAGCTACGGCCCGGCCGGTGGGGGCTGTTCGCCGGGAAGGTCACCGAGTTCCGGGGCCGGCGGCAGCTCAACGGGCCGGAGTACGTCCTGCTGGGGGAGCAGACCGACACCGAGGCCGCGGCCAGCGAGCAGATCGAGGAGTTCGCCGGGGCGCTCATCCCGGTCTACCCGGCCGCCGCGGCGGTGCCCACCTGGGTGATCGCCCGCTGCGTACGGGTGGTGCTGGACACTGTCGCGCCGCCGGAGGACCCGTTGCCGGCGACGGTGCGGGCCAGCCGGAACCTGGTCGGCCTGGGCAGCGCCCTACGGGAGATCCACCGTCCGTCCAGCCGGGAGGAGCTGTACCGGGCCCGTCGGCGGCTGAAGTGGGACGAGGCGTTCGCCGTGCAGGTGACCCTGGTCCGCCGCAAGCGCGACGCCGCCGCGTCGCCCGCGCGTCCCCGCCCCGGACGCCCGGGTGGTCTGCTCGACGCGTTCGACGCCCGGCTGCCGTACGAGCTGACCGCCGGCCAGCGCGACGTCGGCGTGGAGATCGCCGCCGATCTCGCCACCGGTCATCCGATGCACCGCCTGTTGCAGGGCGAGGTCGGCTCGGGCAAGACCGTGGTGGCGCTGCGGGCGATGCTCCAGGTGGTCGACGCGGGTGGACAGGCCGCGCTGCTGGCCCCGACCGAGGTGCTCGCGGCTCAGCATCACCGGGGCATGCTCGATCTGCTCGGCCCGCTCGCCCAGGCCGGTGAGCTGGGCGCCGCCGAGCACGCGACCCGGGTGGAGCTGGTCACCGGCTCGCTTGGCGCGGCGGCTCGGCGCCGGGCGTTGGCCGAGGTCGCCAGCGGTGCGGCCGGCATCGTGCTCGGCACCCACGCCCTGCTCTACGAGGGGGTCGACTTCGCCGACCTGGGCCTGGTCGTGGTCGACGAGCAGCACCGGTTCGGGGTCGAGCAGCGGGACGCGTTGCGGGCCAAGGCGGAGCAGCCGCCGCACGTGCTGGTGATGACCGCCACCCCGATCCCGCGCACGGTGGCCATGACCGTCTACGGCGACCTGGAGATCTCCACCCTGTCCCAGCTGCCGCGCGGTCGTTCACCGATCGCCTCGCACGTGGTGCCGGCCGCCGAGAAACCGGCTTTCCTGGATCGCGCCTGGCGCCGGTTGCGCGAGGAGGTCAACGCCGGCCACCAGGCGTACGTGGTCTGCCCGCGGATCGGGGACGACACGTCCGGGACCGACGAGGAGCCGCCAGCGGTCGACGACAACGGCCGTCGGCCGCCGCTGGCGGTGACCGAGGTGGCTCCGCTGCTGGCCGACGGGCCGCTGCACGGTCTGCGGATCGGTGTCCTGCACGGCCGGTTGCCGGCCGACGAGAAGGACGCGGTGATGCGGTCCTTCGCCGCCGGAGAGCTGGACGTGCTGGTGGCCACCACGGTGGTCGAGGTGGGCGTGGACGTACCAAACGCGACGATGATGGTGGTGCTGGACGCCGAACGCTTCGGCGTCTCGCAGCTGCACCAGTTGCGGGGCCGGGTGGGTCGGGGCAGCGCACCCGGGCTCTGCCTGCTGGTGACCGAGGCGGCCGAGGGCACCGGGGCGCGGGAGCGGCTGGACGCGGTGGCCTCCACCACGGACGGCTTCAAGCTCGCCGAGCTGGACCTGGAGCAGCGGCGGGAGGGGGACGTGCTGGGTGCCACCCAGTCCGGCCGTCGTTCGCACCTACGCCTGCTGTCGTTGCTGCGCGACGCGGACCTGATCCGGGACGCGCGGGCGGAGGCGACCGCCCTGGTCGAGGAGGATCCGGAACTGACCCGGCATCCGGCGCTGGCCGCCTCGGTCGCCGCGCTCGTCGACGCCGATCGCGCCGAGTACCTCGAAAAGGGCTGACGGCACCGACCGCAGGTCCACCCGGTCGCCGGACCGGCCCGCCGGAGGTGGTTGCGGCGGTCGTGCCGGCGGCGGCTCGCGCCGCACCGGCCCTGTGGCCCACCGCCGTCCCGGAGCGGACAAGCGAACCGCCCCGGTCACCCGTGGAACGGGGTGACCGGGGCGGACACGCTCAGCTCGGCTCAGGCGGTGAAGTGGATCCGCCGCCGCCGCGCCATCACGAACAGCACCGCGCCCAGCGCCAGCAGGGCGATCGCGCCAGCGGCGATGCCGCCGGCCGCGGCACCGGTCACCGGCAGGCCCGGGGGCTCCTCGCCGCCGCCACCGCCGCCGCAGCCCTCGGGCGCGTAGACGACCTCAAGCTCCAGACCCAGCTCCGGTAGAACGACGAGCGCGGTCTCCTCGTCACCAGCCGGGAAGGTGACCTTCTCCGACGAACCAGGCGCGACGGTACGCGTCTCGGTCTTGTCGCCGTAGGTGAACTCCACCTTGACCGGCATGCCACCCTCGGGGTTGGACGCGGTCAGCCCGAAGGTCTCGCAGTCCGCGTCGGTGGTCACCGTCGGCAGCGGGCAGTCCTCGGGACGCTCCCAGGAGTACGTGCCGTTCTCGATGACCTTGCCGTCGACCAACACCTCGATCTTGCCGGCGTTCTCGGCGGGCACCACGGTCTCGTTGTCGGCCTTGCCCGGCTCGACCGTGACGGTCTTGGACCAGCCGTTCTCGCCCCGGACCTCGAACTCGACCGGGTACTTCGAGATCGAACCGTCGTTGCTCAGCGAGACGGTGACGGTGCCGTCGCAGGAGGAGGCGAAGGTGGACGCCGGGGTGGTGCAGTTCTTGTCACCGCCGTTGTACCAGCCCTGCGGACCCGACGAGCGGTTGCCGGGAGCACCCTTGTCGCCCAGCTTCTTGGAGCCGTAACGCGGGCCGTTCTCGACAAGCGGGTCGATGACCTCGTCGACGCCGCCCCAGATCAGGTCGACCTGGGTGTGGCAGTCCGGGACACCGACGTTCAGCTCGATCTCGGTCTGGCCGGCGCCGAGGAAGTCGCTGTCCGGCTCACCGTAGACGTACTGCGGGGTGGCGAACTGCGGGCGCGGCGCGAAGTACGACACCAGGGTGAAGTACTGCTTCTCGTCGCCACACAGCGGCAGGTCACCCTCCAGCTTGACCGTCGCCGTGCCCTTCGGGCCGTCGAAGGTGTGGCTGTACTTCGCCTCGCTGGCGTCGACGCACTTCGGTGCCGGGTTGCACGCGGCGTCGGCGGCGAGGTTGATGGTGCCCTCGTTGGTCCTCTCCCGGTTGTTGTCCCAGCGGGCCTCGACGATGAGCTTGGCACTCGCGGTGTCGCCCGGCACCCGCTGGACGGCCTCGACGAACCCGCCCCGGGCGATCGCGACGCCCTGGAGGTCGACGGCCTCGGCACCCGGCACGAGCACCTGGACCTGGGTCGACGGCTCGGCGGTCACCTTCTTGACGGTGGCGGCCTTGTTGCGCTCGCTGTTGACCACCTTCCACGTGATCACCCGCTCACCACTGAGCTGGTCACAGACGGCGGTGGCGGTGATGGTGGTGTGGTGGGCGGCGGCCGGGGTTGCCGCCACCGCTGCTCCGGTCATGCCGATGAGGGCGGCTGCCAGGACAGCCAGCGGTCGCCGCAGCGACAGCTTGGGTCGGATCACGCGTACTCCCGGGGTGAAGAAGAGCGTCAGGGTCGGCGCGGGCGGGACGGACGGCGCTGGCGGCACATGCCGCGCCTGAGAGGGTGCCTCCCGTGCCGATGACCGGCGGCGATGACGCCGGCACCGGGCAGACCCTAGCGAGATCGTGAGAATGGAAACAGCCCTCAGGCTGGCTTAATCATGATGTTATGAATGCGAGATCATTGATATACGGGGTGTGATTGTCTGGCGGCTTTCAGCGCCGGTGTCCGCTTTGGACGTGACCGGGCTGGTGCGCTGACGGGAGCCGGCCCAAGCGGTGGGGACCAGTGGTACGGCGGACGGGTGAACGCCCGAGGGCGCGTCGACCTGGTGGTCGGCGCGCCCTCGGTTCAGGTTCGGGTCAGCAGGGATCAGGCGGTGAAGCGCAGCCGGCGGCGGCGGGTCACCACGAACAGGGCCGCGCCAGCGGCCAGCAGCACACCGGCACCGGCGATGATGCCGCCGGTGGCGGCACCGGTGACCGGCAGACCGCCGCCACCGCCACCGTTACCGCAGTCCTCGGGCTGCTCCCAGGCCACCGGCTCGCCCTCGACGGTCTCGTCCTCGACCGTGAAGATCGGCGTGACGACCAGGCCGGGGTACGCGTCGAAGGTGACCGAGGTGGTCTCGCCCGGAACCGCCTCAAGCGTCTGGGTCGTGCCCTTCTCGGAGGTCAGGGTGATCGAGAACGGGATGCCGTCGGCCGGGTTGTTGATCAGGAAGGTCAGCTCGTCGCAGGTCTCGGTGAGCTCGAAGGTCGGCTCACCGGGCTCCGGCACCACCGGCTCGTCGGTCGGGGTCGGGGTCGGCGTCGGCTCGGTGGGCTCATCGGTCGGCGTCGGGGTCGGCGTCGGCTCGGTGGGCTCATCGGTCGGCGTCGGCGTCGGCGTCGGCTCGGTCGGCTCGTCCGTCGGCGTCGGCGTCGGGGTCGGCTCGGTCGGCTCGGTCGGCTCGTCCGTCGGGGTGGGGGTCGGGGTCGGCTCGGGCTCCGCGCACTTGCCGATGTACCGGGCCTTGCCGGTCTGGGTGTTGGTGACGGTGTGCCGGTCCTTCTTCCAGACCGCCTTGACGGTCAGGTGGGCGGCCTTGCCGCGCGGCACGATCTGCTCGCCGACCAGCGAGCCCTCACCCGCCTTCGGCAGCACGGCGCCGACGACGATGTTGGTGACCGGGGTGCGGGACGGCGTGTAGACGGCGTCCACCTCGGCGACCCAACGGGACTCGCTGTTCGAGACGGTCCACTCGACCTTCACGTCACCGTTGGCGAGCTTGCAGCCGACGCCTTGGATGATGGGGTGGTGAGCGCTGGCCGGGGCGGCGACGACGGCGACGCCGGCGAGGCCGATCAGCGCACCGGCGGCGGCTGCCGCGACGCGCCGGAAGTTCAGACGGTTCACGTCTACTCCTGAGTGGGGGAACCGGAAGCTTCGTCGGCGACGGACAGGCCCACCCGCCCCGACACCCGGCAGACCTTAGCGATCAGGCCCAACGCGCCATAGCCTTCAGGGAAACCTAAGAATGATGTTGTGAACTCGTGATCTTCCATATACGGAAGGTTCTCGGGTGAGTGCGGAGTGATCACGTGTGGGGTGCCGACCGCAGGGTTGACGTCGCGTAGCGTCGAGGACATGAGCAGGAGCGAACGATGACCCGCATCGTCGCCGGCAGCCTCGGTGGCCGGCGGATCGCCGCGCCATCCGGTGCCGGCACCCGGCCCACCTCCGATCGGGTACGCGAGGCGTTGTTCAGTGCCGTCGAGGCCGAGGTCGACCTCGACGGCGCCCGCTTCGCCGACCTCTACGCGGGCTCGGGCGCCGTCGGGCTGGAGGCGCTGTCGCGGGGAGCCGCGCACGCGCTGCTTGTCGAGTCCGACCCGCGTGCCGCCCGGGTGATCCGGGAGAACCTGTCCGCGCTTCGGGTGGGCACCTCGGCCCGGCTGGTCACCGGCAAGGTCGCCACCGTCCTGGCCGCCGGTGCCGAGGGCGATCCGTACGACGTCGTCTTCGCCGATCCGCCGTACGCGCTGCCGGACGACGGCATCCACACGATGCTCGCCGCTCTGGTGGGCGGGGGATGGCTGGCGCCGGAGGCGTTGGTGGTGGTGGAGCGGGCCAGCCGTAGCGGACCGGTTGAGTGGGTGGAAGGCGTCACTGGCCAGCGCAGTCGCCGGTACGGCGAGACCACCCTTTGGTACGGTCGCCGATCATGAGACGTGCGGTGTGTCCCGGCTCGTTCGACCCGGTCACCAACGGTCACCTCGACATCGTCGGCCGGGCCAGCCGGCTGTTCGACGAGGTGATCGTCGGCGTACTGGTCAACCAGTCGAAGAGTGGCCTGTTCACCGTCGAGGAGCGCATCGACATGCTCCGCGAGGTGACCGCTTCCTACGGCAACGTGCGGGTGGAGTCCTTCCGGGGCCTGCTTGTGGACTTCTGCCGGGCGCAGCGGGCGACCGTACTCATCAAGGGCCTGCGGGCGGTCAGCGACTTCGACTACGAGTTGCAGATGGCCCAGATGAACATCGGCCTCGCCGGGGTCGAGACGTTGTTCATGCCGACCAACCCGCTCTACTCCTTCCTCTCGTCCAGCCTGGTCAAGGACGTGGCCAAGTGGGGCGGCGACGTCACCCCCCACGTACCCGACGTGGTCAGCGAAGCCCTCAAGGCCCGCCTCACCCTCCCGCGCCCCTGACTCCCACGCTGCTTCCAACTCGCGATCTTGCAGTTCTGGTCGCCCTTCTGTCGCTTTCGACCTGGTTCGCGGGGACAGAAAGTGCAAGATCGCGCGTTGGGGTGGGGCGACACGCCCGGGGAGGGGTCGGTGCGGGGTTGGCGGTGGACGACATCATTGGGTGAAGCGGGAAACCGGCCGAAGCCCGCATGATGTAGGTCGGCCGACGAATGACAGGAGTGAGGTACCGGTGGACCCGCTCGACCGCATCGACGAACTGATCACCATCGTGGAGCAGGCGCGCTCCGTGCCGATGTCGCGCAACAACTGCATGGTCGACCGGGGTGAGATGATCGCGGCTCTCGACGAACTGCGCGCCGAGCTCCCCGCCGACCTGCGCCGCGCCGCCGCCCTGCTGGAGGAGCGGGACAAGATCATGGAGGCCGGCAAGCGGGAGGCCGACCGCATCATCAGCGAGGGTGAGGCGGAACACGCCCGCCTGGTCTCGGTGAACGAGATCACCGTCTCCGCCGAGCACGAGGGCGCGCGGATCATCGCCGAGGCGCGGGCCGAGGCGCAGCGGCTGCGCGAGGAGGTCGACGACTACGTCGACACCGCGCTTGCCAACTTCGAGCAGTTCCTCACCCGGGCGCTGGCCTCGATAGAGCGCGGCCGGGACAAGATGCACGCGTTGCGGGAGATCGGCACCTTCGCCGGTGACGAGGCGGAGCGGCCGCTGCCCTTCTGACCCGCTGAAGCCGTCGTACGGAACGTCCGCTGCCGGCCGGACTGTCCGCCACCGTCGGGATCGTCCGATGCTCCCACCGTCGGGATCGTCCGATGCTTCCGGCGTCGGGACGGCTGGTCACCCCCGGTTCGACGCTGGGGCGTCCGTCCAGGTAACCTCGTTTGTCGGCCTCTCACCGGCCGGAGTCTGACTATGCCCAAGAACTCACCCACTTCACTCGACCCCAGGTCGCCGCTGGTCCTCGACACGAGGGAGCTGCCGCGCCGACCTGGTGCTCTGCGTACCGTCGAACGGGTGGTCCCGGCACCGTCTGACCTCGGTGTGGAGTTGATCGGCGTGCCGGAGGGCGCGGGCCTCGACCTCGATCTGCGGATGGAGTCGGTGTCCGAGGGCGTGCTCGTCTCGGGGACCGTCAGCGGTCCGATCCGGGGCGAGTGCGGTCGCTGTCTGCGCGAGATCAACGACTCGGTGACGGTGACGATCCAGGAGCTGTACGCGTACGAGAACAGCACCACGGACATCACCACCGAGGAGGACGAGGTAGGTCGAATGCAGGGAGACCTGATCGACCTGGAACCGGCGTTGCGGGACGCGGTGGTGCTCGCGCTGCCGAACAACCCGCTCTGCCGCCAGGACTGCCCAGGTCTGTGCCCCGAATGCGGGGTGCACCGGGACGATCTGCCGGCCGATCACAGCCACCAGCAGATCGACCCGCGTTGGGCGGGCCTGTCGCAACTGACCCGTACAGAGGAGTAAGAACCGTGGCCGTCCCCAAGCGCAAGATGTCGCGCAGCAACACCCGGTCCCGCCGGGCGAACTGGAAGGCCGCGGCGGTCGCGACCGTCGCCTGCCCGCAGTGCAAGTCCGCGAAGCTGCCGCACGCCGCCTGCTCGGTCTGCGGCACCTACAACGGCCGCCAGGTCCTTGAGGTCTGACCCGGACGGCGCGTGACGTCTCCGACCACAGGTCGGGTGACGCACACACCCCGGCGGTCGCCCGCAACTCCGGCCGACGCCGGCCGGCCCAGGCCGGTCGGCGTCGAGGCGGAGTCGGGCGTCGCACGGATCGCCGTTGACCTCCTCGGCGGGGACGACGCTCCCGCCGTCGTGGTGGACGGCGCTCTGCGGGCGGTGCGCGACGACCCGGACCTGCACCTGCTTCTCGTCGGGCCGACCAGGGCCGCCGGCGCGTTGATCGACGCCTTGGACCCGGTACAACGGGACCGGATCACGGTCCGGCCGACGCACTCCGTCGTCGACATGGCCGACGACCCCAGCGCGGCGCGCGCCGAGACCACAGTCCGGGCGGCCGTGACGGCCGTCCGTGCCGGGTACGCTGACGCGCTGGTCTCCGCCGGCTCCACCGGCGCGACAGTCACCGCCGCCGCCCTCGGTCTCGGACGCTGGCCCGATGTGCGGCGCCCGGCCCTCGCCGCCGCGCTGCCCGCCGTCTCCGGCACCGTCGTCCTGCTCGACGTCGGTGGCTCACTGGAGCCGAGTCCGGCGACGCTCGCCCGGCACGCCGCCCTCGGTGCCGCCTACGCCGCTGTCGCCCACGGCGTCGCCGTGCCCCGGGTGGGGCTGCTCTCCGTGGGCACCGAGCCCGGTAAGGGCGACCGGGCCCGCCGGCTCGCCGACCCCATGCTCAGCGCGGCGGCGCTGCCCGGCGACGCCCGCTACGTCGGGCTCGTCGAGGGGTACGACGTCTGCCTCGGCACGCGCGCCGATGTGGTGGTCACCGACGGGTTCACCGGTAACGTGCTGCTCAAAGCCGTCGAAGGCGCGTACGCCATGGCCGGCGGGAACCCGCCCGGTGGTGGCGCGCCCCGGGCGGCCGCGCTGCTCGGAGTGGCCGGCACCGTCGTCGTCTGCCACGGCGCCGCCCGCGCCGATGACATCGCCTCCGGCATCGCCCTGGCCGCCCGTCTCTGGCGGCGCGACGCCACCGAGCGGGTCGCCGCGCTGCTTGCCGGGGACCGCACCGATCGCACGACCGACACCGAGGTACGCACATCATGAGCAACGACAAGCGCCGGCGGCCCGCAATCGGCCACCTGGAGGCCGCCTTCGGCGTCTCACTGGACCCGGAGCTGCTGGAACGCGCGCTCACCCACCGTTCGTACGCGTACGAGAACGGCGGCCTGCCCACCAACGAGCGGCTGGAGTTCCTCGGCGACTCGGTGCTGGGTGTGGTGATCACGACGGCGCTCTTCCAGAACCATCCCGACCTGCCGGAAGGTCAGCTGGCGAAGCTGCGGGCCAGTGTGGTCAACATGCGTGCGCTCGCCGACGTGGCACGCGGTCTGGGCCCCGACGGGCTCGGCCCCTACCTGCTGCTCGGCAAGGGCGAGGAGACCACGGGTGGTCGGGACAAGGCCAGCATCCTCGCCGACACCCTGGAAGCGCTGCTCGGCGCGATCTACCTGCAGTACGGGCTGGACACCGCCGCCATCGTCATCCACCGGCTGTTCGACCCGCTGATGGCCGAGTCCGCCGGCCGGGGCGCCGCGCTGGACTGGAAGACCAGCCTTCAGGAACTCACCGCCGCGCTCGGTCTCGGCGTGCCGGAGTACCGGATCGAGGGCGCCGGGCCGGACCACCTGAAGACGTTCACCGCGTGGGTGGTGGTCGCCGGCAACCGGTACGGCGGTGCCGACGGGCGGAGCAAGAAGGAGGCCGAGCAGCGGGCCGCGGAGTCGGCCTGGCGGACCCTCACCGAGCAGGCTGAGATGACCGCCGACGGCGCGGCGGACGAGCAGGTGACCGCGGCGGCGACCGGTGACGAGCGGAACCTGGTGGGCGAGGTCGAAGCCCAGGCGCACCATGCCTGAGCTGCCGGAGGTGGAGACCGTCCGGCAGGGGCTGTCCCGCTGGATCACCGGCCGCCGAATCTCCTCGGTTGAGGTGCGCCACCCCCGGGCGGTCCGTCGGCACGTGCCCGGCGGGGCGCACTTCGCCGACGTACTGGCCGGCCGGAAGGTGCTCGACGTCCGGCGGCGCGGAAAATACCTCTGGCTGCCACTGGACAGCGGTGACGCGGTCATCGGGCATCTCGGGATGTCCGGGCAACTGCTGCTGCAACCGGCGGACGCGCCCGACGAGATCCACCTACGGGTCCGGTTCCGTTTCGACGACGGCGGGCCTGAGCTGCGCTTCGTCGACCAGCGCACGTTCGGCGGGCTGTCGGTGAGCGAGGGCGGCGGCACGCTGCCGGCCGAGATCGCCCACATCGCCCGTGATCCGCTGGACCCGGAGTTCTCCGACGCGGAGTTCGTGGCCGCGCTGCGTCGGCGGCGTACCGAGGTCAAGCGGGCGCTGCTCGACCAGAGCCTGATCTCCGGCGTGGGCAACATCTACGCCGACGAGGCGCTGTGGCGGGCGGGGCTGCACGGCACCCGGTCCACCGACGCGCTGACCGGCCCGGCCGCGCAGCGGCTGCTCGCGCACGTGCGGGACGTCCTCGGTGAGGCGATCACCGCGGGTGGCACGAGCTTCGACGCCCTCTACGTCAACGTCAACGGCGAGAGCGGCTACTTCGACAGGTCGTTGAACGCGTACGGACGCGAGGGGCAGCCCTGCCGCCGCTGCGGCGCCCCGATCCGCCGCGAGCCCTTCATGAACCGCTCGTCCTACAGCTGCCCCCGCTGCCAACCCCGCCCCCGTCCCCGCCCCTGACCTTTCCTCGGCGATCTTGCACTTTTGGTCCCCGCGAAGGCCGCAAAGGGGGCGTCTCGGCGACCAGAAGTGCAAGCTCGCGGCGGAAGGGGTGGGGTCAGGGGGAGGGGCAGGGGAGGCGCCAGGCGTCGAGGGTGCGGTTCTTGCGGATGGAGGCGAAGCCGTAGCCGACGCTTGTCACGCAGAAGTCGGTGGTGGTGCCGGTGTACTCGACGTGGAACACCGGTTTGCCGGCGTCGGCGAAGGGCAGCAACTTGTCGCACTGGCGCAGCCGTACACACTCCTCGTTCACGGCGAAGTCGAAGTCCGGTGCCAGCGCGGCGACCTGCGGCAGGTCGCCCAGCAGGCCGGGGGAGAGGTCGAGCGAGCGGGCCAGCGTGGCGACCCGACGGTTGAACGTCAACTGGTGGTCGAACTCCAGGGCGAAGCCGGAACGCCTGTCGTAGCCGTCGGCGTCGGCGAACACCACAGCGCCGAAGCCCTTCCCCCGGCAGAGCCGGAACCGGTCGGCGAGCACCGGCCGCAGGGCCTCCCACCGGCGTACGTCCAACCAGACGCGCCCGGTCCGGGCCACCGTGGCACCGCGTACCTGTGCCGGATAGCGGCTGGCGTCGGGGTCGGCCGGATGCACCGATCCGATGTGCACCTGGCAGACCAGCCGGCGGCTGCGGGAACGCAGCTCCGCGGTCTGTGCGGCGGTGGTGTCGACCGGGTCGAGGACGAAGACGTCCGCCTCGACCTCCGGATCGAGCACCCCGTCCAGCTGCCACTGCCACTGCCAGTGCCGCGCCGAGGTGGCCGGCCAGCTGGTCGGTGCCCCGGGCGGCGTCAGCTCCGGCCGACAGGCGGCCACCGTGATCAGCAGAGTGAACGTCAGACCGGCGGGCAGCGCCCGGTGGTGCAGCCACCACGCCGGCCGCCCGCCCAGGCCGATCCGCATCGCCAGCTCCGCAGGTCGCGGGGCGGCATCGGGCCGCCCGAGCCGGTACGCCGGGTCTCGGCGTACCCCACCCGGTCAAACGAGCACAGACCCGACAAGGACTCGCGCTCAGCGTGGCGCGGCGAAGACCTGCGTCCAGTACGGTCCGTTGCTGCTGGCCACGCCGACGCCGATCTCGGTGAAGGAGCAGTTGAGGATGTTCTCCCGGTGCCCGGTGCTGTTCATCCAGGCGTCCATGACGGCCGCCGGCGTCCGCTGGTTCCAGGCGACGTTCTCGCCGTAGGTGCGCCAGGAGTAGTTGACCCGGTCGATCCGGTCGCCGGGGTCGCTGCCGTCGCTGCCGGTGTGCGACATGTTCTGGTGGTCGGCCTGGTCCTGGCTGTGCCGCTGGGCGGCGGTCATCAGCTTGTCGTCGATGCTCAACGCACCGCAGCCGGCCTTCGCCCGTTCGGCGTTGACAAGCGCGACCACCTCGGCCGCTTCGGCGGCGACGCCGCCGGAGGACGACGGGCTGGCCGCGGCGCCGCGGCTCGGGCTGCCCTGGCGGTCGGTGCTGAGCCGGGAGGGGGCCGTGGTGCGCGAGGGCGCGGGTTTGGGTCGGGCGGCCCGGCTCGCTGACGGCGACGCGGTGGCGGTGCTGGGGGAGACGCTGGGGGTGGGGCTCGGGCTCAGGCTCTCCGGCAGGTCGAGCGGAAGCTCCTGGTCCTCCTCCGGCGCGGCCGGCGCGCTGGCGACAGGTGCCTCGCCGGCCGTGGTGTTGGTGGGGGTGTCGTCGCCGGGCAGCGCGAGGGCCGCGACACCGATGCTCACCACGAGGGTGGCCGCCGCGGCGGCACCACCCATCACCAGGGGGCGCGGCAACCGCCGGGTCCGGCGGGCCCGGCCGGTGGGCTCGAGCCCCGGCTCGTCGACTGCGGCCAGGTCGCGGTGCCCGGTCTGCGGCGGGCCGTGGTGGGAACGGACGACCGGTTCGGCGTACGCATCGGTCTGGTCGGCGTAGCCGCCGGGTTGATCGGCGTACCGGTCGGACCGATCATCGTAGGCGTACGGGCCGTCCTGCGGTGACGCGTGGTGCGGCCAGTCGGCGCCGTGCACGGCGGTGAGGTCGTCGTCGCGGTGGTGCCGTCCGGTCTCCCGCGGGAACGAGCCGGTCTCCTGCGGGAACGAGGCGGAGGCGTCGTACCAGCCCTGTCCGGCCGTCGGATACGACTGCTCCGCCGGCTGGTAGGCCTCGGACGCCTGGTAAGGGTGCGGAGCGCCGGGCTGCCACTGCTCGGTCGGCTGGTCGCGGTACCACCCGGCGGACTGCTCCTCCGGCTCGTCGCCGAACAGGTAGGAAGACCGTGGCGCCGGCCGGTCGGTCAACCAGGCCGGCTCGTCGGTCGGCGGTTCCGGTCGCCGCGGGGTGCGCTCCGGGTCGATCGGATCATTCCAGCCGTGCACGCCTGTCGCCTCCACGGGTCAGTTAAGGGCCGGGGTGACGCTACGTGTTGTGTCTGAGCAGCAGCAATCTGGCTAAGGAAGAGTTAAGAGGAGCCTGTACGTCCGGGTGAGGTGTTCGGTGATTCCGAAGCGTAGAGTCGGGGCGTCCGGACAGAGCGTGTCCGCGCCTCGTGGCAGCCTCCCGTGACGGGTGTGGCAGACGCCGAGATGATCTACGGCCTGCGAGAACTTGACGAAGCAGGGGCTGTCGGCTCAATATGGTTATGTCGCCAGTCGCGCCCGGCCATGCCCAGAAATTGTGGGAATGGTAGTCGCGTTCACATGGGCGCGCGTTGGCCGGCCTCTCCGGCAGCGCACATCAAGGAGTAAAAATGGCGAAGGCCCTCTACGGCCACGTAGGTGCGGCGCCCGACCGGCGCCTGCTCGACGAGGTCACCCGACTGCGTGCCAGGGTTCAGTCACTGGAGTTCGAGGTCACGCGGCTGCGCGCTGAGAACGATCGGCTCGCGGCGGCTGCGGCGGAGGCGGACGATCTGCTCCGTCTGGCCGAGCCCGCGCTGACCTGACCCACCTGGTCGCCGCACAAGCGACTGCTCCACCTGGTCGCCACAACTGAACAGCACCACCGCACTGAGCGCGCCGACACGATGTGCCGGCGCGCAGCTCTGTGCGTACCCGCGCGGCATCGGCCGTTCGGTGCGGGGTTCGGTCCGGACGGTGCCCGACACCCGGCAGGCGGGTCGAGTCGCGTGCTCCACCCGGTCCCGGGTTAGTCTGCGGGTTTACCAGGGTCCGCGTAGCCGGGCGACGGTACGGCGGCCACCGGACGAGGATCGAGAAGGTGCATCTCAAGAGCCTGACGGTGAAGGGCTTCAAGTCCTTCGCCTCCGCGACGACGCTCAAGCTGGAGCCGGGGATCACCTGCGTGGTGGGCCCGAACGGCTCCGGCAAGTCCAACGTCGTCGACGCCATCGCCTGGGTGCTCGGTGAGCAGGGCGCGAAGGCGTTGCGCGGCGGCAAGATGGAGGACGTCATCTTCGCCGGCACCGCCGGTCGGGCCCCGCTGGGCCGCGCCGAGGTGACCCTCACCATCGACAACACCGACGGTGCCCTGCCGATCGAGTACACCGAGGTCTCCATCACCCGCCGGATGTTCCGCTCCGGCGAGAGCGAGTACGAGATCAACGGCGACTCCTGCCGGCTGCTCGACATCCAGGAGCTGTTGTCGGACTCCGGCATCGGCCGTGAGATGCACATCATCGTCGGGCAGGGCCGGCTCGACGGGATGCTGCACGCCAAGCCGGAGGATCGGCGGGCGTTCATCGAGGAGGCGGCCGGCGTCCTCAAGCACCGCAAGCGCAAGGAAAAGGCGCTGCGCAAGCTCGACGCGATGCAGACAAACCTCAACCGGCTCACCGACCTCACCGCCGAGCTGCGCCGACAGCTCAAGCCGCTCGGCCGGCAGGCCGAGGTGGCCCGTCGGGCCGCCGTGATCCAGGCCAACCTGCGCGACGCTCGGCTGCGGCTGCTCGCCGACGACCTCGCCACCCTGCGGACCACGCTGGACAAGGAGATCGCGGACGAGACCGCGCTCCGGCAGCGCCGTGAGCAGGTGGAGGCCGAGCACGCCGAAGTGCAGTCCCGCCTCGGCGAGCTGGAGGAGGCATTGGCCTCCGACGCTCCGCTGCTGGCCGCCGCACAGGACACCTGGTACAAGCTCTCCGCGTTGCAGGAGCGGTTCCGTTCGATCGAACAGCTCGCGGTCGAGCGACTGCGGCACCTCAGCGCCACGCCTGACGACGAGCGTCCGGGTCGGGACCCGGAGCAACTGGAGGCCGAGGCCGAACGGGTACGCGAGCAGGAGGAGGAGCTGCGCGCGGCGCTCACCGACGACCAGGTCCGGCTCGCCGAGGCGGTCGAGCACCGCCAGGAACTGGAGCGGCAGCTCGCTGCCGCCGAGCGGGAACTGGTCGCCGCCGCGAAGGCGATCGCCGACCGGCGTGAGGGTCTGGCCCGACTGACCGGGCAGGTCAACTCGGCGCGGGCCCGAACCACAAGCGCCGGCGAGGAGATCGAACGGCTCGCCGCCGCGCACACCGACGCGCTGGCGCGCGCCGAGCGGGCCCAGGCCGAGCTGGACGCGGTCGCCGAGCAGTCCACCGAGGCGGACCGCGACAACGCCGATCTGGACGCCCGGCACGCCGAGGCCGTCGCCGCCCAGGAACAGGCACAGGCCACGGTCCGGTCCCTGTCGGACGCGGAACGGGCGGCGGAGAAGGACGCCGCCACCTGGAAGGCCCGGGAGGAGGCGCTCGCCCTCGGCCTGCGCCGCAAGGACGGCGCCGGGGCCCTGCTGGCCCGCGCCGACCAGGTACCCGGCCTGCTGGGTGGCCTCGCCGGCCTGCTCACGGTGGCTCCGGGCCACGAGGCGGCCCTTGCCGCGGCGCTCGGCGGGCTGGCCGACGCGGTCGCCGTGACCGGCGTGGACGAGGCCGTCGAAGCGATGCGCCTGCTGAAGATCTCGGACGCCGGGCGGGCCGGGTTGCTGGTCGGCAGCCCGGCCGGGCCGGGGATGTCCGGCTCGGCGGACGCGCTGCGTCCGAAACTGCCCGACGGCGCCCACTGGGCACCCGACCTGGTCGACTGCGACGCCCAGATCCGGCCCGCGGTGCACCGGGCGCTGCGAGACGTGGTGCTGGTGGACGACCTGTCCGCCGCCGCCGAGGTGGTCACCGGAAACCCCGAACTGCGTGCGGTCACCCGGGAGGGTGACGTGGTCGGCGCGTACGCGGCGGCCGGCGGGTCGGCCAAGGCACCCAGTTACATCGAGGTGCAGGCGGCCGTCGAGGAGGCCCGGGCCAATCGGCTGGCGGCCGAGCGGACCAGCGCCGAACTGCGGGAACAGCTGGTCGAGGCGCGTGCCGAGGTGGCCACCGCCAAGGAGGCGGTGCAGCACGCCGCGGCGGCCAAGCGGGAGGCGGAGAGCCACCGCAACGCCGCGGCGCGGCGGCTGGCCGAACTGGGGGCCGCCGCACGGTCGGCGAAGGCGGAGACCGACCGGCTCGGCGAGTCCCGATCGCGCGCCGAGGCGGCCCGGGAACGGGACCTGACCACCCTGGCCGAGCTGGCGGAGCGGTTGCGGTTGGCGGAGGCCACCCCGCTCGACGCGGAACCCTCCACGGAGGAACGCGACCAGCTCGCCGCCATGGTGCCGCAGGCCCGGCAGAACGAGATGGAGGTCCGGCTCGCGGTGCGTACCGCCGAGGAGCGGGTCGCCTCGATCGCCGGACGGGCCGACTCGCTGCGCCGGCAGGCCGGTGCCGAGCGGGCCGCCCGGGAGCGGGCGGCGGCCCGCCGCGCGGCGCGGACCCGAGGTGCCGCCATCGCCCGCGCGGTGGCCGGTGGCGCGCGGGCGGCGTTGACCCAGCTGACCAGCAGTATCGCCCGGGCCGAGGAACACCGCGACGCGGTGGCGCGCGAGCGGGCCACCCGCGAGGCGGAGCTGCAGGAGGTGCGGGCCGCCGCGAAGCGGTTCGGTGCGGAACTGGAACGGCTCACCAGCCAGGTGCACCGGGACGAGGTGGCCCGCGCCGAGCAGCGGCTGCGTATCGAGCAGTTGGAGGCGAAGGCCGCCGAGGACTTCGGCCTGACGGTCGAGACCCTGATCGCCGAGTACGGACCGGGTCAGCTGGTGCCGCCCACCGAGGCCGAGGTGGCCGCCGCCGAGCGGGACGGCCTGGCGGTGCCCGAGCCGGTCCGCTACGAACGCCCGGTCCAGGAGAAGCGGGCCGCCAAGGCCGAACGGGAACTGGCCCTGCTCGGCAAGGTCAACCCGCTCGCCCTGGAGGAGTTCGCGGCGCTGGAGGAGCGGTACAAGTTCCTCTCCGAGCAGTTGGAGGACCTCAAGGCGACCCGGCGTGACCTGCTCACCGTGGTCAAGGACGTCGACGACCGGATTCTGGAGGTCTTCGCCAGCGCCTTCGCCGACACCGCCCGCGAGTTCGAGCAGGTCTTCACCGTGCTGTTCCCCGGCGGTGAGGGCCGGTTGATCCTCACCGACCCGGAGGATCTGCTGGCCACCGGAGTCGAGGTCGAGGCCCGCCCGCCGGGCAAGAAGATCAAGCGGTTGTCGCTGCTCTCCGGCGGTGAGCGGTCGCTGACCGCGGTGGCGATGCTGGTGGCGATCTTCCGCGCCCGGCCCAGCCCGTTCTACATCATGGACGAGGTGGAGGCGGCCCTCGACGACGTGAACCTGGGCCGGCTGATCACCCTGCTGGCCCAGCTACGGGAGAAGAGCCAGCTGATCGTCATCACCCACCAGAAGCGGACCATGGAGATCGCCGACGCGCTCTACGGTGTGACCATGCGCGGCGGGGTGACCCAGGTGATCAGTCAACGGCTCAACCGGGCCGATGGGGATGACGAGCGGCAGGGCCGCGGCGAGGAGAACGGGTAGTGGCTCGGGAACGCGCGACGGCGCTCCTGGTGGACTTCGACGGTGTGCTGCGGCGCTGGGATCCGGCGGTCGCCGCCGGCGTCGAGCGGGAGTACGGCCTCTCCGCCGGTGTGCTCGGCGAGATCGCCATGCAGTGGGGGCGGTTGCAGCCGGTGCTCACCGGTCAGGTCAGTCACGCCGACTGGATGACAAGCGTGGCCGACGCGCTCACCCCGTCCGTGGGGGACGCCGAGCGGGCCCGTGCGGCGGTGGCGCAGTGGCAGCGCTATCGCGGTGAGGTCGATCCGGAGGTGCTGGCGTTCGTCCGCGAGGTGCGGGCCGCCGGCATCCGGGTAGGGCTCGGCACCAACGCCACCGACCTGCTCGATGCCGACCTGGCCGCGCTCGATCTGACCGGCGAGTTGGACGTGGTGGTCAACTCCTCGGCCGTCGGGGTGCACAAGCCGGCACCCGAGTACTTCCAGGCAGCCTGTGCGGCGCTGGAGACCCCGCCGGCCCGGGTGCTCTTCGTCGACGACGAGGACCGGGCGATAAGCGGCGCCCGGGCGGCCGGGCTGTCGGCGTACCGCTGGAACGGGCCGGCTGACCTTCGCTACCTGCGCGCCGTGCTGGCCGGTTAGGGCGCGATTCATCAGGCCGTGCCCGGCGCACGGCTCGCGCGTCGGGCTCCGCGCCAGGGTTGCGGCACGTCGCGGCCTCCCGCTGGCGGTTGACCGCGCCGTGCCGCAACCGGTGTCGACCAGCCGCGCGTTGCGTCACTCGCCGACGACACCGTCGATGCGTTCGCGGATCAGGTCGGCGTGCCCGTTGTGTCGGGCGTACTCCTCGATCATGTGGACGTAGACCCAGCGCAGGTTGAAGGTCCGCTGTTTCGGGCCGACCTCGGTGAACGTCTCGTCGAGCGACCGGCCGACGACGGCGGCGCGGGCCAGCGCCACCTGCCGGTGGTAGGTGGCGAAGTCCGCCTCGGCATCGGCGGTGCTGACGTCGTGGTCGGCGTCCGGATCGTCAGGCGTGTAGTACGGGTAGTCGACAGGCTCGCCGGCGAAGTTCTCCCGGAACCACCAGGCCTCCACCTCCGCCAGATGTCGGACCAGCCCGAGCAGGGTGAGGCCGGACGGCTCGACGCTGGCGGTGCGCAGCTGCTCGGCGGTGAGGCCCGCACACTTGAGCAGCAGGGTCTGCCGGTGGTAGTCGAGCCAGCCCTCCAGCATGGTGCGCTCGTCACCTACGTGGGGCTCGGGGGTCCGGTCGATCTCCGGTGCTGTCCATGTCATCCGGGGATTCTGGCCTGGATGTCTGACAACCTGCGACAGGTTTGTCCGGCCCGGCCCTCCGGCGTCGGCCACCGCCGAGCGCAGGCTCCTGGACACCGGTGCGGATCACTGCGGTGGCGCTGCCCGCCGCTACCTCGTCGACGTGCCGTCGGTGAGCCGGTGCCGCGCCACCTCGTGCAGGTGACCGTCACCTGTGGTGCCTTCGATGATCACCTCGGCCCCGCGGCCGGCGTGGGTCAGCGTCGCCACGGCGTTACCGAAGTAGGGCCCGGCCAGCTTTCGCCACTTCACCAGTGGCCGCCGGACACCGGCCGTGCGGGCCAGGGCACGAGCCGCCCCGGCCGGGCCCCGCGCCCACCCGAGCCGCATCAACGGACGCATCCCGGCCGGCACCTGGTTGTGGATCGGCGAGCAGGTGAGCTGGTGCACCGGGGTGTGCACCGCGGGATCGGCGAAGCGGACCCGCGCCACGTACGAGTGGTGCACGTCGCCGGAGAGCACGCTTATCGACGCCGGTGGCGCGTACGCCGGCCCGGCGCCCTTGCGGTCGTCGGGCGTACCTGGCGCACCGGCGCCGATCCGGGCGAACAGCTCCGCCAGCGCGTCGAACGAGCGGCGGAACGCGGCCCAGTGCTCCAGATCCAGCGCCCGGCGCAGTCGTTCGCCCAGCCCGGCGACCCACGGTCGGGGCGAGTCGGCCAGTTTCTCGTTCCACGTCTCGACGTGGTGGATGCCAGGTGGCAGCAGCCAGGGCAGCGAGGAGCCGACCACCAGGTGGTCGTAGCCGCCGTGGGCGCGGTCGACGAACCACGACCACTCTCCGGGCGGCAGCATCGCCCGCCGACCCGGTAGCAGCACCCGGCTGCACCGGTTGTCCAGCATCACCAGCCGGGTGCGGCCCAGGTCGAGCGCATAGCTCCACTGGTACTGCACCGCCCGCCAGCGCTCGGTGTCGTGGGCCAGGTCAGCCTCGGTGTCGACCCGCGCACCGAACTCCCGCAGCACCCCGGTGGCGTCCTCCGCCGCGCTCACCTTGGCGAAGACCGGGTCCGCGGCGATCTCGTCCGGGGAGAGGTTGCCCAGATGCTGGTAGACCCAGTACGAGGCCAGCCCGCTGGCGATCCGCTCGGCCCACCACGGCTGCTCGCGCATCTCGGCCCGCCAGGAGGCCGAGGTGTTCCAGTCGTCGATGATCTCGTGGTCGTCGAAGATCATCACGCTCGGCACGGTGGACAGGAGCCAGCGGATCTCCGGGTCGCTCCACGACTCCAGATAGAGCTTCGTGTACTCGTCGAAGCTGACCACCTGGTCACTTGGTGCGCCCGCCGGACGCCGCCGCCGACGGCGCAGCAGGCGCTTCACGGTGGGCGAGGTCTCGTCGGCGTAGACCTGATCACCGAGCAGCACCACCAGGTCGGGCAGGGCCGCCGGGTCGGGGTCGGCCATCACCCGCCGGGCGTACGCGTCGAGCGCGTCCGGGGGCAGCTTCCGGGTGGTCGCGTGCTGGGTGGTCTCCCGGCAGGAACCGAAGAGCAGGCGGACCGGCTGGTCCCGGTCGTCGGCGGCCCGGGTACGGATGACACTGGGCGGGAAGCGACTGTCCGGTCGCGGCCAGACCACCTCGTCGTCGATCAGCACCTCGTACCGGCTGGTGCTGTCCGGAGTGAGCCCATCGACCACCACCAGCGCGTAATGGTGGTCGTACGCGCTGAAGGTGGGGGCGGTGCCGGTGGCGCCGCCGACCGCGCGGACGGTGACCACCGCCGGTGCCGTGGTCTCCACCCACACGGTGGCCCGAGTGCCGACGACCCGGCGCAGCAGTGGGCCGATGAGCAGCTCGGCGGGCATACGGGACCTCCAGACGAGAGAGCTTCATCCTTTACTACC
Source organism: Micromonospora sp. NPDC049891 (assembly GCF_040660295.1). Taxonomy (NCBI): domain Bacteria; kingdom Bacillati; phylum Actinomycetota; class Actinomycetes; order Micromonosporales; family Micromonosporaceae; genus Micromonospora; species Micromonospora sp. NPDC049891. The sequence continues at coordinate 178,581 of NZ_JBFAML010000012.1, forward strand.
CGGCCGGCGGCGCACCACTGCCAACTGTGGCCGAGACTACCGCCGCTTCCTGGACCGTTGCCGGGCGTGGCCGGGTGCCGGGGAACTGCCCGGCCCGGCGGGAGCGGTGGCTGAGACGCGGTCGCCGGCATCTGACAGGATTCCGGCATGACGGAATACCTCCTCATCGCTCTCGCCCTGCTCGGTCTGCTGATCCTCGGCGGCATCGGGCTGGTCGTGCCGCGGCTGCGCCGACGGCCGCAGCCGCCGCTGCCGCGTACGGAGGTCGACACCCGGGCGGAGGAGGACCTCGCCGGCCCGCCGGTGCAGGCACCGGAGGCCGATCTGTCCACAGGTGTCCTGGTCGAACCCCCGGTCGTCGAGGCGCCGGCACCGACCGTCGAGGTGCCCGAGCCGACCGCCGGACGGCTGGTACGGCTGCGGTCCCGGCTGTCGCGGTCGCAGAACGTCTTCGGCAAGGGCCTGCTCGGCCTGCTCAGCCGCGACCGGCTCGACGAGGACGTCTGGGAGGAGATCGAGGACAGCCTGATCACCGCCGACGTGGGCGTCGACGCCACCCGGGACATCGTCGACCGGCTGCGCGAGCGGACCCGGGTGCTGGGTACCCGGTCGGTCGCCGAACTGCGTGCCCTGCTCGCGGCCGAGCTGGTGAACGCGCTCGACCCGGGACTGGACCGGGCGCTGCACACCGCGCCGAAGGAGGGCGTACCGGCGGTGCTGCTCGTGGTCGGGGTCAACGGCGCGGGCAAGACCACCACCTGCGGCAAGATCGCCCGGGTGCTCATCGCCGACGGCCGCAGCGTCCTGCTCGGCGCCGCCGACACCTTCCGGGCCGCCGCGGCCGACCAGTTGCAGACCTGGGCCGGGCGGGTCGGTGCCGAGACCGTCCGCGGCCCCGAGGGTGCCGACCCGGCCAGCGTCGCCTTCGACGCGGTCAAGCGGGGCATCGAGACCGGCGTGGACACCGTCCTCGTCGACACCGCCGGCCGACTTCAGAACAAGATCGGCCTGATGGACGAGCTGGGCAAGGTCAAGCGGGTGGTGGAGAAGCACGGCCCGATCGACGAGACGTTGCTGGTGCTCGACGCCACCACCGGCCAGAACGGGCTGGAGCAGGCGCGCGTCTTCACCGAGGTGGTGAACGTCACCGGCGTGGTGCTCACCAAGCTCGACGGCACGGCCAAGGGCGGCATCGTCATCGCCGTGCAGCGCAAGCTGGGCATTCCGGTCAAGCTGGTCGGCCTCGGCGAGGGCCCGGACGACCTGGCACCGTTCGACCCGGCGCAGTTCGTCGACGCGTTGCTGGGTACCGAGACCACCGGTCAGACCGCGTAATCTCGGGTGACCAGAGACGATCGCGCGTACGCGGGGTGGCGCGACCCGAGCCACCCGTCGCAGCGCCTCGGGAGACCGTACGTGACTTCGCAGGAGATCCCGCTGCACGGCGGGAACGTGAGCACCGTGGTGCGGGTCGGTGACACGGTGCGGCGCAACGCCGGCCCGTGGACCCCGTCGGTGCACGCCCTGCTGCGTCACCTGGAGTACGTCGGGTTCACCGGCGCCCCCCGCGCCCTCGGCATGGACGAGCGCAACCGGGAGGTGCTGTCGTACCTGGAGGGGGAGTGCGGGGAGTACCCGTTGGCCCCGCACTGGGTCACCGACGAGGCACTTGTCACCGTCGCCACCATGCTGCGGATGTTCCACGACGCCCAGTACGGTTTCGTGCCCCCGCCGCAGGCCGTGTGGCGCTCGTTCGGCCCGCCACCGCCGGACACCGAGGTCATCTGCCACCACGACGCGGCGCCGCACAATGTGATCTGGCGACCGGACGGCACCCTCGGGCTGATCGACTTCGACCTCGCCTCGCCCGGCGCCCGGATCTACGACGTGGCGTACGCCGCGTGGACCTGGGTGCCGATCTTCTCCGACCGGGACTCGATCACACTCGGCTGGAAGCGCCCCGACCGCCCGCGTCGGCTGCGGCTCTTCGCCGACGCGTACGGGCTGATTCCGCGCGACCGGCACCGGCTGATCCGGACCATCCGTAAGCGGATCGTCGACCATGTGGAGGGCATCCGCCGGATGGCCGCCGCGGGGGAGCCGGCGTTCGTCCGGATCGTGCACAAGGGGCACCTGCGCCGGCCGATGCGGGATCTGCGGCTGCTGGATTACGAGCGGCACGCCCTCGAGTACGCCCTGCGCTGAGACCGTCGGGGGATAGACCGGCACCAAATGGCCGATCCACCCCCGTCGAAGCGCCGAGGTGTGCGACTTTCTTCACACGTCCGAAACAAGCCGTCACGGTTCGGAAACCAGCCGGGGACCGTGCGTGAAACAGCGGACCACCAGGCTTCCGCGCAACCGGCGTACGGGCGATGCTGCGCGATGCCGGGAGGGAGGGAAAACAACCCGAGAGGAGGCAGCGTGCCGGAGCTAGATTCTGGTGCCACCGCCTGGATTTTGACTTCAGCCGCCCTGGTGTTGCTCATGACGCCGGGCCTGGCGCTTTTCTACGGCGGCATGACGCGATCCAAGTCCGTGCTCAACATGATGATGATGAGCTTCGGGGCGATCGGCCTGGTCAGCCTGTTGTGGGTGTTCTACGGCTACAGCATCGCCTTCGGTGACGACATCGGCGGGATCACCGGCGATCTCTCCGCTGCCGGTCTGCGCGGCATGCTGGAGAGCGGCACCGAGGGAGGCATCCCCGACCTGCTGTTCGCCGGCTTCCAGCTGATGTTCGCCGTGATCACCGTCGCGCTGATCAGCGGCGCGATCGCCGACCGGGCCAGGTTCGGCCCGTGGCTGCTCTTCGCCGGCCTGTGGGCCACCCTTGTCTACTTCCCGGTCGCGCACTGGGTGTGGGGCGGCGGCTGGATCTTCGAGCTGGGCGTGCTCGACTTCGCCGGTGGCACCGCGGTGCACATCAACGCCGGTGCGGCGGCGCTCGCCCTGGCGCTGGTGCTCGGCCGCCGGGTCGGTTGGCCGAAGGACAGCTTCAAGCCGCACAACCTGCCGATGGTGCTGCTCGGTGCCGGCCTGCTGTGGTTCGGCTGGTTCGGCTTCAACGCCGGCTCGGCGCTGGCCGCCAACGGCACCGCCGCGGTCGCCTTCATCAACACCCAGGTCGCCACCGCCGCCGCGGTGCTCGGCTGGCTGCTGGTGGAGCGGATCCGGGACGGCAAGCCGACCACCCTCGGTGCGGCGTCCGGTGCCATCGCCGGCCTGGTCGCCATCACCCCGGCCTGCGCCTTCCTGGAGCCGCTCGGCGCCATCGCACTCGGCGTCATCGCCGGTGTGGTCTGCGCGCTGGCCGTCGGCCTCAAGTACCGCCTGAAGTACGACGACTCGCTCGACGTGGTCGCCGTGCACATGGTCGGCGGCATCATCGGCTCGCTGCTCATCGGCTTCCTGGCGATGGAGGTGCTGGCCGGTGAGGGCAACGACGGTCTCTTCTACGGCGGCGGCGTGACGCTGCTGGGCAAGCAGGCCCTCGGTTCGGTGGCCGTGCTGGCCTACTCGTTCGTGGTCGCCTACCTCATCGGCTTCGTGATCGACAAGACCATCGGCTTCCGCGCCAGCGCCGACGCCGAGGTCGAGGGGATCGACAACGCCGAGCACGCGGAAAGCGCGTACGAGTTCAGCTCCACGGGTGGGGGCGGTGGCGCGTTCGCCGCCGCGGGCATCGGTACCTCGGCCGCGCCGAAGACCGAGCCCACCGAACCGGTAAGCGAAAAGGTCGCCGGCTAACGTTCTGCGAATGGAGGGGTTGGACATGAAGCTGGTGACCGCGGTCATCAAGCCGCACCAGTTGGACGCCGTCAAGGAGGCCCTGCACACGCTGGGCGTGGCCGGGTTGACGGTGAGTGAGGTCCAGGGCTACGGGCGGCAGAAGGGCCACACCGAGGTCTACCGGGGCGCCGAGTACACCGTCGAGTTCCTGCCCAAGATCCGGGTGGAGGTGCTCACCGACGAGATCGACGTCGAGAAGATCGTCGACGCCGTCGTGTCGGCGGCCCGGACGGGCAAGATCGGCGACGGCAAGGTCTGGGTGACCGCCGTCGAGGAGGTCGTCCGGGTTCGTACCGGCGAGCGCGGCCTGGACGCACTGTAGGACGGAGCATCGATGACCTCGTTGACCAGTAGGACAGCCTCGGAACTCCCCGGTAGCGCTGGCCTCCTGGTCAACGAGGTCGTCGGCGTACCGGCCGGGATCGGCGCGACGGCGCGTCGGGCCCGGGCTGACGCGTACGACGCCTGGCTGGCCCGGCTGCTGCCGGCCCGGCCGGGCGTCGCGCTGCTCGCGGTCGGCGGACTGGGCCGGCGGCAGTGCGCCCCCTACGGCGACCTCGACCTGGTGCTGGTGCACGCCGGGGTGCCCGGCATCGACGAACTCGCCGCCGCCCTCTGGTACCCGATCTGGGACGCCGGGCTGCGGCTGGACCACTCGGTCCGGACGGTCGCCGAGGCGCTCTCGGTCGCCCAGGACGACGTGAAGGTGGCCCTCGGGCTGCTCGACGCCCGGCTCGTCGCCGGTGACCAGGACCTCGCCGACACGCTGGTGAGTAGCGCGACCGACCACTGGCGGCGCACCGCCGTCCGCCAGCTCGCGCCGTTGCGGGAAAGCACCGCCGCCCGCTGGCAGGCCCACGGCGAACTGGCTCACCTTCTGGAGGGTGACCTCAAGGAGGCGGCCGGGGGCCTGCGCGACGTGGGCATCCTGCGGGCCATCGCCACCGCCGGGATCACCGACGCGCTACGACCTGCCGTGCACGCCGCACACCTGCGACTGCTGGACACCCGCGACGCGTTGCACCAGCAGGTCGGTCGGCGGGTCGACAGGCTGCTCGCCCAGGAACGCGACGGGGTGGCCGCGCTGCTCGGCCTGCGCCGGACACCGGCCGGGGCCGCCGAGGGCGTTGCGTCGGGCGCGGTGCCGCCGCAGCCGGCCGGCATGTCACCGGAGCAGCGATCCGACCCCGCGTCGCGTCCCGAGGACGGCGACGGCGACACCCTGCTGCGTCGGGTCGCCGGTGACGCCCGGACCGTCAGCCACGCCCTGGATGACGCCTTCCGCGCCGCCGACCGGCTGCGATCCGGCCGCCGCCGGGGCGCCGACGGAAGGCCGCTGCGCCGCCCGGTCGCCCGGGACGTGGTCGAGCACGACGGCGAACTGGTGCTGGCCCGCACCGCGATCGGCGCCCGCCCCGACGCCAGCCTCTCGCTGCGGGTGGCCGCCGCCGCGGCGACCACCGGGCTGCCGATCGCCCGGGCCACCTGCGAGTGGCTGGCCGCGTACTGCCCGCCGCTGCCGGCACCCTGGTCGGCCGAGGCCCGCGCCGCCCTGACCACGCTGCTCGGCGCCGGTGCCGGCATGATCCCGGCCTGGGAGACCTGCGACAGGTACGGACTTATCGACAGATGGTTGCCGGAGTGGACCCGGCTGCGCAGCCTGCCCCAGCACAACCCGGTGCACCGGTTCACCCTGGACCGGCACCTGGTACAGACGGCCGCCGAGGCGAGCCGGCACACCCGCGACGTGGATCGTCCCGACCTGCTGCTGCTCGGCGCGCTCCTGCACGACGTCGGCAAGGGACTGCCCGGTGACCACAGTGTGGTGGGCGCACCGATCGCCGAGGGGATCGCCACCCGGATCGGCCTGCCGGCGGCCGAGGCGGCGCTGATCGGCAAGTTGGTCCGGCTGCACCTGGTGCTGCCCGAGGTGGCCACCCGGCGGGATCTGTCCGACCCGGTCACCATCGCCCGGGTGGCCGAGTCGGTAGGCGACGTGACCACTCTCGACCTGCTGTACGCCCTGGTGCGCGCCGATGCCGCCGCCACCGGACCGGCCGCCTGGTCGGACTGGAAGGGCCGGTTGGTCGCCGAACTGGTCGCCCGGGTCCGCACCACCCTCGACACGGGCGACGTACCCGCCCCGCCGGCACCGGACCCGGCGCTGGTGGCCGGGCCACTGCCCGTCGTACACCTGACCGGGGACCGGGTGGCGGTGGCTGCGGCGGACCGGCGCGGCCTGCTCGCGACGGTGGCCGGCTGCCTGGCCCTGCACCGGCTTGAGGTGCTCGCCGCCGACGCCTCGACGGTGGACGGGCGGGCCCTGGTGCAGTGCCGGGTGCAGCCGCGCTACGGCCTGGCCCCGGATCCGGTGGCGTTGAGCGCGGATCTGCGCCGCGCGGTGCGCGGCGACGTGTCGGTGACTCAGCGGTTACGCGGTCGGGCCCTGGCCGCACGGGGGGCCGGGGCCCAGCCGCGAGTGGTCTGGCACCGCGACGCCGCCACCGACGCGGTGCTGCTGGAACTGCGTGCCGCCGACGCCGCCGGCCTGCTCTACCGGGTGACGAGCGCGCTGGACGCGGCCGGCGCCCAGGTCCGGGCGGCCCGGATCGCCACGCTCGGTGGCGACGTGGTCGACGCCTTCTACCTGGTCGGCGGCTGGCCACCGGAGGACGAACGAAACCGCCTGGAGGCAGCCGTCCTCGCCGCCGTCTGAGCCCCACCCCCGCCCGCCATCTCCCGCACGAAGGATCTGTGGTGGTAGAGGTGTCAACCGATCGGCGTGTCGGCTACCGCAACTGCCACAGATGGTGGCGGGCGGCCCGGAGGGGTGGCGGGTCGGGGTGGCGGCGGGGGCTGCCCGGCTGGGAGCGGGGGTGTGGGCGGCGGGCTACCCTAGCGGTGGTCGGACAGCTCTCCCGGCCTCGTTCGTGCTCGCCGGAACACTGACAAACGGGATGTTCGCGTGTTTGACACCTTGAGTGACCGCCTCTCCGGGATCTTCACCAAGCTCCGCGGCAAGGGACGTCTCACCGACGCCGACATCGACGCCACCGCGCGCGAGATCCGCCTCGCGCTGCTGGAGGCGGACGTCGCGCTGCCAGTGGTCAAGGGCTTCATCGCGAACGTCAAGGAGCGGGCGCGCAGCGCGGAGGTCTCCCAGGCGCTCAACCCGGCCCAGCAGATCATCAAGATCGTCAACGAGGAACTGATCGCCGTGCTGGGCGGCGAGGGGCGGCGGCTCCAGTTCGCCAAGCAGCCACCGACTGTGATCATGCTCGCCGGCCTCCAGGGCTCCGGCAAGACCACGCTCGCCGGCAAGCTGGCCCGTTGGCTCAAGGCACAGGGCCACCAGCCGCTGCTGGTCGCCGCCGACCTCCAGCGCCCCAACGCCGTCGGGCAGCTGCAGGTGCTCGGTGGCCGCGCCGGTGTCGAGGTGTACGCCCCGGAGCCCGGCAACGGTGTCGGTGACCCGGTGCAGGTGGCGAAGTCCTCCATCGAGCACGCCCGGCGGGCCGCCCGGGACGTCGTCATCGTCGACACCGCCGGTCGACTTGGTATCGACGCGGAGATGATGCAGCAGGCCGCCGACATCCGTGACGCGGTCGACCCCGACGAGGTCATCTTCGTCATCGACGCGATGGTCGGCCAGGACGCGGTCCGGACGGCCGAGGCGTTCCGCGACGGCGTCGGCATCACCGGCGTGGTCCTCTCCAAGCTCGACGGCGACGCCCGTGGTGGTGCCGCGCTGTCGGTCCGTGAGGTCACCGGGCAGCCGATCCTCTTCGCCTCCACCGGCGAGAAGCTGGAGGACTTCGACGTCTTCCACCCCGACCGGATGGCCAGCCGGATCCTCGGCATGGGCGACGTTCTCACTCTGATCGAGCAGGCCGAGGCGGCCTTCGACACCGATCAGAAGGAGAAGATGACCGCCAAGCTGATGGGCGGCGAGCAGTTCACCCTGGAGGACTTCCTCGACCAGCTCATCGCGGTACGCCGGATGGGGCCGATCGCCAACGTGCTGGCCATGATGCCGGGCATGGGGCAGGTGAAGGACCAGCTCGCCGAGCTGGACGACAAGCACTTTGACCGGATCACCGCGATCATCAGGTCGATGACCCCGGCCGAGCGCACCAACCCGAAGATCATCAACGGTTCCCGGCGGGCCCGGATCGCCAACGGCTCCGGCGTGACCGTGATGGACGTGAACCAGCTGCTCAACCGCTTCACCGACGCGCAGAAGATGATGAAGCAGATGGGCGGCATGATGGGCCTGCCCGGAGCCGGCCGGCGCAAGGCGACCAAGTCGCCGAAGAACAAGCGCAAGGGCACCAAGGGCGGCAACCGGCCGCGCAGCGGTGCCGGTACCCGGGGCGTGCAGGGTGGGCTGCCGGGTGGCTTCCCGGGCGGGATGCCGCAGTTGCCGCCGGGCATGAACCCGGACGACCTGGCCGCCGGTCAGGGCCTGCCGCCCGGCTTCAAGCTGCCGAAGATCGACTTCAACAAGTTCGGCAAGGACGGCAATCCGCCCCGCTGAGCACGCACACCGAGGACCTTCTCGTGAGCGAGCGACCCTGGCAGGTGTCGGTGGATCTGCCCGCGTCGACTGTGCGGCGGGCGGGGCTTCTCGCGCGTGACGGGGAGTGATCGGGTAGGACTGTGCGCATGGCTCTGCATGTGCGCGGTGTGCTCCTGCCGGACGACGAGGTCCGGGATCTGTGGCTGGTCGGCGATCGGGTGACCTTCGACCCGGTGCCCGGCGCGGAGACGGTCGCGGACGGCGGTTTCATCCTGCCCGGCCTGGTGGACGCGCACTGCCACATCGGCATCGCCCGGGGCGGCGCACCGATCACCTCGCTGGACCAGGCACGCGCCCTGGCCCGCATCGACCGGGACGCGGGCGTGCTGGCCATCCGGGACGCGGGCTCACCCTTCCCGTACCCGGAACTGGACGACGAACCCGACCTGCCCCGGCTGGTCCGGGCCGGCCGGCACGTGGCACCGCCCAAGCGGTACCTGCGGGACATCGGCGTGGAGGTCGGTGCCGCCGAGGTGGCCGCGACCGTGGCGGAGCAGGCGGCTGCCGGCAACGGCTGGGTGAAGCTGGTCGGGGACTGGATCGACCGGGGCGTCGGCGACCTGGCACCGGCCTGGGACGCCGACACGATGACCGCCGCCGTTGCCGCCGCGCACGCCGCCGGGGTACGCGCCGCCGTGCACACCTTCAGCGAGTCGGCGGTGGAGATCATGGTGCGGGCCGGGGTGGACTCGGTCGAGCACGGCACCGGGCTCAGCCTGGACCTGATCGACCTGATGGCCCGGCAGGGCACCGCGCTGATCCCCACGATGATCAACATCCGTACCTTCGGCCACATCGCCGATCAGGCCCGGGCCAAGTTCCCCGGGTACGCCGAGCACATGCTCGCCCTGCGCGACCGCTTCCCGCAGGTGGTGCGGGCCGCGTACGAGGCCGGCGTGCCGATCTACGTCGGCACCGACGCCGGTGGCGGCATCGACCACGGGCTCGCCGTCGAGGAGATGCTCCTGCTGCACGAGCAGGCCGGCATGTCCACGGTGGACGTCCTCGCCGCCGCCTCCTGGGCCGCCCGCGCCTGGCTGGGCCTGCCCGGCCTGGTCGAAGGTGGCCTGGCCGACCTCTCCATCTACCCCGAGGACCCCCGCGCCGACCTCAACGCCCTCCGCACCCCCACCCGCCAGATCCTCCGCGGCCACCCCCTCCCCTAACCGGACATCGCGGCGCTGCTGGACGGCTGGGACGGCGACTCGGTACGTCTGCTCGGCCAGCCCGCCGGCGACCCGACGGCACCCGGCACCTTCG
>NZ_JBFAML010000013.1:0-178132 GCF_040660295.1 Micromonospora sp. NPDC049891
TCGCCTTCGCCAGCGGCCTCGCCGCCGAGGACACCCTGCTGCGTACCGTGTGCGCACCGGGTGACCACGTGGTGATTCCCGACGACGCGTACGGCGGCACGTACCGGCTCTTCGCCAAGGTCGCCGAGCGGTGGGGGCTGGCGTACACCCCGGCCAAGGTCTCCGACGCGGACGCCGTGCGGGCCGCGATCCGGCCGGGCGTCACGAAGGTGGTCTGGGTGGAGACCCCGACCAACCCGCTGCTCGGCATCGCCGACATCGCCACCCTCGCCGCCGTGGCGCACGACGCCGGGGCGTTGCTGGTGGTCGACAACACGTTCGCCTCGCCGTACCTGCAACAGCCGATCACCCTTGGCGCGGACGTGGTGGTGCACTCGACCACGAAGTACGTCGGTGGGCACTCCGACGTGGTCGGCGGTGCGCTGGTGGCGGCCGACGCCGACCTCGGCGAGCAGTTGCGCTACCACCAGAACGCGATGGGCGCGATCAACGGTCCGTTCGACGCGTGGCTGACCCTGCGCGGCATCAAGACCCTCGGGGTGCGGATGGACCGGCACTGCGACAACGCCGAACGGATCGCCGCGTACCTGGACGGGCACGCCAAGGTCGGTCAGGTGCTGTACCCGGGCCTGCCGACGCACCCCGGGCACGAGGTGGCCGCCAAGCAGATGCGCCGGTTCGGGGGCATGATCTCCTTCCGCGCCGCCGGGGGTGAGGAACACGCCGTCGAGATCTGCAACCGGGCCCGACTCTTCGTGCTCGCCGAGTCCCTCGGCGGGGTGGAATCCCTGATCGAGCACCCGGGTCGGATGACACACGCGAGTGCTGCCGGCTCGCCGCTTGAAGTTCCCTCCGATCTCGTGCGACTGTCTGTCGGCATCGAGACGGTCGAAGACCTGCTCGCCGATCTGGAGCAGGCGCTGGGCTGACCGCTGGCTTGGGAGGGTGGCCGTGCAGGACATCATGCCGACCTGGGTCGGGGCGACCGCCAAACAGATCGCCCGGGGCGTACGCCGGGGCGACGTCTCCGCCACCCAGGTGCTTGCCGACCACCTCGACCACGTCGCCAAGGCCGACGTCGACCTTGCCGCGTTCCGCGCGGTACGCGGCGGGGAGGCGGTCACCGAGGCGGAGAAGGTCGACGAGCAGGAGGACCTGGCGAACCTGCCGCTGGCCGGGGTGCCGGTCGCGGTCAAGGAGAACACTCCGGTGGCGGGTGTGCCCACCTGGAACGGCTCGGCCGCCGTGCGGAGCGCGGTGGCCGAGGCCGACCACGAGGTGGTCCGCCGGCTGCGTGGAGCCGGCGCGGTGATCCTCGGCGTCACCCGGATGCCCGAGCTGGGCCTCTGGGGCATCACCGACGACGAGACCGCCGTCACCCGCAACCCGTGGGACCTGTCCCGCACCCCAGGTGGTTCCTCAGGAGGTGCGGCCGCGGCGGTGGCGGCCGGACTGGTACCGATCGCCCACGGCAACGACGGTCTCGGCTCGATCCGTATCCCCGCCGCCTGCTGCGGGCTGGTCGGCCTGAAGCCCGGTCGCGGCGTGGTGCCCTGTCAGCTCGGCGCGGAGGACTGGTTCGGCCTGACCGAGCACGGCATGCTCAGCACCACCGTCGCCGACGCCGCCGTCGGCTTCCAGGTGCTGGCCGGCCGGGCGCAGAGCAAGCTCGTTCCGCCGCAGCGGCTGCGGGTCGGTGTGTCGCTGCGGTCGCCCGTGCGGGGCGTCTCGCCGGACGCGCCGAACCGGGACGCCGTCGCCGCCGCCGGCCGGCTGCTCGCCGGTGCCGGGCACGACACCGTGCCGGCCGATCCGATCTACCCGACCGCGCTGGGCCTGAAGGGCATCGCCACCTGGTTCGCCGCGGCTGCGGCGGACGTGCGCGCCGCCGGGGTCGACAGGCGTGCCCTGCAACGCCGCAGCCGCCGGCACGTGGCCCTCGGCGAATGGGCGTGGCGGCGCGGGTACGTCCGGGAGGCCGACCGGCTGGCCTGGCGCGAGCGGTCGATCAACTTCTTCACCGACCACTCGGTGGACCTGCTGCTCACCCCGGCGCTGGCGAGCGCGCCGCCGCCGGCCGCCGGCTGGTCGACCCGCTCCTGGCAGGCCAACATGCTGGCCAGCATCCGGTACGCGCCGTACGCCGCGCCGTGGAACATCGCAGGTCTGCCGGCGCTCGTGGTGCCGGTGGGCCGCCGTCCGGACGGGCTGCCGCTCGCCGTCCAACTGGTCGGACCACCCGGCTCGGAACTGCTGCTGCTCGGCGTCGCCGGTCAGTTCGAGATGGCCAGCCCGTGGCCTCGGCACGCCCCCGGTTACCCGCGCGTCGGAACGGGGTCGCCCACCAGCGCGTGATCATCTACGCTCCCGGTGCCATCACACGGGAGGTCGGCCGACCATGCGCTGCCACACCTGCGACACCGACAACGACGTACGCACCGGCGAGTGCCCGATCTGCCGTACGCCTGTCGGGTCGCCGGCTCTGCGTCCTGGCGTCCGGGTACGCCCGGTCCAGGGCGTCGGTCGGGCCGCGTCCGTCGCCGTCGCCGCGACCACCCTGTTCCTGCTGCTGACGGTGGCGGTACAGCCGGTCAACGCGGTGCTCGCCGGGCGGGCCGCCGACTCCGGGGACGGCGAGGGTTTCCTGCTCACCGCGGGGATGCTGGAACTGGCGGCGGCCGTGCTGTACCAGGTCGCGTTCCTGGCCGCGGTGGTGCTCGTCATCGTCTGGACCTGGCGGGCCCGGATGAACCTGGACGCCTTCCCGGGCGTCGGGCCCACCAACTCCGCCGGCTGGGCGATAGCCGGGTGGCTGGTGCCGTTCGTCAACTTCGTGATGCCGCACCGGGTGGTGGCCACCATCGCCCGGGAGAGTCTCTGGCGGCTGAACACGCCGGTGCTGGTGCACCTGTGGTGGGGAGCCTGGCTGGTGTTCCTCTTCGCGGAGCGGTTCATCGCGCGCTCGGCAGCGGAGTACGAGGCGCTGCCGGTTCCGCAGACCTCGGCGGACTTCCAGGCGTACGCCGACCACTACGTGTCGGCGACCGGCGAGTACCTGGTGCCGGCGGTGTTCTGTGTGGTGGCCGGGGGGTCGCTGGTCGTGCTGATCCAGAGCATCTCCGCCGCCCAGACCGCCCGGATCGCGCGGTCGATGCCGACCGGCCCGATCCTGCCCGGCATGACCATCGCGGCACCCGGGGGAACGTCGGAGGCAGCCGTCGCCGTTGCCGCCCCGGCACCGGACGGACCGACCGGATCGCACACCGCGCCCTCCGCCGCACCGGTCGTGGCGGCGCCGGCCGCGCCGGGCCCGGCATCGCAGGTCGAGCCCGGTCCGGCCGCCCCCGCCGCCCCGGCCCAGGCGCCGCCGGAGACTGACCGGCCGGGTGGCACGATCTAGGCATGACGGAACTGGTCAGCCTGGACGACGTGCGTGCGGCACGGGAACTGCTCGACGGAGTCGTCCGTACCACTCCGCTGGAGCCGTCCCGCCCGCTCAGCGCCGCGCTCGGCGGGCCGGTCTGGTTCAAGTGCGAGAACCTCCAGCGGGCGGGGTCGTACAAGGTGCGCGGCGCGTACGTGCGGATCTCGCGGCTGTCGGCGGAGGAGCGCGCCCGGGGCGTGGTCGCGGCCAGCGCCGGCAACCACGCCCAGGGCGTGGCGCTCGCCGCCGGCCTGGTCGGCACGCACGCCACAGTCTTCATGCCGGTGAACGCGCCGCTGCCGAAGGTGGCGGCCACGAAGGGGTACGGCGCCCAGGTCGAGCTGGTGGGTGCCACGGTCGACGAGTCGCTGGTCGCGGCGCAGACGTTCGCGGAGCGCACCGGAGCGGTGCTGATCCATCCGTTCGACCACCGGGACGTGATCGCCGGGCAGGGCACGGTGGCGCTGGAGATTTTAGAGCAGTGCCCGGAGGTCACCACGATCGTCACAGGCGTCGGCGGGGGAGGGCTGATCTCCGGGCTGGCGGTGGCCGCCAAGGCGCTCCGGCCGGACGTCCGGGTGATCGGGGTGCAGGCGGCCGGCGCGGCGGCCTTCCCGCCCTCACTTGTCGCGGGCGAGCCGGTGCGGCTGCCGGCCTTCACCACAATCGCGGACGGCATCGCTGTCGGTCGGCCGGGCGACGTCACCTTCACCCACGTCCGCAAACTCGTGGACGACGTGGTCACCGTCTCCGAGGAGGACATCTCCCGGGCGCTGCTGATGCTGCTCGAACGCGGCAAGCAGGTGGTGGAGCCGGCCGGTGCGGTGGGCGTGGCCGCCCTGCTGGCCGGCGCGGTCGAGGTGACCGCGCCCGTGGTGGTGGTGCTCTCCGGTGGCAACATCGACCCGCTGCTGATGTTGCGCGTGATCGAGCACGGACTGGCGGCGGCGGGGCGCTATCTGCGGGTGACGGTGCGCTGCTCGGACCGGCCGGGACAGTTGGCCTCGCTGTTGAGCGAGATCGCCGAGCACCGGGCGAACGTGGTGGACGTGGTGCACCAGCGAGCCAATCCGCACCTGCGCCTGGGCGAGGTCGAGGTGGCGCTGTCGGTGGAGACCCGTGGTGTCGAACACTCCGACATGCTGATCAGTGCCCTGCGGGCCAGCGGTTACCAGGTGACGATCGCACCAGAGGCGTGACGCGGCGGCGTCACGCCTCTGGACGAACGGATTGCCGGCCCGGCCGGCGGGCGACGGTCAGCCGGAGAAGGGCTCGAAGCTGACCACTGTCACCTTGATGTCGGCGCCACTCGGTGCGGTGTAGGTGCAGGCCTGGCCTGCCTTGCCGCCCAGGATCGCCTGGCCGAGGGCCGACTCGGGGCTGTAGACCGTCAGGTCCGTGGTCGAGGCGATCTCACGCGAGCCGAGCAGGAACGTCTCTGTGTCATCGGCGTCGTCGTCGAAGTAGATCGTCACGACCATCCCGGGCGCCACGGCGTCGACGGTCGGTGCCTCGCCGACCTGGGCCGTGCGGAGCAGCTCCTTCAGGTAGAGGATGCGCCCCTCGGCCTTGCCCTGCTCCTCGCGGGCGGCGTGGTAGCCGCCGTTCTCGCGCAGGTCGCCTTCCTCACGCCGGGCGTTGATCTCGGCGGCGATGACCGGCCGGTTGGCGATCAACTCGTCGAGCTCGCCCTTCAGACGGTCGTACGCGTCCTGGGACAGCCAGGTGGCGGGCGCCTCGTTGCCATTGGACACAGGCGGTCCTCCTCGGTTGTGCGTGCTGGCTGACAGGTGAACCTCCAAGTTACCAGTGCCCTACGACAAGGAGTGTCGGCGATCACGCGGCTGCGCGACGGGCCGTCAGCGACCGGCTGTTAGCGACCGGACGTGCGCGACGGAGGTCGACAGTGTCGGTTGCGCCGGTGGGGCTGCCGGTGTCCGGTCCTCAGGCGGACGGCCGGCAGCGGACGACCTCACCGATGAACGGCCGAGCCTCGGTGGCCAGGCGGTGCCGGACGGTGACGTGGCGCTGCCCGGCGGCGGCGGTCACCGGCACCTCCTCGCGGGCGACCTCGGCGCCGGCATGGTCCCGGGCACGCAGCACGCAGACCGCCGAGCCGCCGTCCGGCAGGTTCACCCGGAAGTCGACCACCACCTGGGTGTCCGTGATGTCGCCGTAGCTGATCACCTGGGCGTCGTACGCCGGATCGCCGTACTGCCGGTAGAGCCGGACCGAGACGACGGTGAGCAGCGCGACCACGATGACGACAAGCAGCGCGGCCAGTACCGGCCGGCGGCGCCGTGGGGCGCGGCGGTGGCCGTACCGACCGGGCGGGAAGACCGGCGCGTTCGGTCCAAGTGTGGCGTGCGTCTCGGTCACCGGCGGGTATCTCCCTGGCGTTGTTGTCAGCGGTATCGGCAAGAATGGCAGAGTCCGCCATTCCTGTTCGACTCGGTCGCCAGATCTGGCTCAGCGTCACGTGGGGCTGGGGTCAAATATGACAGGCCGGCGTGGTCCAGTGCCGCGCCACGGGGAGGAATTCGGCAGGTCAACGGGGGCCCGGGGTGGGTCGCCGGTGGGCAGAGACGAGGAGCGCCGACCTTGGCAGAGCAACTTCGACTCATGGCCGTTCACGCGCACCCCGACGACGAGTCGAGCAAGGGCGCCGCGACGATGGCGAAGTACGTCGCCGAAGGGGTGGACGTACTGGTCGTGACGTGTACGGGCGGTGAGCGGGGCAGCGTGCTCAACCCCAAGCTCGACCGGCCCGACGTCTGGGCGAACATCGCCGAGATCCGTCGCGCCGAGATGGACGCGGCACGCGCGATCCTCGGCATCGAGCAGGCGTGGCTGGGCTTCGTCGACTCCGGTCTGCCCGAGGGCGACCCGCTGCCGCCGCTGCCCGAGGGCTGCTTCGCCCTCCAGGACGTGGACGTGGCCGCCGGTCCGCTGGTGCGGCTGATGCGCGAGTTCCGTCCGCACGTGGTCACCACGTACGACGAGGAGGGTGGCTACCCGCACCCGGACCACATCATGTGCCACAAGATCAGTGTGGCGGCCTTCGACGCGGCCGGCGACGCCGAGCGCTACCCGGAGCTGGGTGCGCCGTGGCAGCCGCTCAAGCTCTACTACGACATCGGCTTCTCCAAGGGCAAGATCCTGGCGTTGCACGAGGCCGTCGTCGCGACAGGTGTCGAGTCGCCGTACGCGGAGTGGCTGACCCGCTGGGAGGACCGGCCGGACAAGGGGCCCCGGATCACCACCCGGGTCCCGTGCGCCGACTACTTCCCGGTCCGCGACGACGCGCTGCGGGCACACGCCACCCAGGTGGACCCGGACGGCTTCTGGTTCCAGGTGCCGATGGAGTTGCAGCAGCGTGCCTGGCCGACGGAGGATTTCGAGCTGGTCCGGTCGTCGGTCGACAGCCCGATGCCGGAGTCCGACCTGTTCGCCGGCGTACGGGGGACGGGCCATGCCCGCTGAGCGGGCGCCGGGCTACCCTGGTCGCACACCGCGAACCGGAGGAATCCCATGCTGACCGCTGTCCAGGTGCTCGCCCAGAACAACTTCGGGGACACCCGCACGGGTGGTCTGGCCGGGCCGATGGGCCTGTTCCTCATCCTCGTCCTCGGCGCGGCCACCGTGCTGCTGATCCGCAACATGAACGCCAGGCTGCGCCGGCTTCCGGACCGCTTCCCCGGCGAGGGGCCGACGACGCCGGGCACGGAGTCGATGGACCGTTCGGTCGGTGATCCGACAGGTGGGATCGTGACGGATGATTCATCCACGGATGCTCCCAACGGGCATCAGCAGCGCCGCGAGGGCTGATCGGAGCATGATTCACGTCGAACCGGATGGTCGACCCCTGTTGCGACCATCGGGTTTGGCTTAGCCTTCCGCCGGGGGGACCAGAAGTCCTCAAGCTGCGCGGGAGGGGGCGCCGATGACCACCGCAGTCATGTCCGCCCGCCGCGCGGCCTGTTTCAGGCCGGCGGGAGGGGGTCGGTGACCTCCGGCAGGGCCGGTCAACTGCTCGACCGGCCCACGGGCCGTGGTACGCCGACCGGGCTGCACCTGCTCACCGCCGCCCTCGTGGCCACCGCGTTGGTCGCCGCGGTGGTGGGGCTGAGCCTGCCGGCCCGGCTGCCGGCCGACGACCCGCTCGGCGGGCCCGCCCGGTTCGGCCTCGCCGTCGCTCTCTTCGCCCTGTCCCAACTGGCCCGGCTCCGATTCCGCGCGGCGGCCGGCGTGGTGAGCGTCACCTGGGCCGAAGCCGCTTTGGTCGTCTGTCTCTACCTGGTACCACCCGGCTGGCTGCCGGGGGCCGCGCTGCTCGGCGTCACGCTCGCCTGGACGGCCCTCTCGGTGGTGGACGACGGCCGCACCACCTGGGACGTGGTCCGGGTGGCGGGTGCGCAGACCGCGGCCACCGCGCTGGCGGTGGCGGTCACCACCGCGCTGGGGCAGCCGATGCTGGCCGGTCCGACCCCGTCACTCGCGCTTGCGGTGACCGCCGGTGCCGCCGCCTACCTGCTGGCCAGTGCCTGGCTGGGCGGGGTGATGCTGGCGCTGCGGCACGGCATGCCGATCGGGCGTCCGTTGCTCGCCGCGCTGCGCGGCAAGCTGCTGATGTTCGTCGGCAACGTGGTGGTCGGTCTGCTGGTGGTGGTGCTGATCGAGATCGACCCACGCTGGCTCCTGTTGCTGCCCGCTCCACTGTGGCTGTTGCAGCAGACCTACCGGCAACGACTGCGTGAGGACCGTGATCGGCGTACCTGGCGGTCGTTCGCCGAGGCCACGAACGCGCTCAACCAACTCGACGAGCGGGGCGCGGCCACGGCGGGTGTCACCGGAGCGCTGGCGCTGTTCGAGGCGGAACTGGTCGACGTGGAGGTGGTCCGGGGCGACGGACGGTGGCGCCGCTACCGGGGTGACCCCGGCGGTCAGGTGGTCGACCGGGAGATCGCCCCGCCCGGCGATGACGAACCGGAACCGGGGGAACTGGTCCGCGACCTGTCGGTCGGCGAGACCCGCGTCGGCCGCCTACGGGTGCGATTCCCCCGTACGGCGCCACCCACCGGGCGGGAGCGCGACGCCCACGCGGCCTTCGCCGACGCCCTCGCCGCGGCGTTGCACGATGCCGCCACCCACCGGGAGCTGCGCCTGGTCACGGCCCGTTCCTCGTACGAGGCGGTGCACGACCCGCTGACCGGCCTGGCCAACCGGGCGGCGATGCTCGGCAAGGGCGACCAGGCGTTGCGACAGCTGGCCCATGACCATCCCGTAGCCCTGCTGCTGCTTGACATCGACCAGTTCAAGGAGGTGAACGACACCCTCGGGCACGCCGCCGGCGATCAACTGCTGCGGTTGACCGCGAACCGGTTGGGTGCCCTGGCCCGCTCCGGCGACCTGCTGGCCCGCCTCGGTGGCGATGAGTTCGCGCTGCTGCTGAGTTCGGTCCCGGTGGTCGGCGACCGCGCCGCACCGATGGCGTACGCGCTGCGCCAGGCCCGGGACATCGCCGAGCGGTTGGCCGCGCCGACCGAGGTGGCCGGGGTGCGGATGTCCGTCGAGGTCTCCGTCGGGGTGGTGGTCGCCCCGGCCGGTACCGCCGACCTGACCGAGCTGCTGCGCCGGGCCGACATCGCGATGTACCAGGCCAAGTCGGGTGGCGTCAGCGTGGCCGCGTACGACAGCTCACGCGACGCGGCCAGCACCGACCAACTGGCCCTGCTCGCTGAGCTGCGGGAGGCGTTGCAGGCCGACGACCAGTTGGTGCTCGTGTTGCAGCCGGCCGTGGATCTGGTCACCGGAGCGCCGACCGGCGTGGAGGCGCTGATCCGCTGGCGGCACCCACGGCGAGGCTGGTTGGGCCCGGCCGACTTCATCCGGCCGGTGGAGAACAGCGAGCAGCTGGGCGCCTTCACCCGCTACGTGCTGGACAAGGCGCTGGCCGTGGCTGCCAGCTGGGCCCGGGAGGGCCTGGACATCCCCATCTCGGTGAACCTCTCCGCGCGTAGCCTGCTGGATCCGAGGCTGCCGGTGGAGATCGCCGAGGCGCTGCGCCGGCATCAGGTGCCGGCGGACCGGCTGGTCCTGGAGATCACCGAGACGGTGGTGATGAGCGAACTGGAGGTCATCGACCAGGTGCTCACCACGCTGCGGTCGATGGGCGTGCAGCTGGCGGTGGACGACTTCGGCACCGGCTTCTCGTCGCTGGCCTTCCTCACCCGGGTCACTGTGGACGAGCTGAAGGTGGATCGCTCCTTCGTGCTCCAGATGGCGGACTCACCGGAGGCGGCGGCCATCGTACGCAGCACCGTCGGGCTCGCTCACCAGCTGGGCCTGCGGGTGGTGGCCGAGGGGGTGGAGACGGCGGCGCAGCGCTCCGCGTTGGCCGAGCTGGGCTGCACCGCCGCCCAGGGCTACCACTTCTTCAAGCCGATGCCCGCCGACAAGATCGCCGCCGTCCTCGGCTCCCTACGCGACAGCGCCCCCAACAACGTCCTCCCCCTCCGCGCCGACGGCGCCTCCTGACCCCCTCTTCCGCGTTGACCAAGAAGTTCTGGTCGGCGGCAGCGTTCCTACCGACGCAAACTTCTTGGTCAACGCGGGTGGGTATGGTCGTTGGGTGAATCGACTTGCGGAGGCGACCAGCCCGTACCTGCTCCAGCACGCCGACAATCCGGTGGACTGGTGGCCCTGGTGCGACGAGGCGTTCGCCGAGGCGAAACGGCGGGACGTGCCGGTGCTGATCTCGGTCGGGTACTCGGCCTGCCACTGGTGTCATGTGATGGCGCACGAGTCGTTCGAGGACGAGGCCGTCGGCAAGCTGCTCAACGAGGGCTTCGTGTCGATCAAGGTGGACCGCGAGGAGCGGCCCGACGTCGACGCGGTCTACATGACGGCCACCCAGGCGATGACCGGTCAGGGCGGCTGGCCGATGACGGTCTTCGCCACCCCGGACGGCACCCCGTTCTTCTGCGGCACCTACTTCCCCCGGCCGAACTTCATCCGGCTGCTGGAGTCGGTGGGCACCGCCTGGCGGGAGCAGCGCGACGCCGTGCTGCGCCAGGGCGCCGCGGTGGTGGAGGCGATCGGCGGCGCCCAGGCCGTCGGCGGCCCCACCGCCCCGCTCACCGCCGAGCTGCTCGACGCCGCCGCAGACCAGCTCGCCAAGGAGTACGACGAGGTGAACGGTGGTTTCGGCGGGGCACCGAAGTTCCCACCGCACATGAACCTGCTCTTCCTGCTGCGCCACCACCAGCGCACCGGATCGGCACGGAGCCTGGAGATCGTCCGGCACACCTGCGAGGCGATGGCCCGAGGCGGCATCCACGACCAGCTCGCGGGCGGCTTCGCCCGGTACGCGGTGGACGGCCACTGGACGGTGCCGCACTTCGAGAAGATGCTCTACGACAACGCCCTGCTGCTGCGGGTCTACACCCAGTTGTGGCGACTCACCGGCCACGCGCTGGCGCTGCGGGTCGCCCGGGACACCGCCCGGTTCCTCGCCGACGAGCTGCACCGGCCCGGGCAGGGGTTCGCCTCCGCGCTGGACGCGGACACCGAGGGTATCGAGGGCCTCACGTACATCTGGACGCCGGCCGAGCTGGTCGAGGTGCTGGGGGACGAGGACGGTCGGTGGGCCGCGGACCTCTTCGCGGTGACCGACGCCGGCAGCTTCGAACGGGGTACGAGCGTGCTGCGGCTGGCCCGCGACGTCGACGACGCCGATCCGGCGGTACGGGAACGCTGGCAGGGGGTGGTCCGACGGCTGCTGGCCGCCCGGGACAGCCGCCCCCAGCCGGCGCGCGACGACAAGGTGGTGGCCGCCTGGAACGGCCTGGCGGTCACCGCGCTCGCCGAGTTCGTCCGGCTGGTCGAGACCAGCGGCCGGATCGGCACCGAGGGCGAGGCGAACCTGCTGGAGGGGGTCACCATCGTCGCCGACGGGGCGATGCGGGACGCCGCCGAGTACCTCGCCCGGGTGCACCTCGTCGACGGGCGGCTGCGCCGCGCGTCCCGGGACGGCCGGGTCGGTGATCCGGCCGGGGTACTTGAGGATTACGGCTGCGTGGCCGAGGCGTTCTGCGCCATGCACCAGGTCACCGGTGAAGGGCGGTGGCTGGAGCTGGCCGGTCAGCTGGTCGACGCCGCGCTGGCACATTTCGCCGCGCCGGGCGGGGCGTTCCACGACACCGCCGACGACGCGGAGCAGCTGGTCGCCCGGCCGGCCGACCCGACGGACAACGCCACTCCCTCCGGCCGGTCGGCGATCGTCGCCGCCCTGGTCGCGTACGCGGCGCTGACCGGGGAGAACCGCTACCGCGAGGCGGCCGAGGCGGCCCTGTCCACAGTCGCGCCGATCGTCGGGCGGCACGCCCGCTTCACCGGGTACGCGGCGACAGTGGGCGAGGCGCTGCTCTCCGGGCCGTACGAGATCGCGGTGGCGACCGACGATCCGGCGGGTGACCCGCTCGTGGTGGCGGCGTACCGGCACGCCCCGCCGGGTGCGGTGATCGTGGCGGGCTCCCCGGACCAGCCGGGGGTTCCACTGCTGGCTGACCGGCCGCTTGTCGACGGCCACGCCGCCGCGTACGTCTGTCGGGGTTTCGTCTGCCAGCGGCCGGTCACCGGTGTCGAGGAGCTGGTGGGGCAGCTGCGTTGAGCCGGATCCGCCGATCGGTGCCGCACCCGGCCCGGATAGGCTGACGCCGCTATGGATTCCCGTACCGGTCTGCCCGTTGTCGGCATGGTGGGCGGCGGCCAGCTGGCCCGGATGACCCACCAGGCTGCCATCTCTCTCGGCCAGTCGCTGCGTGTGCTCGCGCTCACCCCGGACGACGGGGCGGCCCTGGTCGCCGCCGACGTCCAGTACGGCGACCACACCGACCTCGCCGCGCTGCGTACCTTCGCCAAGGGTTGCGACGTGGTCACCTTCGACCACGAGCACGTCCCGACCGAGCACATCCGAGCGCTGGCCGGCGAGGGGGTGAAGCTGTTCCCACCCGCCGACGCACTTGTGCATGCCCAGGACAAGCAGGTCATGCGGGAGCGGCTCGGCACCCTGGGCGCGCCGAACCCGCGCTGGCGACCTGTCGCGTCCCCCGCCGAGCTTGTCGATTTCGGCGACGAGGTCGGCTGGCCGGTCGTGCTCAAGGCCGCCCGTGGTGGGTACGACGGGCGGGGGGTCTGGCCGGCCACCGACCCGGCGTCCGCCACCGAACTGGCGGAGACCCTGATTGCCGGCGGCACCAAGCTGATCGTCGAGGAGCGGGTGGCGCTGCGCCGGGAACTGGCAGTGCAGGTGGCGCGCTCGCCGTTCGGGCAGGTCGCGGTCTACCCGGTGGTCGAGACGGTGCAACGCGACGGGATCTGCGTCGAGGTGCTGGCCCCGGCTCCCGGCCTGGCCGAGGAACTGGCGGTCGCCGCGCAGCAGCTCGCGATCGACCTGGCCACCGCGCTCGGCGTGGTGGGCCTGCTGGCCGTGGAGCTGTTCGAGGTGGCCGATCCGGCGGCCTCGGGCGGCAGCCGGCTGGTGGTCAACGAGCTGGCGATGCGCCCGCACAACTCGGGGCACTGGACCATCGAGGGCGCCCGGACGTCGCAGTTCGAGCAGCATCTGCGGGCGGTGCTGGACTACCCGATGGGCGACACCTCGTTGGCCGCTCCGGTGGTGGTGATGGCGAACGTGCTCGGTGGGCAGCCCGGCGGTATGTCGATCGACGAGCGGCTGCACCATCTCTTCGCCGCCGAGCCGACCGCCCGGGTCCACCTGTACGGCAAGCAGGTGCGCCCCGGCCGCAAGATCGGCCACGTCACGGTGCTCGGCGACGATCTGGACGAGGTGCGGGCCCGGGCTGCCCGGGCCGCAAGCTGGCTGCGGGACGGAACAGCGGAGGAATGAGCGACGTGAGCACGGTCGGTGTGATCATGGGAAGCGACTCGGACTGGCCGACGATGAAGGCCGCCGCCGAGGTGCTCGCCGAGTTCGAGGTGCCGTACGAGGTCGAGGTGGTCTCGGCGCACCGCACCCCGGTCAAGATGATCGACTATGGTCGGGCCGCCGCCGACCGTGGGCTCAAAGTGATAATTGCCGGGGCCGGTGGCGCGGCGGCGCTGCCCGGCATGGTCGCCTCGGTGACCCCCTTGCCGGTGATCGGCGTACCGGTGCCGCTGAAGCACCTCGACGGCATCGACTCGCTGCTGTCCATCGTGCAGATGCCGGCCGGGGTGCCGGTCGCGACCGTGTCGATCGGCAACGCCCGCAACGCCGGGTTGCTCGCCGTCCGCATCCTCGCCACCGCTGACCGCGCCCTGCTCGACCGGATGTCGGCCTACCAGGCCGACCTGGAGCAGTTGGTCGCCGAGAAGGACGCCGCGCTGCGCGCCTCCCTGGCTTAGCAGCGGGTACCCGCTCGCCTGTCGGCCTGCTCGCCTGCCGGCCCTGCTCGGCTCGTTGCCGCCCCGCTCGCGACCGCTGTTCGCCGCGTTGCGTTCCCGCTGGCGGCGGTTGTTCCCCGTGGTGTGGCCGACGCACCATGTGTGGTCCGGACGCTGTCGAGCTGAGCCGTCCTTGCGCGCCGACCCGGTTCAGCGCATGCCGCGTAGCGCCGTCTGCAGACGTTCCTGGGCGCGGCGACGGCGTTCGTTGCTGGCGCCGAGAATCAGCAGCAGGAAGCCGACCGGGATCAGCGCCAGCCACGGTCCGAGGCTGAACAGCGCGTGCACGGCCGCGATGGCGGTGACCGCCGCACCGACGATCACCGGTGCCTGCTGCTGGGTCATCGAGCCGAAGACCAGCACGGCGACCGCGCCGAGCAGCAGCAGCACCTGGCGCATCGTGCTCGAATCGGTGGCCAGCACGATCGCCAGGGTCGGCACGAAGGCGGCGAGCAGCGCCGGCCCGTACGCCACCCAGCTGCTCAGGTCGGTGCGTTGGCGTAGCTCCAGCACCCCGACCAGCAGGGCCAGCGCGGCGAACGGCAGCGTGTACGCCTCGGGCAGGGCCACGTCGGCAACCCGCATCAGGATCCACCAGGCGGTGATCTCGCAGAGCACCACAGCCCAGAACAGGACCCTTCGCTCCGTCGGCCGGCGGCCGGGCCGGGTCGCGGCGAGGCCGAGGACCGCACCCCAGGCGGCGAGCAGCGCGGCGATGTGCCGGGGCGAGTCGAAGGCCAGCGCCAGCGCGATGAGTGCTGCGGCGTGTCCGCTCCACTCCACCGTCGCCGCCTCGCGACGTGCCTCGGGGCGGCGAAGTCGGGGCAGGGTGGCGGAGAAGACCTGCAACGCCGCGCCGACCGCCAACACCCCGAACGCCGACCAGACCGGGGCGAGTCCGGCCACGAGCCCGGCGGTGAGTACGAACAGCTGCGCCATCAGCGAGGCGAACAGCCAGCCGAGCAGACGGGCCCGGGAGGTCAGGCCGTAGAGGGCGGCCACCAACCCGACCCCGACCGCACCGCCGAGGGTGAACAGGGTCAGCTCCCGGGTGGCGAGGCTGCCGGCGAGGCCGGCCCCACCCGCCGCCAGCCCGATCACGAAGACCAGGACCCGGGCCAGCCGCAACGAGCGGGCCGGCTCCACCAGGGCCGGCGGTGGCGTCAGCGCCAACCCCAGCATCGAGATGGTGAACACGGCCAGGGCGGACAGGGTGCTCGCCGGCCAGCCGCCGCCCAGCGCGATCGGGGCGATGAGCAGGGTGACGGCGGCGCCGGGCAGCACCACCGGCACGGCCCGGGACCGGCGGCCGCCACTGAACCCGGTGGCGGCCAGGGCCGCCGTCACGGTGAGCAGCAGCGCGGTGAGCACATGGGTCGGGTTGACCGCTGCCGGGGGCGGGTCGAGCAGAGCCGCCGGTGGTCCCTGCCAGATCCGGTTGACCGTGCGGTGCGGGTCGACGAGGGCCGCGATCAGCGCTGGGGCGATGGAGACCAGGGCCAGTACGGTCGGCAGGGCGGCGGCGGCCAGCGCACCGGCGGCCGGGCTCACCCGCCACCGGCGCCGGTTGTCGTCGGGCAGCCGGCGCAGCGCCCCGTCGAGCAGCACGGTCCAGCGACGCACCGGCTGGGCCGCGCCTACCGGTGGCTCGGTCGCTCCCCGCACCAGTTCGGCGAGTACGCCGAGCAGTGCCGCAGCCGCCGCGTAGACACCGACGGGCAACGCGATAGGTACGGCGGCGAGCGCTGTCACACTCGCCCCACCGACCACCCCGGCGCTGGCCCAGGGCAGGTACTGGGGCACCTGCCGGCGAACCGCGGCCATCGCGGCCAGGCCGAGGCTGGATGCGGCAAGGCCGGCGGTGAGCACCACCTGGGGGGTGTGGCCGAATTCGACAGCGAGGGCTGCGGTGGCACCCGGCAGCGCCAGCAGTGCCGCGCCCACGCCGGCACCACCGATCTGCGCCAGGTGCGGCGGCATGCCCTCCGCCTCGATGTCCTCGACGAGCGGCTCGGCCATGTTGCGGGCCAGCGCGGCCACCACCGCGCCGATCAGCACGATGCTGCCCAGGGCCAGCGCGGTCGTCCACGGCCGGACCAGGCCGGCACCGGCCGCGTGCAGCGCGACCACCCCGGCCACCGTGATCCGGGACAGCGCCGCCCGAGGATCGATCGTGGCGACCGCGGCCATCCCGAAGATGGTGGCGACCATGCCGCCGATCAGGACCGGTGACCACCAGGGGAGCTCGAACGCGGCGGGGGCGCCGATGGTGGCGAGCACGACCGCCACGCCGGCCACGTCGTAGCGCCAGGGCGGTGGCAGCAGGATGCCCGCCGCGATGGCGAGCAGCACCAGGGCGATCGGGCCCTGCCAGGTCGTGCCGCCGGTCGGCGCGGCCGGCCAGCCGCTGAGGTCACCGTTCCAGATCGGGCCGGGTGTGGCCAGCACGCCGACGCCGCCGCGCAGCGCCATCCAGCCGGCCAGCAGCCCGATCAGCACCCCACCGACGGTGAGGCCGAGCACCGGCCCTCGGCGCCACTCCTCGGGCATCGCCCGGGCCGCCACGGCGACCACCAGGACCAGTGCCGCGGCGACGGCGAGTTGCCCGGTCGGTGCGAGCACCGTGCCGATCCGCAGCAGGGTGGCGACAAGTGCGACGGTCACCGCGGCGGCCGCCAGGTCGGAGCCGTCCAGGGTGAGATCGGAGCGGCGGCCGGTGTCGATCGAGGGGGCCAGGAAGAGCAACACCGCGGAGACCAGCAGCAACGCGCCGACCCAGGCGTCCGCGACGGTGGCACCCGGTGAGCCGAATCCGGCTGCGGCGACCACCAACGCGCCCAGGCCGGTGCCCACCGACAGCGGTACCGGGATCTGGCGTTGCGACACCTGCACGACGGCGGCGTAGCCGAGCGTCACGCAGACGGCGAGGAAGCTGGCCGCCAGCACCGGCACGGTCGCCTCGCGCAGGCTCGCCGGGGTCGGTGTGGCGTCGACCGGCAGGGTGGCCGCGACAAAGGCGGCCACGGCTCCGGGCAGGGCGAAGGCGGCACCTCCGGCAGCCCAGGCCGAGACGGTGTCCGCCGCCGCCGGAGCGAGCCGGATCCGGGGCGCGGCGGCGATCAGCACACCGGCCACCACGAAGGTGAGCAGCACGGCGGCGGTCAACGCCGGCCGGGCGAGGGCCGCGCCGGCACCGGCGAGCCCGACCACGGCGGCGGCCACCGCGTGCGCCAGCGCGGCGCGGGGGGTACGGGCGGAGAGCCCGGCCGCCCCGATACCGATCGCGGCCAGCACCATCGGCCAGGGCGCCAACGTCCAGGCCAGCCCGAAGGAGGCTGGTACGGCCAGCGCGGTGAGTGCCGCACCGGTCACCGCGAACTCGCGTCGGATCTCCGGCGGCAGGGCCAGCACCGCGGCCACGGTCAGCAGGAAGGCGCTGGCGGCGAGCTGCCAGGCGGCCGGTCCCACGGCGGCGGCCAGCTCGGCCGGGTACCGGTCGAGGTCCGCCGCCCAGGCCGGCAGCGCCGCCTGGACCGGGGCGATTCCGGCCCGCAGCGCGCTGCCGGCGACCACCACCCCGCTGACCGTGAGCGCCACCGCGGAGGCCAGCTGCGGACCCCGCCGTGCGGACTCGGGTACCGCCCGGACCGCGAGACCGGTGACCGTGATGACCAAGGCGATCAACAGCAGGGCGCGGCCGGGCAGCGCCACCGACGCGATCCGCCCCAGGGCGCCGATGACGGCGAGGGTGAACACGCCAGCGCCCAGGTCGGGCAGGGGAGGGCGGCGGAGCACGAGCGTCCCCGCCAGGCAGGCGGTGGCGGCGAGGAGGAGCACCAGGCCGGCGCCGGTCGCGCCCGGCACGGTGGTGGTCCGCAGCAGGGCGGTCACCGCGTACGCCAGGGCGACGGCGACCGCCACCCCGTGCAGCACCCAGGTCAGTTCCCGTAGCCCCGGCACCGGTCGGATCGGTGCGGTCGCAGCGCCGCCGACGGTGAGGTCCAGCAGTTCGCCGGCCTCCTCCGGTGCCGCCTCCGGCCTGCCGTCGGCCGAACTCTCCTCGGCCGATCGCTGCCGGGGCGCGCTCGACCGGCCGGAATCGGCCGCGACGTCGGTGAGCGGCTGCTCCACGGTGACCGGGGAACGGGCCAGCCACAGGTCGAGCAGCGCCACCAGGGTCAGCACCAGCGCCCAGCCCGCCGGTCCGGTGATCCGGTCGTACGCCAGCAGCGGCAGCACCGGCTGGGCGGCCAGCACGGTGGCGAAGCGGGGTGCGCGGAGCCTGGTCCACCCGGCGTAACCGACCGAGACGGCGGCGGTGACCGCGAAGATCACTCCAGCGAAGACGGCACCGGAGGCACCACCGTTGCCGATCCGGTCCACGGCCCAGAGGGCGTACCCGGCGAGGGGCACCAGGAGCAGACCCACTGCGGCGATGGTCTCGGCCGTGGAGGTCAGTCCGCGCCGGACCAGCACCGGCGGGGCGAGCAGCATGAGCACGGTGGCGAGCAGCAGGATGCCGAGGCGGGTCAACGCGTCCATAGAGCTGGTGGCGACCACGGCGAACACCACAGCGGCGACGCCGAGCAGCAGCGCACCGAGGCCGAGCGGGATGTTCTGGACCTCCCGTGAGGAGGCCTCCGGCGGGTGTTCCGGGTCGTCGGCGTTCAGCCAGACAGGTTCGGTCGGTGGCGGTGGCTCCTGGGCACCTGCCGTGCCCTGGCGGGGTACCCGGGGTGGCGGAAACGCGCCGTCCCGCGGTGGCGGGACCGCACCGTCGCGGGGCGGCGAAGCACCGTCGGACGAGGGGCGGCGCGGTGGCCGACGGCGTAGCACGCGGCGCGGCCGGCTGGCCTGCCGGAGCCGCTCGTCTCCTTGACTGCCGGCGTGCGAGAGGATGTCGCGCTGGAAGAGCGCCGCCTGCATCTTGGCGGCGAGCTGTCGTTGTTCCCGGGCGATGGCGGCCTCGCGGGCCTTCATCTCCGCGATGGACCGCTCGATCTCCGCCAGGTGTTCGGCCCACTGTGGCTGGTGGGCACCGCAGTGCGGGCAGCGAACCGCCGGCTTGATCTCCCGGCCGCACGAAGGGCACTGAAAGTTCGCCACGACACCCCTCCACCCGCACTGTGGATTCCCACTGTCGCAGCATGCCCAAAGCGGGCCGGGAATTCGACAGTTGTCGGCGGGTCAAGCGCCAACATCACCAAACGACGCGATCAACGGCAGCCCCGCTCGGACCCCTGAGGGGGCGTGGCACCGAAGCCGGCCGCGAAAGGCCGCGGAGGTCAGGTTTTCCGGGGTAGCCCGCCCGCGCAGGGATCAAGCCTGACCGCCCGGAGCGGGTGGGCTCCCCCGGAAAACCCAGCCGCAAGAGCTCAGGGGCGCCCCATGCCCCGGTACTCCCAGCCGGCCTGGGTCCACAGTGCCGGGTCGAGGCAGTTGCGGGCGTCGACCACGCGGCGGCCGGCGACGAGGTCACCGAGGAGGCCGGGGTCGGCGTTGCGGAAGTCGGCCCATTCGGTGAGGACGCAGACCAGGTCGGCGCCGGTGACCGCCTCGGCCATGTCGGCTTCGTAGCTGAGTTCAGGTACGGCCCGGCGGGCGTTGTCCATGCCCTCAGGGTCGTAGACGTGGACGTCGGCGCCGGCCTTGTGGAGCAGGGCGGCCACCGCGAGGGCGGGGGCGTCGCGTACGTCGTCGGTGTTGGGTTTGAAGGTGGCGCCGAGCACGGCGATCCGGGTGCCGGACAGGTCCGGGCCGGCCGGGCCGGAGCGGCGGCCGAGCAGGTCGGCGGCGAGTTGCAGGACACGGGTCCGGCGCCGCAGGTTGATCAGGTCGACCTCGTGCAGGAAGCGCAGTGCCTCGCCGGCGCCGAGTTCCTGGGCGCGGGCCTGGAAGGCGCGGATGTCCTTGGGCAGGCAGGCGCCGCCGAAGCCGAGTCCGGCCTGGAGGAAACGGTTGCCGATGCGGGGGTCGTAGCCGATGGCGCGGGCGAGTTGGGTGACGTCACCGCCGGAGGCCTCGCAGACCTCGGCCATCGCGTTGATGAAGGAGATCTTGGTGGCGAGGAAGGCGTTCGCGGCGACCTTCACCAGTTCGGCGGTGGCGAAGTCGGTGACCACCAGGGGTACCTCGCGGTCCTCGGTGGCGGCGAGGTCGAACACGCCCTTGTGGGCGGCGTAGAGCATGCCGTTGGCCCATTCGCTCTTGACGCCGACCACGATGCGGTTGGGTCGGAGCACGTCGTCGACGGCGAAGCCCTCCTGGAGGAACTCCGGGCTCCAGGCCACCTCGACGCCGAGGTCGGCGGGGGTGTGCTTGCCCACGAGTTGCTCCACCCACTCGGCGGTGCCGACCGGGACGGTGGACTTGCCGACGATGAGCGCCTTGCGGGTCAGGTGCTGGGCCAGGCTGGTGACCGACGCCTCGACGTACGACAGGTCGGCGCCCATCCCGTCGGCCCGCTGCGGGGTGCCGACGCAGATGAAGTGCACGTCACCGAAGGCGGCGGTCTCGGCGATGTTTGTGCTGAACCGCAGCCGACCGGCGGCCAGGTTGCGGCGCAGCAGTTCGTCGAGGCCAGGCTCGTGAATCGGCACCTCACCGGCGTTCAGCTTGGCGATCTTGTCCGCGTCGACGTCGAACCCGAGCACCTCGTAGCCGAGTTCGGCGTAACAGATGGCGTAGGTCGCGCCAAGGTAGCCGGTGCCCAGGAAGGTCACCCGCGGCCGGGACGCGCCCGAGGGGGGCGTGACCGCCGCGATGGCGGGCACCGGCTGGGTGTTCGGGTACGGGATGGTCACGCCTGTCTTCTCCGCTCGCACTGGCGCCGCGTGGTTGCGTCGCGTTCCGCTGCGGCGCCAGGGCAGGGCGCCGGAGAGGTGGTTCGTCTGCTGGGTCCCATCATCGCCGAGCGGCATCGGGGCTTCGTCATAGCCCAGCCTACGCGCCGGTAACATCACCTGAACTGTGGTCGTTATCCTTCAGTCTGCGCGGTGGGCGTCCAGGTGACGCTACAGACTGCGCATGATAGCGGTGAAGGGGAGGGGCCGACATGGCCGCAGAGCAGTCGTTCGACGCGTACCGCCTGCCCGAGGAACACGAGGCGATCCGGGAAGCGGTCCGTGAGGTCTGTGCGGCCAAGGTGGCGCCGCACGCCACCGAGGCGGATGAGACGGGTGAGTTCCCGAAGGCGTCGTACGACGCACTACGCGCCGCCGACTTCCACGCCCCGCACATCCCGGTCGAGTACGGCGGGGCCGGTGCGGACGCGCTGGCCACGGCGATCGTGATCGAGGAGGTCGCGCGGGCCTGCGCTTCGTCCTCGCTGATCCCGGCGGTGAACAAGTTGGGCACCATGCCGCTGTTGCTGGCCGGCTCCGACGACCTCAAGCGCCGCTACCTGACGCCGGTCGCCAGCGGCGAGGCGATGTTCTCGTACTGCCTCTCCGAGCCGGAGGCCGGCAGCGACGCGGCCGCGATGACCACCCGGGCGGTCCGTGACGGCGATCACTGGGTGCTCAACGGCGTGAAGCGGTGGATCACAAACGCCGGCGTCTCGGAGTTCTACACCGTCTTCGCGACGACCGACCCCACCGCCCGTTCCCGGGGCATCTCCGCCTTCGTGGTCGAGAAGTCCGATCCGGGGGTCAGCTTCGGTGCCCCCGAGAAGAAGTTGGGCATCAAGGGCTCGCCGACCCGCGAGGTCTACCTGGACAACGTCCGGATCCCGGCGGACCGGATGATCGGTGCCGAGGGCACCGGCTTCGGCACCGCGATGAAGACCCTGGACCACACCCGGGTCACCATCGCCGCGCAGGCGGTGGGCATCGCGCAGGGTGCGCTCGACTACGCCAAGGGGTACGTCGCCGAGCGCCGGCAGTTCGGCAAGGCGGTCGCCGAGTTCCAGGGCGTGCAGTTCATGCTCGCGGACATGGGGATGAAGCTTGAGGCGGCCCGGCAGTTGACGTACGCGGCGGCCGGCCGGTCCGAGCGCGGCGACGCCGATCTGACCTACTTCGGCGCGGCGGCCAAGTGCTTCGCCTCGGACGCGGCGATGGAGATCACCACCGACGCGGTGCAGTTGCTCGGCGGGTACGGCTACACCCGGGACTACCCCGTCGAGCGGATGATGCGTGACGCCAAGATCACCCAGATCTACGAGGGTACGAACCAGGTGCAGCGCATCGTGATGGCCCGCCAGCTGCTCAAGGGCTGACCGCCCGCACGGACGCCCACCGTCACCTCCGCCCGACGACCGCCGGGCGGAGGTGACGATCGGTGGTACCGGGTCAGTTGGTGGCGTCGTCGCGTCGGGGCAGGTTGCCAGGTGGCGCCGACCAGGGCGACCCGCCGCCGGTACGCCGGGGCAGCGGCTCGGTGGGCGTCGGATCCGGATCCGGATAGCCCAGGCTCAGCGGCGCGGTGTCACCCTCCGACGACGGGGCCGGTGACCAGTCGGTCAACGTCGGCTCCGACGTCGACGCGTCCGGCGCCCCCGCCGGCTGCGGCACCGGGGCCGGCCAGCGTCGCCAGCGTTGCCCGCTGAACGTCGCGATCAGCAGCAGCACGCCGATCAGGAAGAGCGTTCCGTTCTCCACCGGCAGCCCCAGCGGCAGCGGGTCGCCGAGAAAGCCCCAGTCGGACGGGATGCGCTCACGCACCCGGAAGGGCGCGATGAACAGTCCGACGTACGGGGTGACCAGCAGCAGCCCGGCCACCAGCGGACCGAGCGGTGAGATGCGCAGCGTGCCGAGCAGGCCCAGCACGATGCCACCGACAGCGAGGTATACGGCCGGTTCGATGAGGTTGGCCGTGTTGGAGGTGCCGATCTCCACCCACCGGTTGACGGTGCCGGCCGACCCGTCCTGACCGAGGGTGACCAGCACCCAGGTGACCGGCACCACCACCAGCCCTGCGAGGAAGCTCCACAGATGTCGCATCCGCGCACCGTACCGTTTCCGACATGACCGAGCACCCCGCCACCGCACTGCCGGGCAAGCCGACCTCGTACTCCCGGGTAACCCTCAGTCGGATCATGACCGCAGTGGACGTGAACCTGTACGGAACGGTGCACGGCGGGGTGCTCATGAAGTTCGTCGACGACGTGGCCGGAGCGGCGGCGGCGCGGCACAGCGGCGGTACCGCGGTGACCGCCGCGATCGACGAGATCGTCTTCTCCGAGGCGGTCCGGGTGGGCGATCTGGTGCACGCGTACGCCCAGGTGAACTGGTCCGGGCAGACCTCGATGGAGGTCGGTGTACGGGTGATGGCCGAACGCTGGGACTCGGCCGACGAGTTGCCGGTGCGGGTGGCCACCGCGTACCTCGTCTTCGTCGGGGTCGAGGTGGGCGGCGCGCCCCGGCCGGTGCGTCCGGTCCTGCCGGAGACGCCGGAGGACGAGCGACGCTGGCGTGAGGCGGAGATCCGCCGCGCCCACCGGCTGGCCCGCCGCCGCGCGATCCAGGCGGCACGCAGCGAACCCTGAGGTCCGCCCGCCGGGCCCCGCTGCGGTGCCGACCGGCGAGCCTTCCCTGCCGCACGGCCACACTGGTCGGGCGCCGGGGATGTGGGGTGGGCACATGCGCCCGCCGGGCTCGGGTGCGGAGAATGGCGCTTCGAGGTAGGGCAAGATGGCGCCACGGCCCACCGCACAGCGTCGTGCCGGGCCAGGGGAGGAGTGGACCAGTGACGGACGTGCTGTGGACGCCACCGGCGGACGTGCTCCAGCGGTCACGGATCGGTGCTTACCTGCGTTGGCTCGCCGAACACCGGGGGCTGACGTTCGCCGACTACGACGCCCTGTGGCGGTGGTCGGTCACCGACCTGGACGCCTTCTGGCGGTCGATCTGGGACCACTTCGGCGTCGTCGCGCACACCCCGCCGACCGCCACCCTGGCCGACCGGGACATGCCGGGCACCCGGTGGTTCCCCGGCGCCACCCTCAACTACGCCGAGAACGTGCTGCGGATGCCGGGCCGGGCCGACGACGACCCGGTGGTGGTGGCACACGGGCAGACCCGCGCGCCGGTCACCCTCACCGCCGGTCAGTTGCGCGAGCAGGTCCGCCGGGTCGCCGCCGGGCTGCGCCGGCTCGGTGTCACCACCGGCGACCGGGTGGCCGCGTACGCGCCGAACATCCCCGAGACGTACGTACTGATGCTGGCCACCGCCAGCCTCGGTGCCGTCTTCTCCTCCTGCGCGCCGGAGTTCGGCACCCGCAGTGTCACCGACCGCTGGCAGCAGATCGAGCCGAAGATCCTGGTCGCCGTCGACGGCTACCGCTACGGCGACAAGCCGGTGGACCGGCGTGCCGAGGTGGCCGCGATCCGAGCCGCGCTGCCGGCACTGCGGCACACCGTCTCGATCCCCTACCTGGACCCTGACGGTTCGCCGCCGGACGGGGCGCTGGCCTGGGCGGAGCTGGCGGCCCAGACCGACGAACCGCTGGCCTTCACCCCGGTGCCGTTCGACCATCCGCTGTACGTGCTCTACTCCTCCGGCACCACCGGGCTGCCCAAGCCCATCGTGCACGGACACGGCGGCATCCTGCTGGAGCACCTGAAGATGCTCGCCCTGCATCACGACCTGGGCCCGGCGGACCGGTTCTTCTGGTTCACCACCACCGGCTGGATGATGTGGAACTTCCTGGTCTCCGGGCCGGCGGTGGGCGCGGCGATCGTGCTGTTCGACGGCAACCCCGGCCACCCCGACCTGAGCGCGATGTGGCGGCTGGCCGAGCAGACCGGCACCACGTACTTCGGTACCTCGGCGCCGTTCCTGCTGGCCTGCCGCAAGGCCGGCCTGGTCCCGCGCGAGATCGCCGACCTCGCCGCGCTGCGCGGGCTCGGCTCCACCGGCGCGCCACTGCCCGCCGAGGGCTTCACCTGGGTGTACGACACGGTCGGCAGCGACCTTCAGCTTCAGTCGCTGTCCGGTGGCACCGACGTCTGCACCGGTTTCGTCGGTGGCGTCCCGCTGTTGCCGGTGCACGCTGGTGAGATCACCTGCCGGGCCCTGGGTGCCAAGGTGGAGGCCCGCTCGCCGGACGGCACCCCGGTGATCGGTGAGCTGGGTGAGCTGGTGATCACCGAGCCGATGCCGAGCATGCCTGTGGGTTTCTGGAACGACCCGGACGGGGTCCGTTACCGGGAGGCGTACTTCGACGTCTATCCCGGGGTGTGGCGGCACGGGGACTGGATCACCATCAACTCGCGGGGCGGCTGTGTCATCACCGGTCGCTCCGACGCCACCCTGAACCGGGGCGGGGTACGGCTCGGCACCGCCGAGTTCTACTCGGTGGTGGAAGGGCTGGACGAGGTCGTCGACTCGGTGGTGGTGCACCTGGAGGACGACGAGGGCGGCGCCGGTGAGCTGCTGCTGTTCGTGGTGCTCGCGGAGGGACTGTCCCTCGACGACGAGCTGCGGAGGAAGATCTGCCGCGAGCTGCGTACCGCGTTGTCCCCCCGGCACGTCCCCGACGAGATTCACCAGGTCCGCGCCGTCCCACGCACCCTGTCGGCGAAGAAGCTCGAGGTGCCGGTCAAGAAGATCCTCACCGGAACCCCGGTCGACCAGGCCGCGGCCAAGGGCGCCCTCGCCAACCCCGATTCGCTTGCCGCCTTCGCCACCCTGGCCCAGCACCGCGCCCCGCACCATCCCGCCACCTGACCCCGGCCGGACCTCTGCTGGCCCCAGGCCGGACCTCCAGCCGGACGCCGGCCCGGACCACCCGGTCGGCGGCCGCGCTGTCCACTGCCGATGAGCGGCCTGGCTGATGGGCAGCTCACGCGTGACGTGCCCGGTCGGTTCCGCACGGCCCGGGACGGCATGGCCGGGGTCCAGCACCCGGCCATCCCCGCGGCCCTGCGTCACTGAACGTGCTGTCGTCGGCAGCCAACCCGTACCCCCTCACCCTTTGCTCTGCTTCAACCCACGCAACAGTTACTCTCCGCAGCCTCGGCGCTCCCGACTGCCTCGCGCGCGGGTCGCATCGCCCCAGCTCAGCCGGTTGTGCGTCGGTTGAAGCAGAGCAAAGGGTGGGGGTAGGTGGGTTGGTCCTGGCCGACATGGCAACGTTGGGTAGTCATTGCTGACGGTGACGGTGACGGTGACGGTGACAACGTGACGGTGGCGGCGACAATGATGACGGTCGCGGTCGCGGTCGCGGTCGCGGTCGCGGTCGAGGTCGCGGTCACGGCCACGGCCACGGCCACGGTGACCCTGGCGGCGACGGCGACGGCGACGGCGGTCACGGCGGTGACGGTCGTCGGGCGGTGGCGGCAACGGTGGCGGCAACGGTGGCGGTCACGGCGACGGCGGTGACGGTGGCTGTCGTCGGGTGGCGGCGGCTTGGTGAGCGGACTGGCGGGCGGTTCAGCCGAGGGTGCGGGTGGTCCGCTCCGTCGACTGCCGGTCGGCCAGGCGGGCCGGGTCCGGATGGGCGCAGAGCACCAGGGTGGCGCCCGCGCTGAGCGGGGCCAGCAGCCAGTCGAGTGGGTCCGGGTGCCGGTCGACATCCACCAGGAGCCGGTCGCCTGGGGAGATGCCGAGCTCGGTGGCGCGGGCGGTGGCCCGGGCGCGCAGCGCGGTGTGGTCGGGACCGCCCGGCGGGTACGCAGTGAAGTGGTCGCCGTGAGCGCGTACCTCGGTCACATAGTCGGCGAAGCCCGCCGGTACCTCACGCAGCGGTAGCGCGAACGGGTGCAGTGCCAGCGCGTACCGGTCGCCCGCCGACCAGACGTCGGCCTCGGCGGCGCGGTCGGCGGTGGCGAAGAGCACGTCCACCTCGCCTGGGCGCTCGGCGAGCGTCAACCCGGCTGGCCGGACCGCCAACCCCGCCGACCAGCAGCCGAGCAGCACGGCGGCGCTCTGCCAGTGCGGCGGTAGCAGCACCGCCGCGGTGCCGCCCGGCCCCAGGGCCAGTTCGTCGACGAGCAGGTTGGCCGTCTTGGCCACCCAGTTCGCCAGCGTCGCGCCGGAAAGCTCGGTGCGTTCGCCGGTCGCGTCGTCGTACCAGGTGAGCAGCGGGCGGTTCGGGTCGGTCGCGATCGCATCGGCGAACACCCGGGCAATGTTGTCGGCCATCGGCGCGAACGATACGCGCCCGGCGGCCGTACTCGATGACAGCGACAAGTCGGCGTACCGTCGGGTCGCAGTCAGCGTCCGTGCCCGGCTCCGGCGTAGGCTTGCCGGAGTGTTGTTCCCCACAGTCCCGCCACCGCAAGGAGTCGCCCCGTGACCGCCGGTCGCCCGCCCCGCGTGCTCATCGACGCCACGAGTGTTCCCGCCGATCGCGGCGGCGTCGGTAGATACGTCGACGGTCTGCTCGGTGCCCTCGGCAAGGTGTGCGGATCGGCGGTGGACCTGGTGGTGGTCAGCCTCCGCACCGATCTGGAGCGTTACCGCCGGATGCTGCCCGGCGCGGAGATCATCCCGGCGCCCGCCGCGGTCGCACACCGGCCGGCCCGGCTCGCCTGGGAGCAGACCGGCCTGCCTCTGCTCGCCCAACAGGTCGGTGCCGAGGTTCTGCACTCGCCCTTCTACACCTGCCCGCTGCGGGCCGGCTGTCCGGTCACCGTGACGGTGCACGACGCGACGTTCTTCACCGAGCCGGAGCACTACGACAAGTCCCGCCGCACGTTCTTCCGCAGCGCCATCAAGACCTCGCTGCGGCGCGCGGACCGGGTGATCGTGCCCAGCAAGGCCACCCGCGACGAGCTGATCCGGCTGCTGGACGCCGACCCGACCCGGATCGACGTGGCTTACCACGGCGTGGACCACGACGCCTTCCACGCGCCGGGCGACGAGGAGAAGGCCCGGGTCCGTGCTCGCCTGGGTCTCGGCGGCAGCAGCTACGTCGCGTTCCTCGGGGCCAAGGAGCCCCGCAAGAACGTGCCGAACCTGATCCGTGGCTGGGCCCGGGCGGTCACCGACCGGCAGGACCCGCCCGCACTGGTGGTGGCCGGCGGGCAGGGGCACGACGACGACATCGACCGCGCGGTGGCCGAGGTGCCCTCCCACCTGCGGTTGCTGCGTCCGGGCTACCTGCGCTACGGCGACCTGCCCGGCTTCCTCGGCGGGGCTCTCGTGGCCGCGTACCCCTCCTACGGTGAGGGGTTCGGGTTGCCCATCCTGGAGGCGATGGCGTGCGCCGCCCCGGTGCTCACCACCCCCCGGCTCTCGCTGCCCGAGGTCGGCGGCGACGCGGTGGCGTACACCAGCGAGGACCCCGACCAGATCGCCGCCGACCTGGCCGCGCTGCTCGACGACGAGCCACGTCGGTTGTCGCTGGCCAAGGCGGGCTTCGACCGGGCGAAGGAGTTCACCTGGGGGTCCAGCGCCGAGGTGCACATCGCGGCATGGACCAGGGCACGGGCCTGACGCCGGCAACCGAGCCGCCCGGTCCGGGCGGTTCGGGCATGATGTCCTGGTGATCTATGTCGTCATTCCGGCCGGTGGCAGTGGCACAAGGTTGTGGCCGCTGTCCCGCGCCGGCCATCCCAAGTTCCTCCACCCGTTCACCGGCACGTCCGCGTCCCTGCTCCAGGCGACGGTCGAGCGGTTGGGGCCGCTGACCACCCCCGAACGCACGATGGTGGTCACCGGGGCCGCGCACGCCGCGGCCGTGGCCCGCCAGCTCACCGGTCTGCCGGAGGAGAACATCCTGGTCGAACCGTCGCCACGGGACTCCTGCGCCGCTATCGCGCTGGCCGCGGCGGTGATCGCCGTACGCGATCCGGACGCTGTCATGGGCTCGTTCGCCGCCGACCACCTGATCGGCGACCCGCAGCGGTGGGTGGACACCGTCCGGGAGGCGGTCCGGGGTGCGGAGCAGGGGCTGCTGATGACGGTCGGGATCACCCCGACCCGGCCGGAGACCGGCTACGGATACCTGCGGACCGGCGAGCCCGTCGGCGGCGGCCCGATGCGCCCGGTGGTCGAGTTCAAGGAGAAGCCGAGCGCGGACGTGGCCGAGACGTACCTGCGGTCTGGCCACTACCTCTGGAACGCCGGCATGTTCGTCTGGCGGGTGTCGGCGTTCCTCGCCGAGTTGGCACGTCAGCAGCCCGACCTGCACGCCGGGGTCACCGCGATCGCGGCGGCGTGGGGCTCCGACGAACAGGACGACGTGCTCGGTGCGGTCTGGCCCACGCTGACGAAGATCTCGGTGGACTACGCGGTGATGGAGGGCGCGGCCGCGGCCGGCCGGGTGGCGACCGTACCCGGTGACTTCCGGTGGAACGACGTGGGTGACTTCCACACCCTCGGCGAGGTTCTGCCGGCGGACAGCGACGGCAACGTGGTGCTCGCGGGCGACGCCAAGACCGAGGTGCTGCTGCGCGACAGCAGCGGCATGGTGGTGGTGCCCCAGGCCGGTCGGCTGGTGGCCGCCGTCGGCGTGCGGGACCTGATCGTTGTCGACACCGTGGACGCGTTGCTTGTCTGCCCGCGCGACCGCGCTCAGGACGTGAAGTCGATCGTGGACGAGCTCAAGAGACGGGGTGAGGACAAGCTCGTCTGAAGGCTGCCAGGCCCGGTGTGACGAGCCGGGCCGTGCCGCCGGCCAGCGGATGCGGTAGGCGCTCCGGTGAGAACCAGCCGAGCGCCTCCGACTCCACGCTCACTCGTTCCGCAGCACCGGCCGGGGCGAAGAGGGCGAAGCGGACGTCGTGGTGCAGCGACCCGCCCTGGCAGGCCACCGGGTGCACGTCCACGTCGATCGGCGTCGGATCGATCCGTAGCCCGGTGATGCCGGATTCCTCGGTGGCCTCCCGCAACGCCGCGCCGGCCAGCGTCCGGTCGCCCGGCTCGCAGTGCCCGCCCAACTGCACCCACTTGTGGAACTTTCCGTGCAGGCAGAGCAACACCTGGGTGCCGGTCGCGTCGAACACCAACGCGCTGGCGGTGATGTGGCCGGCCCGGTGCTCGCGGCTCATCGCGATCGGCCCGGCGTCGAGCAGGCCGAGGGTACGGTCGCGGGCCTTCGCCGCGTCCGGGCTGGTCGGCGTCCAGTCGGTGAGTACCGCCACCGCGTCGGCGTGCAGCGCTGGCCAGCCGTCCGCGTCGCCGCGCGGGGATTCGTGCACCATTCGGGGCGTCGACAACTGCCGCTCCTTTCGTCCGGGCCAGCGTACGGGTGCTGGTGGGTACGCCGGTGCGGTGTGCCGGAGCTGCGGGGGGGTGCCGAATCTGGGCCAGGGAGATCGGGCGGCACCCCCTGCGGAATCTGAGCCGCAGACCCTCGTATGGTGCCGCCCGTTCTCGGGCACCCAGTGGGGCGGACACGTTCGACGTGGGTCGCCCCCTGTGGCACGGGAAGCATGGCGGATTCACGTGACGGGCGTCGAGGTCTTTTAGCTGAGGCTTAACTGACCGAGGCCGACGGGGCCGGGTAGAGTTCGAAGGTCGCCGGGTGCCCCCCCAGCCGGGCGACGGGAGTGTGCCCATGCTGAAGATTCATTTCTCCGGCGAGGACATCCTCCGGACCCGGGTGGCTCCGGCGGCTGATCCGGTCTGGGAAATGGTGCTGAGCCTGCACCTGTTGCCCGGACGCAGCCGGGACCCGTTGCTGGCCGGCTGGCGCCGCGAGGTCTCGCGAGGGCTGCGCCGCGAGGTGGACGCCGACGCGCTGCGGCTGCTGTCCACATTGAGCCCGCCCCGCGGCTACTTTCCCGATTTCCTCACCCCCTACGAGAGCGTGCACGGGTTCGAGGCCGGGATGGAAGCGCTGCGGCGTACCCCGGTCACCCTGCTGCAACGCGATCTGACGCTGCTCGCCAACAACAACCGGAACCTGCCCGTCGGTGTCGCCGCCCTCGCCCGGGGTGAGCCGGAGGCGCTGACCCGGCTGACGGAGACGATGGGACGCTACCGGGAACTCGCCCTCGGCCCCTACTGGACGCGGGTCCAGGGTGCGGTGGAGGCCGATCGCGCCCGCCGCGCCCGGGCCATGCTCGACGGCGGCATCGAAGGGCTGCTGACCACGCTGCGGCCGGGCCTGCGCTGGGAGTCGGGCGTGCTGGAGATCCCCGCCTACCCGCGGAGCCGGGAACTGCACCTTCAGGGACGAGGGTTGCTGCTGGTGCCGTCGTTCTTCTGCGCGAACACGCCGGTCGCGCTGCTCGACCCGGAACTACCGCCGGTGCTCGTCTACCCGGTCGACAAGCTGGGTGGGCTGACCGGGGAGGTGCCCGGGGCGGGCGATACCGGCCGGGAGTCGTTGGCCGCGCTGCTCGGCCGCACCCGCGCGGCGGTCCTGGCCGCCAGCGACGACGGCTGCACCACAGGCGAGCTGGCGCGCCGGTTGCGCATCTCGGCGGCCGCGGCCAGCCAGCACACCACAGTGCTGCGGAACGCGGGGCTACTGGTCAGCCACCGTGACCGCAACACGGTCCTGCACACCCTCACTTCCCTCGGCCGCGCCGTCCTCAACCCCTGACGTCCCAGGCGCGGGAGGGTGAGTCAGAGGGCGAGGGTGGCGGCGGCGGTGGTGCCGCTGGGTGGGGGAAGAAGTTGGGAGGGGACGCCCGCTGCCGCGAGGGCGGTGCGCAGGCGCTGCACGTCCGTGCCGAACCGGACCAGTTGGACCGGGCCCACCGGGGTGGGTGGGGAGCAGAGCACCAGACCGGTGGCGCGGGCCGGCCAGCCCGGCACGATGGCGACCAGCGCACCGCGTACGCCTTCGTCGGTGACCTGGGTGAAGACCGTGCCGGGCGCGATCACACCGGCGACCGAGGAGATCGCCCGGTCGACGGCGGCCGGGTCGGGTGCGACCTCGCCCGGGTGGTCCGGCAGGGTGGCGGCAGCCGCCAACCCGGCGGCCGTCGCCTCGGCGGTGCCGAGCGAGAACAGATCCATCGAGGCGTCCCGGACCAGGACCCGGGCACCCTCGCCGTCACCCGACAGCGGCGGCGTCAGGTAGCCACGGATCACCGCGACCGGCATCTGGTCGCACTTGCCCTTGATCAGCTCGCCGGCCCCGGCCAACTCGTCGATCACCGCCATCTGGGTCAGCACCAGCTCGTTGCCGTAGGGGTCGACCTCGCCCCGGTGGTCGCGGATGGCGTCCATTCCGGCGACGCCGAGGGCCACGTCGGTCAGCCCGTTCCGCCAGGGGCGACCCATGGTGTCGCTGACGACGACCGCCACGTCCACGCCGTACCGGTCGCGCAGACCGGCACGTAGCGCGCGGGCTGAGGCGTCCGGATCCTCCGGCAGCAGCACCAGCCGGGTCTTGTCGACGTTTGAGGCGTCGATACCGGCGGAGGCCATCACGAAGCCGTGGCGGGTCTGCACGATCCGGGTCGGGCCGCGCGCGGCGACCACCCGTACCGTCTCCGCCGCCAGCACCTCGTCCCGGACGGCCTGCCGATCCGGGCCGTCGGCTGGCACATCGACCAGCCGCCCCTCGGACTTAGAGATGATCTTGCTGGTCACCACCAGCACGTCCCCGTCGCGCAGCCAGGGTGCCGCGGTCCCGATCAGGACCGCCAGGTCGTCACCCTCGGTCACGTGCCCGATGCCGGGCACCGGCAGGATCTCCAGTTTCACGTCAACTCCACCGCGGCGCGGACCATCGCCGCCGTCGCCGCCTCGTCGGTCATCCGCAACGGCACCGCACGTACCGTCACGTCCGGCACCACCGTTCCGGCGTCCTCCTCGGCCACCAACCAGCCGTCGAGCAGACCACCGGTGGCCCGGCCGCCGTACAGCCCGCCGACCCCGGCTGCTGTGCACTCCACGCCGACGACCGCCAGGCAGCGGTCGGCCATGCCGCGTACCGGCGCGCCGCCGATGATCGGCGAAACGCCCACCACCGGGGCGGGACCGTCCGTCACCGCCTCGCGCAGCCCCGGTACGGCCAGGATCGGTGCGATGCTGACCACCGGGTTGCTCGGTGCCACGAGCACCACGTCGGCACCGGCGATCGCCTCCGTGACGCCCGGTGCCGGCTTCGCCGACTCCGCCCCGACGAAGACGAACCGGTGGGTCCGGATCTGTGCCCGGTACCGCACCCACCACTCCTGGAAGTGGATCGCCCGCTGACCACCGTCGGCGGCAGCGGGGTCCGGCGCGCTCACGGCGTCGGCACCGTCCGCGACCGGGTCAGCCTGGCCGCTGACGATCGCGTGCGTCTCCAGGCGGTCGTCGGTCGCGGGCAGCAGGCGTACGCCGGGCTGCCAGCGGGTCGCCAGCGCCGCGGTGACCTGGTGCAGCGGATAGCCGGCGTCCAGCATTGTGGTGCGGACCAGGTGGGTGGCGATGTCCCGGTCACCCAGCCCGAACCAGCTCGGCTCGGCGCCGTACGCCGCCAGCTCGTCCTTGACGGTCCAGCTCTCGTCGACGCGCCCCCAGCCCCGTTGCGGGTCGGCACCGCCGCCGAGGGTGTACAGCACACTGTCCAGGTCCGGGCAGATCCGGAGCCCGTGCAGCCGTAGGTCATCGCCGACGTTGACCACCGCGGTCACCTCGGCGCCCACCTCGCGGGCGTACGCCCGCACCCCGAGCAGGAACCGGGCACCGCCGATTCCGCCGGTCAGAACCACGATGCGCATCAGCCCATCCTCGCCTACGTGACGCCTGCGGCAGCCAGGTGCCCCGGGAGACTAGGCTCACGTCGGCATCTGTCCGCTTTCGCCCCAGGGAGAGTTCGTG
Organism: Micromonospora sp. NPDC049891; assembly: GCF_040660295.1. NCBI lineage: Bacteria > Bacillati > Actinomycetota > Actinomycetes > Micromonosporales > Micromonosporaceae > Micromonospora > Micromonospora sp. NPDC049891. The sequence continues at coordinate 33,527 of NZ_JBFAML010000013.1, forward strand.
ACCAGCCCCGCCGAGCCCCCGCCCACCGACCCGACCCCGGCCCGACAGGTGACCGGGCCGCTGCGTGAACTCGTCGCCCTCGTGCTCCTGGGCGCGAACGCCGTCTTCCTCTTCGTGGGGCTGATCCGGCTGCTGACCCCGCAGGGCGCCTACAGCACGGTGACCGGGCGTGCCGCCAGTTCGTTCTTCGCCTTCATCGGCATCGAGGCGGTCGTCCTGCCGGTGCTGGCGGTACTGCTGGCCACGCATCTGGCGCCGACCGTCGGACGGGCGAAACTGATCACGCAGGTGGCGTTGATCGAGTACGCGGTCAGTGCCGTACTCGGCGGTCTGACCCTGCTGATCTGGGTGGTCGGCCGGCTGGCCGAGGCGCAGCTGTTCGATGCCATGACCGGCCTGCTCACCCGGGTCGCCTGGGTGGCGCTGTTCGCGGTGGCGGCCTATCTGGTCTGGAGTGTGTGGCAGCGGCTCTACCACGTGCCTCGGCCCAAGCCCGAGCCCGGCCTGTACGGCACGCCGCAGCAGGGCTGGCCGCAGCCGGGTGGCCCGGGTCAGTTCGGTGGCCAGCCCGGCCAGCAGGGCGGCTGGACGCCCCCCGGCCAGCCGGGCGGCTGGGGTGCTGACCGTCCCGCCACCGGCTATCCGGCTGGCTACCCCGGTGCCGGTCACCCGGGCGGGGGCCAGCCGAACCAGCCCGGCGTCGGCCAGCCCGGCGGCTACCCGACGGGCGGCCCGACCCAGGGCGGCCAGAGCTACCAGGGCGGTCAGGGCCACCAGGGCGGCCAGCCGGGTTGGCCACTCGCGGGTCAGTCACCTTCCGCCGGGGGGCCGCCCGAGTCCCCGCACACCTGGCCGCCGCACGGCCAGCCGGCGGTACCACCGCAGTCGGCGGCGCCGTCCTCGCCGGCCGCACCGCCGTTCGGGCAGCCGGCCTCGGCCGACCCGACCCAGAGCATCCCGCGCCAGGGCGACCCGGCCGGGACCACTCCGCGTCAGGGTGCCGAGCCGACCCAGGCGATCCCGCACCAGAGCGCCGAGCCGACCCAGGCGATCCCCCGACCGGGCGACGCCGACCCGTCGGTGCGCCGGTCCGGTGACGCGGAGGCCGACCGCACCCAGCGGATCGACCCGGGCGACCAGCCGGGCTGAGCAGGGGTCGTCAAGGCCAGTGCGGTTGCCCACGGGCGGGGGCCGGACCGGACCGCAGCGCATAGGCTGAGCGGATGGTTGATCAGAGCGAGCGCGGGCCGGGTGACGGGGGCGTACGACGGGCGCTGCGCCGCGCTGCCACCGGGCGGGCGCTCGACGTCGACGAGGCGTCGACCCTGCTGACCGCCCGGGGCGCGGCCCTGGAGGAACTGCTCGGCATCGCCGGTGGGATCCGCGACGCGGGTCTGCGGGACGCCGGGCGGCCCGGCGTGGTGACGTACTCGAAGAAGGTCTTCATTCCGCTGACCCGGCTCTGCCGGGACCGCTGCCACTACTGCACCTTCGCCACGGTGCCGCACCGGCTGCCGGCGGCCTTCCTCGACCGCGACGAGGTGCTGGCCATCGCCCGGGCCGGCGCCGAGCAGGGCTGCAAGGAAGCTCTGTTCACCCTCGGTGACCGGCCGGAGGAGCGCTGGCCGGCCGCCCGGCAGTGGCTCGACGAACGGGGCTACGGGTCCACCCTGGACTACCTGCGGGCCTGCGCCGTGGCGGTGCTGGAGGAGACCGGCCTGCTGCCGCACCTGAACCCGGGCGTGCTCTCCTGGGCGGAGCTGCAACGGCTCAAGCCGGTCGCGCCGAGCATGGGGATGATGCTGGAAACCACGGCCACCCGGCTGTGGTCCGAGCCCGGTGGCCCGCACTACGGCTCCCCGGACAAGGAACCGGCGGTGCGGTTGCGGGTGCTCGACGACGCCGGACGGGTAGGCGTCCCGTTCACCACAGGCATCCTGATCGGTATCGGCGAGACGCTCGCCGAGCGGGCCGACGCCATCTTCGCGATCCGGCGTGCCCAGCGCGAGTACGGCCACCTCCAGGAGGTGATCGTGCAGAACTTCCGGGCCAAGCCGGACACGGCGATGCGCGGGATGCCCGACGCCGAGCTGCACGACCTCGCGGCCACCGTGGCGGTGGCCCGGGTGCTGCTGGGCCCAAAGGCCCGCGTGCAGGCGCCACCGAACCTGATCGCCGGCGAGTACGACCTGCTGCTGCGGGCCGGTATCGACGACTGGGGCGGTGTCTCACCGGTGACCCCGGACCACGTCAACCCGGAGCGTCCCTGGCCGCAGCTCGACGAACTGGCGGCACGTACCGCGGCGGCCGGCTTCGTTCTCCGGGAGCGGTTGACCGTCTACCCGGAGTATGTCCAGGCCGGCGAGCCGTGGCTGGACGCACGACTGCTGCCGCACGTGACGGCGCTCGCCGATCCGGCGACCGGGTTGGCGGTCGAGGCGGCCCGTCCGGTGGGACGGCCGTGGCAGGAGCCCGACGAGACCTTCGGTGGGCGGACCGACCTGCACGCCACGATCGACACCGCGGGGCGTACGGACGACCGGCGGGGCGACTTCGACCACGTCTACGGCGACTGGGCGGAGGTCGCCGCGAAGGCGGCTGTGCCGCCGGCGCGAGCGGGCGGCGAAGACGGTCCGGGGCCCGGGGTCGGGAGGCAGGCCACCGCCGGCTCCGGCGACGCCGACCTGCGGGCCGGGCTGCGGTTGGCCGCGGACGACCCGGCGGCGCTGCTGGAGCCCCGGCACACCGAGGCCGCGCTGGCGCTGTTCGGCGCGGACGGAGCGGCCCTGGACGAGCTGTGCCGCACCGCCGACGAACTGCGTCGCTCCGCCGTCGGTGACGATGTGACCTACGTGGTCAATCGCAACATCAACTTCTCGAACGTCTGCTACGTGGGCTGCCGGTTCTGCGCCTTCGCCCAGCGGGAACGGGACGCCGACGCGTACCGGCTCTCGGTGGAGCAGGTCGCGGACCGGGCGCAGGAGGCGTGGCAAGCCGGCGCCGGCGAGGTCTGCCTCCAGGGCGGCATCGACCCGAAACTGCCGGTGACGATCTACGCCGACCTGGTCCGGGCGATCAAGGCCCGGGTGCCGGAGATGCACGTGCACGCCTTCTCCCCGATGGAGATCGTCACCGCCGCCGCCAAGGCCGGCGTGTCGGTGCGGGAGTGGCTGGCCGGGCTGCGCGAGGCGGGACTCGACACCATCCCGGGCACCGCGGCGGAGATCCTCGACGACGAGGTGCGCTGGGTGCTCACCAAGGGCAAGTTGCCGGCCGCCGCCTGGGTCGAGGTGGTCAGCACGGCCCACGAGCTGGGCATCCGGTCCAGCTCGACGATGATGTACGGCCACGTCGACCATCCCGCGCACTGGTTGGCCCACTTCCGGGTGCTGGCCGGGGTGCAGGACCGCACCGGCGGGTTCACCGAGTTCGTGGCGCTGCCGTTCGTGCACACCAACGCCCCGATCTACCTCGCCGGCATCGCCCGGCCCGGGCCGACGTGGCGGGAGAACCGGGTGGTGCACGCGATGGCGCGGGTGCTCTTGCACGGCCGGATCGACAACATCCAGTGCTCCTGGGTGAAGCTCGGCGACGCCGGTACGGCGGAGCTGCTGCGCAGTGGCTGCAACGACCTGGGCGGCACGCTGATGGAGGAGACGATCTCGCGGATGGCCGGATCCGGCAACGGGTCGGCGCGTACCGAGGAGCAGTTGCGCGCGATCGCGGCGGCAGCGGGCCGACCGGCGCGTAGGCGGACGACTGCGTACGGTCACATCGCGGCCTAGGGTCGAACCTTCGCCCGCCGAGGGACGTACCTGTCGATGCCGGCGGCGGCACGGCGAGGACCGCCGCCGGCACCCCTCAGGGGGCCCCGGCGTGGTCTGTCGTGACCCCCGTCCGTCATCGCCGGCGCCTGCGCGCCGCCGCCGGAAAGGTCGACCATGATCACTGAGAAGCGTAAGCGGCGTTTGCCGAAACTGACCCGCCGGCAGACGATCACCGCCGCGGCCAGTGCCACCCTCGGCGCCGCCGCGCTCGCGGTGCCGGGGCTGTCCCTGGCCGGTGACGGCGACAAGGGTGCGGCGGCCGGCCCCGACGAGACGATCGTCGTGCACCTGCGCGACGCCCGGTCCGGAATCATGGACGTCTTCGTCGGTCAGTCCCGCGTCGAGGTACGTGACCGTGGCCTGGCGGACCGGCTGCGTCGCGCCGCCGCCCGGCGCTGAGCCCGTGCTGGTCCGCCCGCGCGCCGTGCCGGCCGCTTCGCCCGTCACCGACCCGCCCGTCGTCACCGAGCGTGTCGACCCGCACGTCGTGCCTCGCCGCCGACGCTGAGCGTTCCCGCTGGCCCGCCGCAGTGCGCGGGTACGGCGTTCTCGGCGGGCCCCGGCGCCCGGCCGACCATCCGATTGACTCTTTCGCCCAGTGAGGTGGGTCCGTCATGTCTTCACACCGCGAGGCACCGGAGATCGCCAAGGATCCGGTCGCCGATTCATCCGACCTGTACGCGTTCGTCACCCCGGACCGTCCGGAGACGGTGACGCTCATCGCCAACTACGTGCCGTTGCAGTTGCCGTCCGGCGGACCGAATTTCTTCGAGTTCGGCGACGACGTGCGGTACGAGATCCACATCGACAACGACGGTGACGGGCAGCCGGACGTCACCTACCGTTTCGAATTCACCACCGAGATCACGAACCCGAACAGTTTTCTCTACAACACCGGGCCGATCGATTCGCTCGACAGCGAGAACTGGAACCGGCGGCAGTTCTACAGCCTGACCCGGATCACCGGTGGCAAGGAAGAGCGCCTGGCCCGCAAGCTGCCGTGCCCGCCGTGCAACGTCGGTCCACTGTCCACGCCCGCGTACGGAGAGTTGGTGCGGCAGGCCACCTTCAAGCTCTCCACCGGGGAGCGGGTCTTCGCCGGCCAGCGCGCGGACGGCTTCTTCGTCGACCTGGGCGCGATCTTCGACCTGGGTACGCTGCGGCCGTTCCAGCAGCTGCACGTCGCCGGGAAGAAGATCTTCCAGGAGGCGGGGGAGCCGGTGAACGCCACCGACCGGCTGAACGTGCACAGCCTGGCGTTGCAGGTGCCGGTGGAGCGGCTGCGCCGCCGTGCCGACCGGTACCACTGGCAGGAACCCGCCTCGGTCATCGGGGTGTGGACCTCGGCGTCCCGCCGGCAGGTGCGGGTGCTCGGCGACCGGGTGGCGGCCGACACCAACGCCGGGCCGTTCACCCAGGTGTCCAGGTTGGGCAACCCGTTGTTCAACGAGGTCATCGTGCCGATGGCGCAGAAGGACCTGTGGAACACCCTGCCGCCGTCGGAGGACAAGCGGTTCGCCCAGTTCGTCGAGCGGCCCGAACTGGCCGCCCTGCTGCCGGTGCTCTACCCGGACGTCTTCCCCAACCTGGACAAGTTGAACAGGTCGAAGAAGGCCCGCGCGGACCTGGTCGCCATTCTGCTCACCGGCATCCCGGAGGGACTGATCGACGGCTTCACCAACAACACCGGGGACCTCCAGGCCGACATGCTGCGGCTGAACACCGCGATCCCGCCGGCCCGCCGGCCGAACCGTTTCGGCGTACTCGGCGGCGACCTCGCGGGCTTTCCGAACGGTCGGCGGGTGACCGACGACGTGGTGACCATCGCGCTGCGCGCGATCGCGGGGCTGACCGTGCCGCTCGTGGACCGGAAGTTCCAGCCGGACGAGGCGGCGGGGGCGGTGACGCCGGGACTCAGCGCGGCCGACGTGACAGCGCCGTTCCTGCGCAACTTCCCGTTCCTCGGTACGCCCTACGACGGGTTCAACAATCCATCGGCGCAGTCCTGACGCTGGAGGTGGGAGAGATGACCGGACACGAGCATTCGCACACGTACGGCCCCTCGGGAACCGGGACCGTGGTCCTCGACCTGGGTGGCGACACCGGTGCACTGATCATCTACACCGGACGACAACTGCTCGGGCGGGAGATCGAGGTGAGTCGGGCCGATCGCGACGGTGACCCGCGGACGCACTCCGCCGTACGGGAGCGTCGGGTCCAGGACGGCACGTTCCACAGTGCCGTCTATCCGGATCTCCCGGCAGGCGTGTATACCGTTTGGTGGGACAACGACACGCCCGTCGGGTCGGTCACTGTCGCCGGCGGCGTGGTCGCCGAGTTCGCCTTGCCTACCAGCGCAATCACGTCGACCGACTGAGTCGCCGGAGCCGCTACCAGCCGCGTCCCGTCCACATTGTGGGCGGGACGCGGTCGTCGTTCACCCGCTCGGCGGGCGGGGTCGGCGAAGTCGGGATAACCTTGCGGATCAAGATCAACGGATCTTGGTGGATGGCTTCCCCGGCGTCGGCGCGAAGCTCGGTCACTCCTGTGGCGCTCGGCGCGCCACGGGAGAAAACTCGGGCAACTCGCCGGGGAGGGCGTTACTCGGCCGGGGTCTGAATCGATAGGGCAGGGCGAGACCGGGTGGTACGGACGGCCGTCCGGACGCGTGTCGGGAGGGCGACTCCATTATCAAGTTTGGCTTGACGGCGCACGCATTACACGCGTGTAATTTGAATGGGGTTGTTCGCACGGAACGCACGATAACCGGACCGGACGGACAAAAGCACGCCTTTCGCGTGGGGGGTTGCAGCGGCGACGACGCCGGTGCGCGACAAGGAGGCAACTGAATGGACGGCCAGCTCGAGGCGGCCGACCTGCTCGGAAACGCGCCGGAGTGGCAGGAGCGGGCACTGTGCTCGCAGACCGACCCGGAGGCGTTCTTCCCCGAGAAGGGCGGCTCGACCCGCGAGGCGAAGCGCATCTGCTCGCGGTGCGAGGTCAAGACGGAATGCCTCGAATACGCTCTCGGCCACGACGAGCGGTTCGGGATCTGGGGTGGGCTCTCCGAACGGGAGCGGCGCAAGCTCAAGCGCCGGGCGGCCTGATCCGACGTGGGGGGGCGGGACGGTTGGGGACCGTCCCACCCGGACCGGCCGGCGCGCCGGCCGTGATCAGGCCAACTCGTCCGGGTCGACGCCGAGCAGGTTCGCCACCTGCTCGATGATGACGTCGTGGACCAGATCGGCGAGATCCTCCCGGTCCATGGCCCGGAATTCCAGCGGCCGCCGGTACAGCACGATCCGGGGCGGCACCTCCTGACGGCCGGGCCGACCGGGCAGCAGCCGGGCCAGCGGCACCTCGCCGTCCTCCAGGACATCGGAGTCGTAGACGTTCAGGTCGGGCGGGACGTCCTCGACGGCGAACTCCACCCCGGCCAGCTCCTTGGCGAACCGACGCTCCAGCGTCTCGACGGTGTCCAGCACCAGGTCGTCGAAGATCTCCGCCTTGGTCCGGGCCAGCGGCACGGTGGCCGGCACCAGCCGCCCACGCAGGCCGCGGCCGTGCCGGTCGCGGTGCGTCCGCCGGCCGGTGCCGGGGCGGCGGTTCTCCGGGCTCGTCATGAGCCAAAGAGTAGCTTCCGGTCCGCTTCCGGCCGCGTCAGCGCCGACCACGTGGCGCGTTGCGGCACCGGACGGGAAATGTGATCACCAAGACGGGCGTGTCGTAACGCGAACCGGTGCGCCGGAGCCGGTAATGGAGATACCCTGCGCCGGTGAGGTCACCACGGCGCTGCTCCCGCAACGGCTGCCCCCGGCAAGCGGTCGCCACGCTGACCTATGTCTACAACGAGTCGACAGCGGTGGTGGGCCCACTGGCCGCCTTCGCCGAGCCGCACACGTACGACCTCTGTGAGCCGCACGCCCGTAGCCTGACCGCCCCGCGCGGCTGGGAGGTGGTCCGGCACGAGGGTGAGTTCGAGCCGCCGCCGCCCACCACCGACGACCTGGTGGCGCTCGCCGAGGCGGTCCGCGAGGCCGCCCGCCCCGCCCCCCGTCCTCCCCAGGACGACCAGAACCACCCCACCGCACCCCCCGCCGGTTCCCCCACCTCCCGCCGCGGCCACCTCCGCGTAATCCCCCCCACCCACTAACCCCCCAGCCCGCGCGCTGCCCGCGCGGCCGCGCTGCCCGTCCGCGCGCTGACGCGCGTTGATCATGAGGTTAGCGGCGTTCTCGATCTCTAAAACTGCCGCTAACCTCATGATCAACGCGGGTGGGCGCGGGTGGGGTCAGGGGTTTAGGAGGCGGGAGAAGGCGGCGGCTCGGCGGGAGGGGCGGTTGCGGCGGGATTCGGCTTCGTCGGCCGAGGACATGACCCGGAGGCCGGCGTTGATCGCGAGCCAGCGCAACGGTTCCGGCTCCCAGCGCGGGGAGCGGTGGTTGACCCACGGCAGGCGGGTCAGCGCGGTGCGCTCGCCCCGGATCAGGTCGGCCAGCGTACGCCCGGCCAGGTTGCTGCTGCCCACCCCGTCGCCGACGTATCCACCGGCCCAGGCCAGCCCGGCGGCCCGGTCGTAGCCGACCGAGGCCGACCAGTCCCGCGCCACCCCGAGCGGCCCGCCCCAGGAGTGGGTCACCGGCACGTCCGGCCCGAGGGTCGGGAAAAGCTCGCCGAGCGTACGCCGCAGTGCGGCGAAGACCCGTGGCTCCCGGTCGAAGTCCGGGTGTACCCGTGAGGCGTAGTGGTATGGCGCGCCCCGCCCGCCGAAGGCGAGTCGTCCGTCGGCGGTGCGTTGGCCGTAGATGATGACGTGCCGATGGTCCGAGAAGGTCTCCCGCTCGGCGAGCCCGATCCGCGCCCAGGTCGACGCCGGCAGCGGTGCCGTCGCGACCATCAGCGAGTAGACCGGCGCGATGGCCCGTCGGTGCCCCGGCAGGCTCGGCGTGTACCCCTCGGTCGCCCGCACCACCACCCGTGCGGTGACCGTGCCGGTCGGGGTGACCGCCGCGCCAGGGCGGATCGCGGTCACCGGGGTCCGTTCGTACAGGCTCACCCCGAGCCGCTCGACCGCCCGGGCCAGGCCGCGTACCAGCCGGGCCGGGTGCAGCGCGGCGCAGTGCGGGGTGTACGTGGCGGCCCGTACCCCCTCGGCGGCGCAGCGGGCGGTGGCCTCGTCCGAACCGATCAGGTCGAGGTCGTCGGGACCGAAGCCGAACTGCCGCGCCTCGGCCACCGCCGCGCGGGCCCGGTCCAGTTGTGGTCCGCTGCGGGCGAGCACCACGGTGCCGCCGTACGACCAGTGGCAGTCGATGCCCTCGGCCGTGACCACCCGGCCGACCTCGCGCACCGTGTCGTGCATGGCCCGTTGCATGGCGACGGCCGCGTCCCGGCCGTGCCGGCGGGCCAGTCCGGTCAGCGACGTCGGAAGCAGTGCCGAGCACCAACCGCCGTTACGGCCGGAGGCTCCGTAACCGGCCACCTGCCGTTCCAGGATGACGATCCGCAGCGTCGGATCGGCCCGGGCCAGGTAGTACGCCGTCCACAGCCCGGTGTAGCCGGCGCCCACGATCACCACGTCCGCGTCGGTGTCCCCGGCCAGCGCGGGGCGCGGCGTGAGCGGATCGTCCGTTGTGGACAACCAGTACGACAGATCGTGGTAACGCACGTCCACTCCTGACGGTCTCGGCTGGCCGGGCCGAGCCCGCACCCGGCGGCTGACCCGTGGCGACTCCTAGAGCCGGGACCAGGCCTCGGTGAGCACGGTCCGCAGGATCTGCTCCATCTCGTCGAACTGCTGCTGCCCGGCGATCAGCGGCGGGGCGAGCTGCACCACCGGGTCGCCCCGGTCGTCGGCGCGGCAGTAGAGCCCGGCGTCGAACAGGGCGCTGGAGAGGAAGCCCCGCAGCAGCCGCTCCGACTCGGCCTCGTCGAACGTCTCCCGGGTGGTCTTGTCCTTGACCAGCTCGATGCCGTAGAAGTAGCCGTCGCCCCGGACGTCGCCGACGATCGGCAGGTCGTGCAGCTTCTCCAGGGTGGCGCGGAACGCCTCCTCGTTGGCGCGTACGTGCCCGACCAGGTCCTCCCGGGCGAAGACCTCCAGGTTGGCCAGGGCCACCGCGCAGGAGACCGGGTGCCCGCCGAAGGTCACCCCATGGGCGAACATGCCGGTCTCGGTCAGGAACGGCTCCATCAACCGGTCACTGGCGATCATCGCGCCGAGCGGGGCGTAACCCGAGGTGATGCCCTTGGCGGTGGTGATGATGTCGGGCTGGTAGCCGTAGCGAAGGGCGCCGAAGTACTCGCCGAGCCGGCCCCACGAGCAGATCACCTCGTCGCTGACCAGCAGCACGTCGTACGCGTCGCAGATCTCCCGGACCCGCTCGAAGTAGCCGGGCGGTGGCGGGAAACAGCCGCCGGAGTTCTGCACCGGCTCCACGAAGACCGCCGCCACCGTCTCCGGCCCTTCCCGCTCGATGGCGCGGCCGATCTCCTCGGCGGCCCACCTGCCGAACGCCACCGGATCGTCACCGTGCTCCGGTGCCCGGTAGAAGTTCGTGTTCGGCACCTTGATGCCCCCCGGCACCAGCGGCTCGAAGTCGGTCTTGATGCCCGGTAGCCCGGTGATCGACAGCGCGCCCATGGAGGTCCCGTGGTACGCGATGTATCGGCTGACCACCTTGTGCTTGGTCGGCTTGCCGACCCGCTTGAAGTACGCCCGGGCCAGCTTCCAGGCCGCCTCGACCGCCTCGGAACCGCCGGTGGTGAAGAAGACCCGGTTCAGGTCGCCGGGGGTGAGCGTGGCGATCTTCTCAGCCAGCTCCACAGCCTTCGGGTGGGCGTACGACCAGAGCGGGAAGTAGGCCAGCTCGCCGGCCTGCTTGGCGGCGGCCTCGGCCAGCTCGGTGCGCCCGTGACCGGCGTTGACCACGAACAGCCCGGCCAGCCCGTCCAGGTAACGGCGGCCCTGTGCGTCCCAGACGTACGCACCTTCGCCGCGCACGATCGTCGGCACCTCTGCCGCGGAGTAGCTCGCCATCCGGGTGAAGTGCATCCAGAGGTGGTCGGTGGCGTTGGCCATGTCAGCCCCATCGGGTCTCGGGCCGGTCAGGGGTCACCGGCCGCTCGTTCCACGGTTATCCCACAGTCCTACGCCTCGAAGCAAGTGCTATCGGTTGACGATCGACGAATACGCAACGAATTTGACGTTGGTAGTGCTGCTTCGACAACGGAATCCGCACCTGGTCCCGTCGGCCGTCGCGCCCCGGTCCTCGTGGCGGGCGCGACCAGGGGAGAGGTGCTCGGTCGCCGTTGTCGGCGGGCCGGGAGGGGTGTGCCGGCCTGGTTGCTGGCGGCCGGGTAGGGGGTGTTCGGGCCTGCATGCTGGCGGCCGGGCAGGGGTGTTCCGGGCCTGGTTGCTGGCGGGGTCCGGGAGCGGTGCTCGCTGGCGCAGCCGCGCAGAAGCTGCGGGAGCCGGCCGTGCACGGGGAGCAGAGCCAGTCCTCGAGGGCGCCCGGATCGGGTGTCTCCTGCGCCCCCTTGCTCTGCTTCACCGCACGCACAGGATCCCGGCGGAAACCGTTGCGCGGGTTGAAGCAGAGCAAAGGGGGGCGAGGTGGCGGTGGGTTGCCGCCTGGCCTGTCCGTTCGTCGGCTGCCACCAAGGGGGCCGACCGCGATCACTGCCGTCTCCAGGGCGTCTCCGGGGCATCTGGAGCGCATCTGAAACGCGCGAAACAGTCCTGACCGCAACACGTCGGCGGTGAGCGGACACGGCCACCCGTGGTGACTAGCGTGCGCCGGAGTGTCACGCGAACCAGGGAAGGGTGCGATGGGCAACGAGGTGCTGCGGGTGGCGATGGCGGACAAGGGTGAGACGGTCGAATCCCTGGCCGGGAAGGTGGGCGTCGACCCGAAGACGACCGCGCGCTGGCTGGCGGACGGGCGGATCCCGCATCCGAGGACCAGGATCGCGGTGGCCAACCTGCTCGGGCGCAAGGCCGCGGAACTCTGGCCGGAGCCGTTCCGCCGCCGGGATCTGCCCTGGTTCCGGGAGTGGGCGGAACTGGAGCAGGACGCCCGGTCCATCCGGTCGTACCAGCCGCTGCTCGTGCCGGGACTGCTCCAGACCGAGGCGTACGCCCGGGCGGTGCTGGCCACCGGCGGCCTGCTGGCGTCGACGGAGGTCGAGGAGATCGTGGCGGCGCGGCTGGCCCGGCAGTGGGTGCTGGAGCGGGAGGTTCCGCTCCAGTTCGTCGCGGTGCTCGACGAGGTGGTGCTGCGCCGGCCGGTCGGCCACGATCCGGGCGTGATGGCCGGGCAGTTGGCCCACCTGGCCGCTCTCGGCGAGCGGGAGTGCGTGCAGGTCCGGGTGATTCCGGCGGAGAGCCCGTGGCACACCGGCCTGGCCGGGCCGTTCGTGCTGGCCAGGATGCCGGACGGTGCCGAGGTGGCCTATCTGGACAATCAACTGCGCGGTCAGGTGGTGACCGAGAGTGCGGACCTTGCTAGCCTGGGCGCGAGATGGGAGAGCGTCACCGGTGAGGCGCTGCCCCGTCGACGGTCCATCGACCTGATCAGGGAAGTGGCGACCACATGGAGCTGACCGACGCCCGCTGGCGTACCGCCACCCGCAGCAGCAACAACGGCGGCGACTGTGTCGAGGTGGCCGACAACCTGCCCGGCCGGGTGCTGGTGCGCGACAGCAAGGATCGCACCGGCGGCACCCTGGCCTTCACCCCGCCCGCCTGGCGCGCCTTCGTCGCCGCGGCTCCGCACTCGTCCGTCTGATCGTTCGGCGGTCGGGTCAGGCGGTGCCCCAGCTGTAGGTCTGCTTGCGCAGCTTGAGGTAGACGAACGCCTCGGTCGACAGCACCCCGTCGACCGCGCGCAACCGTTGCAGGATCTCCAGCAGGTGCTCGTCGTTGCGGCAGACCACCTCGGCCAGCAGGTCGAACGAGCCGGCGGTGATCACCACGTAGTCGACCTCGTCCAGCTCGGCGAGGCGGTCGGCGACGCTCTCCAGGTCGCCGTCGGTGCGCAGCCCGATCATGGCCTGCCGGGGGAAGCCCAGTTGGAGCGGGTCGGTCACCGCGACGATCTGCATCACCCCGGCGTCGAGCAGGCGCTGCACGCGTTGGCGTACCGCCGCTTCGGAGAGCCCCACCGCCTTGCCGATTGTGGCGTACGGGCGGCGGCCGTCCTCCTGCAACTGCTCGATGATCTGCTTTGCCACGTCGTCGAGCAGGGCGTGGCTGGCACCCTCGCGCACGCTGACCCGGCGTCCGCCGTTGCCGCTGTCCTGCTGCCGGTTCGTCATCGACCGCTCCCCATGCCCGTCACCGGGTGAGCCTAGCGTCATCAGTCACTCTGGCGTAATTCGTCGTCGATAGCTATCCAGGCAACGGAATCCCTTGTGAGTGAGGTTTCCTCATGTCAGGATCAGTCGTCATATCGCCACTGACCCTCCAGCCCCCAGCCGGCGCGCCCACCCCCGTCCCGCCGCCGACGATCACCGATAGGAGTCGTCACATGCGTAGTGCCCTCCGGCCCCTCACCCGGCGTGGTCTGCTCACCGGCACCCTCGGCTCGGCCGCGCTGCTCGCGGCCGGCGGCACCCTCGCCGGCTGCGGCACCCCCGCCGCCCAGCAGACCGAGGAGGGATGCGTCAGCGAGGATCTGTCCGGCACGGAGAAGACGCTCGCCTTCTCCAACTGGCCGCAGTACATGGACGTGGACGATGACGACGAGTCGAAGCGTCCCAGCCTGGACGGGTTCGTCAGCAGGTCCGGCATCCAGGTGACCTACACCGAGGACGTCAACGACAACAACGAGTTCTTCGGCAAGGTGCAGAACCAGCTCGCCGCCTGCCAGAGCACCGGGCGCGACATCGTGGTGCTCACCGACTGGATGGCCGCCCGGATGATCCGGCTCGGCTGGATCCAGAAACTCGACAAGTCGAAACTGCCGAACGTCGAGGCCAACCTCCTGCCGTCGCTGCGTAACCGCCCCTTCGACGTCGACAACCAGCTTGCCGTCCCGTGGCAGTCCGGCCTCGCCGGACTGGCCTACAACGGCCGGGTCACCGGGGAGATCCGCACCGTCGACGAGCTGCTCACCCGTCCCGACCTCAAGGGCAAGGTGACAGCGCTCAGCGAGATGCGCGACACCATGGGCCTGCTGCTGATGTCCAACGGCCACGACCCGGCCGACTTCACCGCCAGCCAGTTCGACGACGCGCTGAACAAACTCAAGCGGGCGGTGGACTCCGGCCAGATCCGCCGCTTCACCGGCAACGACTACGCCCCGGACCTGGCCAAGGGCGACATCGCCGCGTGCGTCGGCTGGTCCGGCGACATCATCCAGCTCGGCTTCGAGGACGAACGGATCAAGTTCGTGGTGCCGGACTCCGGGGTCATGCTCTGGTCGGACAACATGCTGGTGCCGAACCGGGCCAACCACAAGGCAAACGCCGAAGAGCTGATCAACTACTACTACGAACCGGCCGTCGCCGCCCAACTCGCCGCCTACGTCAACTACATCTGCCCGGTGCAGGGGGCGCAGGCGGAGATGGAGAAGATCGATCCGGAGCTGGCCGAGAACCCGCTGATCTTCCCGGACGAGGCCATGCTCGCCAAGGCCAAGGTCTTCATGGCGCTGGACGAGCAGCAGGAACGGGAGTACGAGACCAAGTTCCAGCAGGTTATCGGAGCGTGAGATGGCGCGGGAAACTCCGGCCGGCGACCTGAGGCTGGCCAACCTCACAAAGACCTTCGGCGCGTTCACCGCCGTCGACGAGCTGAGCCTCACGATCCCGCAGGGCTCCTTCTTCGCCCTGCTCGGTGCCTCGGGCTGCGGCAAGACCACCACCCTGCGGATGATCGCCGGTCTGGAGGAACCGACGAGCGGGCAGGTGCTGCTCGGTGACCGGGACATCGCCCGGCTGCGGCCGTACAAGCGACCTGTCAACACGGTCTTCCAGAGCTACGCGCTCTTCCCGCACCTGGACATCTTCGAGAACGTCGCCTTCGGGCTGCGGCGGCGCGGCATCCGCTCGGTCGACGGCCAGGTCCGGCAGATGCTGTCCCTGGTGCAGCTCGACGGTTACGAGCGGCGGCGCCCCGCCCAGCTCTCCGGCGGCCAGCAGCAGCGCGTGGCGTTGGCCCGGGCGCTCATCAACCACCCGCAGGTGCTGCTGCTCGACGAGCCGCTCGGTGCGCTCGACCTCAAGCTGCGTCGCCAGATGCAGATCGAACTCAAACGGATCCAGACCGAGGTCGGCATCACCTTCGTGCACGTCACCCACGACCAGGAGGAAGCCATGACGATGGCGGACACGGTCGCGGTGATGAACGCCGGCAGGATCGAGCAACTCGGCGCGCCGGCCGAGATCTACGAGTTCCCGGCGACCGCCTTCGTGGCCAACTTCCTCGGCCAGTCCAACCTGATCGCCGGAGACGTCTCCGGCGGCAGCGGGGACGACCTGCTGGTCACCGCGCACGGCGCGCGCTTCTCGGTGCCCGCCGGTCGGTCCCGCGCCGACCAGGGTCCGGTCTTTCTGGGCGTACGTCCCGAGAAGCTGCACCTGGCCGGGGCGGCGGTGCAGGTGCCCGCCGGCAACCAGCACCTCGAAGGCACCGTCACCGACGCCTCCTACGTCGGGGTGAGCACGCAGTACCTGCTGCGCACCGGCTGGGGCACCGAGCTGAGCGTCTTCGTCGCCAACAGCGGCGCGCAGCAGCGCTTCGCGGTCGGCGAGCGGGCCGTGGCGTACTGGGATCCGCGGCACGCCTTCCTGCTCGGCCGCCGCGCCGACGAGCAGGACCGGACCACGCCGGTGCTCGACGAGCCGGTCGGTGCGTCCTCATGAGCCGGCGGAGCGAGGCCACGGCGTGAACGCGAGGAGTGAGCCGCGTCTGCGAGCCCCGCTGTCGCGGACAGAGGCGGTGATCCGGTGAGCGCACTGGCTCACGTGCCCACCGGCGCCGGGCGGCAGGTGCCGCCGCCGGCCACCCGGTCGGGGCGCCGCTACCGGCTCCTGCCGTACCTGCTGTTGCTGCCGGGCGCGGCCTGGCTGGTCCTGTTCTTCGCCGTGCCGTTGGTGCAACTCGCCGCGGCCAGCCTCTACGATCCCACCGGCTCGATCTCCACCGGATACGCGCTGACCTGGGCCTTCGGCAACTACCCGGCGGCGTTGCAGACGTACTGGCCGCAGTTCGCGAGATCCTTTCTGTACGCCGGCATCGCGCTGGTGCTGGCGCTGCTGATGGGCTATCCACTGGCGTACGCGATCGCGCAGAAGGCCGGCCGGTGGAAGAACCTGCTGCTGGTCTGCGTGATCGCACCGATGTTCACAAGCTTCCTGGTGCGTACCCTGGCCTGGAAGACGATCCTGTCGGACAACGGCTGGCTGGTCGGTCTGCTGCGCGACGTGCACCTGCTCGGCCCGGACGGTCGGCTGCTGGCCACCCCGATCGCGGTGGTGCTCGGCCTGACGTACAACTTCCTGCCGTTCCTGGTGCTACCGCTCTACGCGAGCCTGGAGCGGCTGGACTACCGGCTGCTGGAAGCGTCGAGCGACCTGTACGCGAGCCCGCTGAAGACGTTCCGGCGGGTCACCCTGCCGCTGTCGATGCCCGGCCTGATCGCCGGCACCCTGCTCTTCTTCATCCCGGCGACCGGCGACTACATCAACGCGGAACTGCTCGGCACTCCGAACGAGTACATGATCGGCAACGTCATCGACTCGGCGTTCCTGGTCCGGCTCGACTACCCGCAGGGCGCGGCGCTGTCGTTCCTGCTGATGTCGGCGATCCTCGCGGTGGTCTTCGTCTACCTGCGCCGCGCCGGCACTGAGGAGGTGCTGTGAGGATCTCCCGTTGGTTCGCCGAGCACTGGGTGATGGGCGTGGCACTGCTGGTGCTCGGCTACCTGTTCCTGCCGATCGCCGTGGTCGCCGCACTGTCGTTCAACCGCCCCTCCAGCCGGCTGTCGTACGACTTCAACGAGTTCACCCTCGACAACTGGCGCAACCCGTGCGCCACCTCCGACATGTGCGACGCGGTGCTGCGCAGCGTGCAGATCGGGTTCCTCGCCACCGTGGCGGCCACCGCGCTCGGCACGCTCATGGCGTTCGCCCTGGCCCGGCACCGGTTCC
This sequence comes from Micromonospora sp. NPDC049891, assembly GCF_040660295.1. NCBI lineage: Bacteria > Bacillati > Actinomycetota > Actinomycetes > Micromonosporales > Micromonosporaceae > Micromonospora > Micromonospora sp. NPDC049891. The sequence goes on from NZ_JBFAML010000013.1 coordinate 50,509, forward strand.
GGGGCCGGTCCGGGCTCAACGTGCTGATCTTCCTGCCGATGGCGACACCGGAACTGGTGATGGGCACCTCGCTGCTCGCCCTCTTCGTCTCCGGTGGGGTGCCGCTCGGCTTCTGGACCATCGTCATCGCCCACGTCATGTTCTGCGTGTCGTTCGTGGTGGTGACCGTCAAGGCGCGGCTGACCGGGATGGACGGGCGGCTGGAGGAAGCCGCGATGGACCTGTACGCCAGCGAGTGGCAGACGTTCCGGCGGATCACCCTGCCGCTGGTGCTGCCCGGCATCGTGGCCGCCGCCCTGCTGGCGTTCTCGCTCAGCTTCGACGACTTCATCATCACGAACTTCAACTCGGGCACCACAGTCACGTTCCCGATGTACGTCTGGGGTGCCGCCCAGCGGGGCATCCCACCGCAGGTGAACGTCATCGGCACGGCCATGTTCCTGATCGCGCTGCTGCTGGTGCTGGCCACCTCGCTGCGCGGTCGGCGAGCCCGCCGGGCAGCTGTCGTTCCCGTGCCCGCCCAGGGAAACGGCCGGCCATGACCCGGGCACCTGCCGGCCGGGCGGTGCGACCCGGGTCGGCGTCCCCGGTCGGCCACGCCGAGGTGCCCGGACGGTCCGCGCCGGGACCGTCGGATCCGCTCAGGGCGACGCCATGATCCGCGCCGGGGATCCGACCCACGCCCTGGCCGAGGCGGCGCGGGTGCCGTACTGGCTGGACCGCCCGGAACGGCCCGCGCCACTGCCGCCGCTGACCGGCGCGACAAGCGCCGACCTGCTGGTGATCGGCGGCGGCTACAGCGGGCTGTGGGCGGCGCTGCTGGCCCGGCGGGCCGACCCCGGGCGGGACGTGCTGCTGGTCGAGGCGGGCACCTGCGGCTGGGCCGCCTCCGGACGCAACGGTGGATTCTGCGCCGCCTCGCTGACCCACGGGCTGGCCAACGGGGCACGGCGGTTCCCCTACGAGATCGGTGAGCTGGAACGACTCGGTCAGGAGAACCTCGACGCGATCGAGGCGACCGTGGCCGAGTACCGGATCGACTGCGACTTCGAGCGCACCGGCGAACTGGCCGTCGCCGTCGAGCCGTACCAGCTCACCGGGCTGGCCGAAGAGGTCGAGCTGGCCCGCCGGTACGGGCACCACGTGACCCTGCTCGACGCCGACGAGGTACGCGCTGAAGTGGACTCGCCGACGTACCTCGGTGGTCTGTGGGACCGGGACCGGGTGGCGATGCTCGACCCCGCCCGGCTGGCCTGGGGACTGCGACGGGCCTGCCTGGCAGCGGGCGTCCGGATTCACGAGCACACCCGGGTCGCCGGGCTGCGCCGCGACGACGGGGCACTGCTCGCGCGTACCGTCGGGGCCGAGGGGGTGCCCGGGGCGGTGCGTGCCGGGCGGGTGGTGCTGGCCACCAACGCCTTTCCGCCGCTGCTGCGCCGGCTGCGGGCATGGGTCGTGCCGGTGTACGACTACGCGCTGATGACCGAGCCGCTCAGCGCCGAGCAGCGGAACGCCGTCGGCTGGCGTCACCGGCAGGGGCTGGCGGACAGCGGCAACCAGTTCCACTACTACCGGATCACCGGCGACAACCGGATCCTGTTCGGCGGCTACGACGCCGTCTACCACTACGGCAACCGGGTGACACCCGCGCTGGACCAGCGGGACGCCACCTTCACCGCCCTCGCCGAGCACTTCTTCACCACCTTCCCGCAGCTCGACGGCCTGCGGTTCAGTCACCGCTGGGGTGGGGTGATCGACACCTGCACCCGGTTCTGCCCGTTCTTCGGCACCGCGTACGACGGTCGGCTCGCCTACGCGGCCGGCTACACCGGGCTCGGTGTCGGCGCGACCCGGTTCGGTGCCCGGGTGATGCTCGACCTGCTCGACGGCGCGGACACCCCGCTGACCCGGCTCAACCTGGTCCGCGACCGGCCGCTGCCGTTCCCACCCGAACCGGCCCGCGCGGTCGGCATCGGGCTCACCCGTTGGTCCCTGGCCCGCGCCGACGCGCGGCAGGGGCGGCGCAACCTGTGGCTCCGTACGCTCGATCGCTTTGGTCTGGGGTTCGACTCGTGATGCGTATCCTGCTCGTCGGTGCCGGTGGCGTCGGCTCCGCCGTGGTCGCCATCGCGGCCCGGCGCGCGTTCTTCGAGACCATCGTGGTCGCCGACCACGATCCCGGCCGCGCCGCGCGGGCGGTCGCCGGCCTCGACGCCCGCTTCGTCGCCGCGTCCGTCGACGCCGCCGCCGCGGACGCGGTCGCCGCGCTCTGCCGGGAACACCGGATCACCCACGTGCTCAACGCGGTCGACCCGCGGTTCGTCATGCCGATCTTCGACGGGGCGTACGCGGCCGGCGCCGACTACCTCGACATGGCGATGTCGCTGTCGAAGCCGCACCCGGCCCGGCCCTACCGGGAGCCCGGCGTCAAGCTCGGCGACGAGCAGTTCGCGGTGGCCGACAGGTGGGCCGACGCGGGGCGGCTGGCGTTGTGCGGCATCGGCGTCGAACCTGGCCTGTCCGACGTCTTCGCCCGGTACGCGGCCGACGAACTGTTCGCCGAGATCGACGAGATCGGGGTGCGCGACGGGGCCAACCTGACAGTGGACGGCTACGACTTCGCGCCGTCCTTCTCCATCTGGACCACCATCGAGGAATGCCTCAACCCGCCGGTGATCTGGGAGACCGGGCGCGGCTGGTTCACCACCGAGCCGTTCAGCGAGCCCGAGGTGTTCCACTTCCCCGCCGGCATCGGGCCGGTGGAGTGCGTGAACGTCGAACACGAGGAGGTGCTGCTGATCCCGCGCTGGGTGCCGGCCCGACGGGTCACCTTCAAGTACGGGCTCGGCGACGAGTTCATCCAGGTGCTGAAGACGCTGCACAAGCTCGGCCTGTCCGCGACCTCGCCGGTGCCGGTGGGCGGCGTGTCCGTGTCGCCCCGGGACGTGGTGGCCGCCTGCCTGCCCGACCCGGCCACCCTCGGCGAGCGGATGCGCGGCAAGACCTGCGCTGGCACGTGGGTTCGGGGTACCGGACTCGACGGCCGGCCGCGCGAGGTCTACCTCTACCACGTGGTCGACAACGAATGGTCGATGCAGGAGTACGGCCACCAGGCGGTGGTCTGGCAAACTGCCGTCAACCCGGTCGTGGCACTGGAACTACTGGCCGGCGGCGCGTGGTCCGGTGTCGGCGTCCTCGGCCCGGAGGCGTTGCCGGCGAAGCCTTTCCTCGACCTGCTGACCGGCTACGGCTCACCCTGGGGTCTGGAGGAACGATGACCCGGTACGGAGCGATGTACGGCCCCGACGTGACATTTCTCGGCGTATCGGCTGCTCCGTCTGGGCTCGTCCGTTCGCAGGAGCGATGCTGTCGGTCGCGATGACGGTCAGCAGCCAGATGTGTCGGCGGAGTGACGATCGGTGCCGAGTTGCCGCCCTGATGGTCACCTGAGGAACGCATTCGGTGAGGGTGAACGACGCGCCAGAGGATAGCGCGGTGAGTACCGCCGACGAGACTCATGGATGTGACAACTCCGAATGCCTTCCCTGGCCAGCCGCAGCCCGCCCCGCCGCCGACCTGGTTCAGCCGGCTCAGCCCCGGCCACCGGGTCACCATGATCCTGGGCGGAGTGTTCATGTCATTCGTACTGCTCTGCTGCGCGGGCAGCACCTTCGTGGGTGCCCTCGTCGACGAGCCCGAGCCGCTGCGCACCGGCACGGCCGCCGAGGAGTCCGCCCCAGCCATCGTCGCCACAGTGGCACCCGTGCCGGATTCGTCCACTTCCGACGGTGGCGAGGTGGTACCAGCAACGCCCGGTGACCCGGTGCCGACGGCGAGCGGTGCGTCGGCACCGATGCCCACTTCCGGCGACGGGTCGGCGGTGACCGAATCCGCTGAACCACGCGGCATCACCGGTAGCCCGACTTCCGCCCCTACCCCAGTGGTGCGGACGCGCAGCGTGGTGGAGAAGCAAACCATCCAGCACGGCACCCGTACAGTGCAGGACTCGTCGCTGGCCGAGGGAAAGCGGGTGGTCCGTACCCGAGGCGTGGATGGCGTACGCACCCTGACTTATCAGGTGACAGTGGTGGACGGGGCACAGACCAGCAAGGAACTGGTCAGCTCAGTCGTGACGAAGAAGCCGGTCACCGAGGTCGTCGCCGAGGGCACCAAACCGGCCTCCCGATGCGACCCGAACTACACCCCTTGCGTGCCGATCGCCAGCGATGTCGACTGTGCCGGCGGCAGCGGCAACGGACCCGCATACGTGACCGGTCCGGTCAAGGTCATCGGCACCGACATCTACGACCTCGACCGCGACAACGACGGCTGGGGCTGCGACTAACGCCCCCGCCCTCCCCGCGCCCTCCCGCCCTCCCCGCGCCGATCATGCAGTTGTGGTTGTCGTTACATCACGGATAGCCCTTTTTGTGAGGTGCCACAACTGCATGATCGGCGGGACGGGGAGTGGTTTAGCAGAAAGGGGCAGCGGGTGGGGGTTTTCCACAGGGCCTCTGGTTGTCCACAAGGGGCGGAAATCGGGCGGCTGTCGGAGCACAGTGCGGGGGTGTGGCGGGTCTTATTCGATACTCCGAGTTGTTGGCTTCAGGGTGGAGCCGTGGGCAAGTCAGGTGCAGGGCTGAGGCGGGGGCGCTCACTCGGTTGAGTCGAGGGGTGTACGTGCCGACGACCGCCCCTGGCCCGGATGAGCGGCTCGCCGCGGTCTTCGACCGGCTGCCTGACGGATGCGCGCTCGGCTACCACAGCGGCGCGTCGCTGCACGGTTTCGGCGACGCCCGCTCTGAGGATCTGCACGTGATCGTGCCTGCCGGTCTGGTGGTGCCGCGACTGCGGGGAGTCGTGACACACGAGTCCATCGTTCCGGTCCGGAATCCGATGTGGATCGGCGGCGTACCGTGTGCGCCTGCGGTTCGCTGCGCTATCGACCTGGCGAGGACGTTACGGCGGATGGACGCCCTGCCGGTGTTGGATCTGTGCCTACGGGTCGGTGCCTGCAGCCTTGAAGGGCTGCGAAGTGAGCTCGTCGCCCACCGGGCCTTGCGTGGTGTCCGGCAGGCGCGGCGCCTGGTCGATCTGGCTGATCCCCGCCCCGAGTGCCGCCAGGAGAGTCAACTGAGACTGCTTCTCGTGGATGCCGGACTGCCGGTTCCGGAGCCCCAGTGTTGGGTCCATGACCGGGACGGTCTGGGGATCTATCGACTCGACCTGGCCTACCGTGAGTGCCGGGTCGGTATCGAGTACGACGGACTTTCCCACCTCGACCCTGATCGTCTCCGGCATGATCGGGCGCGGATGAACTGGCTGGCCGCCGAGGGCTGGCGGATGAGGCATTTCACTGCCCATGACCTCTACCGTCGCCCCACCTACATCGCCGCCACCATCCGTACCCTCCTCACCCGCTGACCCCCGCCCAACCCCGCTGGCCCTTCGCGCCGTGGCCCCTTGCCCCACCCACGCCGCCTGGCTTTCGTCGATCATGCAATTGTGGCACCTGCCATAAGGGGCTAATGCGTACATGTCGGGTGCCACAACTGCATGATCGCGGACGCAGGTGAGGGCTGGGGGTGGGGTTGGGGAGGGTGGGGGGTGGGGTGGGGTGGTTACGTGGAGTATTGGTGCGGCGGGCACTTACGGAACCCTTAACTCGTGCCTGAGAACGTATGCCCGACAGCGAGGACTACGGGGAGCGGAAGCGTGCGGGTGCTGGTGGCGGACGACGAACGGTTGTTGGCGGACACCGTCGCAGAGGGGCTGCGTCGCCTCTCGATGGCGGTGGACGTCTGCTACGACGGTGACGGAGCGTTGGAGCGGGTCGGGGTGAACCGGTACGACGTCGCGGTGCTGGACCGGGACATGCCCGGCCATACCGGTGACGAGGTGTGTCGCAGCCTCGCCGCGTCCGGCTCCGGTACCCGGGTGCTGCTGCTCACCGCCGCCGCCGGGATCCGGGACCGGGTGGAGGGCCTGGGGCTTGGTGCCGACGACTACCTGACCAAGCCGTTCGCCTTCGCCGAACTGGTCGCCCGGGTCCAGGCGTTGGGTCGGCGCTCCGCCCCGGCCGTCCCGCCGGTGCTGGAGGCGTACGGCGTCGTTCTGGACGTGGCCCGGCACACGGTCACCCGGGATGGTCGGCCGGTAAGCCTGAGCCCCAAGGAGTTCGCGGTGCTGCACGTGCTGCTCCGGGCCGAAGGCCGGGTGGTCAGCGCTGAGGAACTACTCGAACAGGCGTGGGACGAGTTCGCCGACCCGTTCACGAACGTGGTCCGGGTCACCGTGATGACGCTGCGCAAGAAGCTCGGCTCGCCCCAGGTCATCCACACCGTCCCCCGTGCCGGGTACCGCATCGGCGGTGCCGAGTGACCCCGCGCTGGCGCGTCGTGCTGGTCGGCGTACTCGCCCTGCTCGTCGGGTACGCCCTGCCCGGCCTGACGAAGTCCGTGCTCGGCGAGTTGTGGGTGAGTGCCAGCGGGCTCTGCCACACCGGGCTGCCCGGCGTGGGTCTGGTGTGCCAGCCGGCGCGGGACCTAGCCGGCCTGGCCGTCCCGCTCACCGGGCTGGGCATCCTCGTGCTCTCGATCGCCGGTATCTGGGCCGCCGCGCTGTGGTGCCTGCGTCCGGTGCGGGACCTGGCCGGGCCGATCGCGCAGGTCGGGCCGCAGAATCTCGGTCACCGGCTGCGTCCGCGCGGCAACGACGAGCTGGCCCGGCTGGCCCGGTCCATCGACGCGATGATGGAGCGCATCGCCGCAGGCTACGAGGGGCAGCGGCGGTTCGCCGCGAACGCCTCCCACGAACTGCGTACGCCGTTGGCGGTGCAGCGGACGCTCATCGAGGTCGGTATGGCCCGGTCGCTCACCGGCGAACAGCTGGAACTGCTGACCGGGCAGTTGCTGGAGACCAACGAACGCAACGAGCGGCTGATCGAAGGGCTGCTCGCGCTCAGCGAGAGTGACCAGGGGCTGCGCTCCCGTACCCCGCAGCGGCTCGACGAGATCGTCACCGGCGTGCTGGCCGCGTACCAGGACCGGATCGCCGAGGCGGGGGTGACGGTGCAGAGCCACCTGGAGCCCCGGATGGTGATGGGCGAGCGGGTGCTGCTGGAACGCCTGGTGACGAATCTCGTGGAGAACGCGATCAAGTACAACCGGCCGGGTGGCACCCTCACCGTCGCGGTCGGTCGCAGTCCGGCCCTGACCGTGGTCAACACGGGCCAGGTGGTGCCGGCCGAGGCGGTGGCCGGGCTCTTCGAGCCGTTCCGGCGCCTGGCCCGGGACCGGACGAACCACAGCGGTGGTGCCGGCCTCGGCCTGGCCATCGCCCGCTCGATCACCCAGGCGCACGACGGCCTGATCGCCGCCCGCCCGGCCGAGTACGGCGGCCTGCGGGTGGACGTCCAACTGCCCACCGCACCCTGACCCGGCCGCCAGGCCGGTAACCGAAGCACCGCCCGCGAACGGGGCCGCACACCGCGGCAGCCCGACCTTCAGCGTGCCCACAAAACGACTGGCCCGGCGTGCCCGACAACCAGTTGGCCCGGCGCACCGGGACCAGTTGGCCCGGCGTGCCCGGCAACCAGTTGGCCCGGCGTACCGGGACCACCGCCCGGGGCTGGCACCGCCCGACCAGGGTGCCGGCACCGACCGCCCGGCTTGCCCGGAACCGGCCGACCCGGAGTGCCCGAGGACCGGCCGGCCGACGTGCCCGCGACGGAGAGGAGAGACCATGACGACCCGTCTACCCATCGTGGTGGAGACGGCGACCAGCCGGCCCACCCCAGGTGGCGACGCCGGCACCGGCCCGGCTTCGACCGGCGCTGGCCCGGCTTCGACCGGCGCTGGCCCGGCTTCGACCGGCACCAGGTTGGCCTGGGCTGACGTCGCCAAGGGCGGCTGCATCCTGCTGGTCCTGCTCTGGCACGTGATCGTCAAGGACTACCTCCAGATCGACTGGCGGCTCGACGTGCCGGTGCCGGGTGCCTGGGGAACCTTCGGTGAGCTGCTGTTGCCGATGCGGATGCCGTTGTTCTTCACCATCTCCGGCATGTTCGCGGCGACCGCCGTGCAGCGGCCCTGGCGGTCGGTCGCCCGGCCCCGGGCCGCCCGCTTCCTCTACCTGTACGGCGTTTGGCTGATGATCCACACTGTCGTGCTGGCCCTCGCCCCGGACTTCCCGACCGACCGGGCGAGCGACCTCGGTGGCCTGCTGGCACAGCTGACGGTCACCCCGTCGAACCTCTGGTACCTGTACGCGCTGGCGTTGTACTTCGTGCTGGCCAAGGCGCTGCGACGGGTCCATCCGGCGGTGCTGCTGGTCGCCGCCGGCATGTTGAGCGCGGTCGCCTCGGCAGGGTTGGTCGACACCCCGGGTAACCGGGGAGGTCTCTACCAGAACCTGGTGTTCTTCCTGGCCGGCCTGCACTTGAGCGGGTACGTCCGGCGGTGGGCCGACGGCATGACCGGCCGACGGTTGCTGCTGTCCGCCGGGGCGTACGCCGCCGCGTTGGCCGCGGTGGCGGCGACCGGGACCGCTCGACTGCCCGGAGTGGCGCCACTTGTCTCCGTCCTCGCGGTCCTGTTCGGCATCGCCGTGGCGGTCCGACTGGCCCGATGGTCGGCGGTCGGCGAGCCGCTCGCCGCCCTCGGCCGCCAGACATTGCCGATCTACGTCATCCACATGCCGGTGCTGGCGCTGCTGCATCGCCTGATCGCCGATCCGATCGCCGGCCTGGACGACCCCACCCGGTTCGCGTTGGCCATCGGCTTCCCGTTCTCGCTCACCGTCGGCGTGCTGGCGCTCAGCCTCGGCCTGCACCGGTTGCTGCTGGCGGCCCGGGCGACCTGGCTGTTCGACCTGCCCGGCCGGGCCGCCGACCGGCGGCCGGAACCCCGACCACTCGCGCCGACGTCGTCCCGGCCATCAGGGCCGAGGACGCCGGAGCCGTCCGCGCCGACGGCGCCCCTGCCGAGGGCGCCCGTACCGACGGCACCTCGCTGACCGACTGCAAAGGAGAGGACATGTCTCACACCGATCCGTCCGGAGCCGTCCCGGCTTCGATCGACGTGCCGGAGGCAGCCCGGTGGCTTGCCGGCCGGGTAGTGCGTACCCCGGTGCTGCGGGCACCCGCCATCGACCGGCTGGTTGGTGCCCGGGTGCTGTTGAAGGCGGAGAACCTACAGTCCGGGGGCTCGTACAAGATGCGCGGCGGCCTGTTCGCGGTGGGTCGGCTGGCGGCGGCCGGGTACGCCGGGGTGGTCGCGCAGAGCACCGGTAACCACGCGGTGGCGGTGGCACTCGCGGCTCGGCGGTTCGAGTTGGCCGCCACGGTGGTACTTCCGGTCGACGCGGCACCGACGAAGGTGGCTCGGGCCCGCGCGGCGGGTGCCCGGGTGGTGCTGGCCGGTACCACTGTCGAGGAGCGGCTGGCCGTGGCCCGCCGGGTGCGCGACGAGACCGGCCACCCGATCGTCGACGCGTACGACCATCCGGACGTCATCGCCGGGCAGGGCAGCGCCAGCCTCGAACTGATCGAGGAGGCCGAGCGGGCCGGCACCCCGCTGGACGCCCTGGTGCTGCCGGTCGGCGGGGGTGGCGGCGTGGCCGGTGCCTGCCTGGCCGCGACCGGTCGGCGGATCGAGGTGTACGGCGTGGAGCCGCGTGGCTGCGACTCGTTGGCCCGCAGCCTGGCGGCCGGTCGTCCGGTTCCGGTCACGCCGGCACCGACGATCGCCGACGGACTGCGCCCGTCCTGCGTGGGTGAGCTGCCCTTCGCAGTTCTACGCGACCGCCTGCGGGGGGTGGTGCGGGTGGACGACGACGAGATCGCCGAGGCGTTCCGGCTGCTCCTGCTGGAACTGAAGGTGCTGGCCGAGCCCTCAGGGGCGGCCGGCCTGGCCGGCGCGCTGCGGCTCGCCGCCGACGGGACGCTGCGGTCGCTCGGCAACGACGAGGCGCTGCGTGCGCCTGCCGCCGAGGGTGCGTCGCGGTCATTCGGTGCCGACGGGGCACCGCGGTCGCTCGACACCGACGGGACGCTGCGGTCGCGCGGCGATGACGGGGCACTGCGGTCGCCTGCCGTCGAGCGGTTGCCGGTGGCGGCTGCTGGTGGGCACCGGCTGCGCACGGTCGGCGTGGTGCTGACCGGCGGAAACGTGGAGGCGGAACTGGTCGCCCGGCTGGCGGCGAACGCCCGACTTGAGGAAGAGGTGGCAGTGGCATGAGTGAGTTGATCATCGGAGTGTCGGGCCTGGGTTGCAGGCGGGGCACCGAGCGAAGCGAGGCGACGGCATGAGTGCACCGGTACGGATCGGAATCCTGTTCGGCGGCCCGTCGGCGGAGCACGACGTCTCCTGCGCCTCGGCGCTCGGCGTGGCCCGGGCACTGGCCGGCGGTGGGTACCGCATCGTCGCCATCGGCGTCACCCGTGGCGGTGGCTTGCGGCTCGTCCCGGACGCGGCGCTGTCCGGGTTCCTCGCCGGAACGGCGACCGAGCGGGCCATCGACGACCGGCTGACGGTGATCGGTCCGGCCGTGGAACTGCGGACCGGGCTGCGCCCGGGTACGGCGGTGGTGACCGCGATGGATGCTCCCGGCGCGGTGCACGCCGAACTGGACGTGGTCTTCCCGGTGCTGCACGGTCCGTTCGGCGAGGACGGGGTGGTGCAGGGGCTGCTCGAATCCCTGGGTGTGCCGTACGTCGGGTGCGGCATCCTCGCCTCCGCCGTCGGGATGGACAAGGTGGCGATGAAGCGGGCGTTGCGGGCCGAGGGGGTGCCGATCACCCCGCACGTCTCGTTCGACGCGACCACCTACCGGACCACCGAGGATCCGGAGAAGCTGGTGCTGGGGCTGCGCCGTCCGCTGTTCGTCAAGCCGGCCCGGATGGGTTCCTCGATCGGGATCTCCCGGGTGGCCGAGGGCGACGATCTGGGTGCGGCGATCGAGGAGGCGCTGCGACACGACACGGTGGTCGTGGTGGAGCAGGGGGTGAACGGTCGGGAACTGGAGTGCGGGGTGCTCGGCGGTACCCGGCCGGACGCTTCGGCGGTCGGCGAGGTGCGGGTCAGCGGCGGCTGGTTCGACTACCGCCAGAAGTACTTCGGCGACACCGATCCCATGGTCGTGCCGGCTCCGCTGCCCCGGGAGGTGACCGAGCGGATCCGGGAGCTGTCGGTGCGGGCGTTCGCCGCGATCGGGGGCTGGGGTCTGGCCCGGGTCGACTTCCTCTACGACGAGGTGGCCGGCGAGTTGTACGTCAACGAGTTGAACACCATGCCGGGATTCACCGCGCACTCGATGTACCCGAAGGTGTGGGCGGCGGCCGGCGTCGACTACCGGGAGATCCTGGACCGCCTCGTCGCGCTGGCCTTCGCCCGGCACGCGGAGCGGCCCGGCGGGGGAGGCGAGCGGTGATCCTCCTCTGCGATCCGCGGGTCGCTGCGGTCCGCGGTGCCGACGACGGTGAGCCGCTCGTCGACCTGCGCGAGATCCCCGAGCTGCGGTTGGACGGGCGGGCTGCCGACCCGGCCGGCGCGTACGCCCGGTTGCGCCGGCCGGTGGTGGACCGGCTGCTCCTGGCACAAAGCGCGTTGCCCGGGGGGTTGCGCCTGCTGATCATCGAGGGATACCGGCCCTACCAGTCGCAGTTGGACATCTTCACCGGCTACCAGGAGGAACTGCGACGGGCCCACCCGGACTGGTCGTCGGAGCGGCTGTACCGGGAGACCACCAAGTTCGTCTCGCCGGTGGAGGTGGCGCCGCACAGCACCGGCGGTGCGGTGGATCTGACGCTGTGCACACTCGACGGCGTCGAGCTGGACATGGGCACCGCTGTCGACGCCACCCCGGAGGCGAGCGGCAACGCCTGCTTCACCGCCGCGTCGTCGGTAAGCGCCGAGGCCCGCCGGCATCGGCAGATCATGGCCGGCGCGTTGCGCGGGGCCGGCCTGGTGAACTACCCCACCGAGTGGTGGCACTGGTCGTACGGGGATCGCTACTGGGCGTTGCTTACCGGTGCGCCGCGCACCCGGTACGGCCCGGTATGACCGTGCTGTCGCCGGTTCACTCGAAGCCTTGTTTTCGATAAGTGTCACGGCGATGAACTGGAAAGCGCTCCCAGGCCGTACCAGCCCCCGAAACACAAGGGTGTGAGGACGGGAGGAACAGGTGAGGCTGCAGCGGAAGCACATGCTGGCGGCGGGGGTGGCGGTGGTCGCCGCGGCGACGGTGGCGGTGGGCACCGGACTCGGGTTCGCTGACAGCGCACCGACCCGACAGAGCGTCTGCTCGGGATCGATCACGTTCTCGGCCGAGGGCGGCGGACCTGCCGCCACCAGCAACCAGTTTCCCGTCGGTACCCGGCTGCGGGTGACGAACCTCGACAACGACAAGGTGGCGGAGGTGACAGTCGTCGGCCCGTCGGGCAGTTGCGTGCTGCTCAACACCGCCGCGATGGAACTCGTCCGCGAGCCGGGGAAGAACGTGATCCGGCGCAACGTGGTCGAGCGGATCGGGGATGCCGCCGCGCAGCCGGGCGCGGGACAGCCGGGCGTGATCGGCGACCGGCCGGGCTCGGCCTCACCGCCGGCGGCCCGCCCGGTCACCGGGTCGGCCTGCCAGGGTGCGATCACCTTCTTCGACGAGGCCGCCGGGCCGGCCGCGACCAGCGACCGCTTCCCGGTCGGCACCCGGCTGCGGGTGACCAACCTGGACAACGACAAGACGACAACCGTCACCATCACCGGACCCTCGGGCAGCTGTGTGCTGCTGAACTCCGCCGCGATGGAGCAGATCCGGGAGCCGGGCAAGAACCTGGTGCGCAACAACACCGTCGAGCTGCTGCGCTGAGGTCAGGCGAGTCGGGCAGGAGGCCGGGTGGCTGCCGCGCGGTGCGGACGCGGCAACCACCCGGCCGGTCGGTCACCCGAAGGCGGCGTCGAGGATGTCCAGGCCGCGGGCGAGTTCGTCGTCGGAGATGACGAGCGGTGGCAGGAAGCGCAGCACATTGCCGTACGTGCCGCAGGTGAGGGTGAGCAGACCGGCGGCGTGGCAGGCCGCCGATACCGCGGCGGTGGCGGTCGGGTCGGGGGTCAGGGTGCCCGGCGTGACGATCTCCACGGCGAGCATCGCGCCGCGCCCGCGTACCTCGGCGATGCGCGGGTCGCGGGCGGCGACGGCGCGTAGCCGGTCGCCCAGCACCGTCCCGATCCGCCGGGCCGCGCCGGCCAGGTCCAGTTCCCGCATGGTCTCGATGGCGGCCAGTGCGGCGGCGCAGGCGATCGGATTGCCGCCGTAGGTGCCGCCGAGCCCGCCGACGTGCACCGCGTCCATCAGTTCCGCCCGGCCGGTGACCGCGGCCAGGGGCAGCCCACCGGCCATGCCCTTGGCCAGGGTCACCAGGTCCGGTTCGACGCCCTCGTGCTGGCAGGCGAACCAGTCGCCGGTGCGGCAGAACCCGGTCTGGATCTCGTCGGCGACGAAGACCACCCCGGCCGCCGTCGCCCACGTGCGCAGCGCCGGCAGGAAACCCTTCGCCGGTACGACGAAACCGCCCTCGCCCTGGATCGGCTCGATCAGCAGCGCGGCGACGTTCTCCGCCCCGACCTGCTTCTCGACGGTCTCGATGGCGCGGGCCGCCGCGGTGGCGCCGTCGAGACCACCGTCGCGCAACGGGTACGACATCGGCACCCGGTACACCTCGCCGGCGAACGGCCCGAACCGGTGCTTGTACGGCATGTTCTTCGCCGTCAGCGCCATCGTCAGGTTGGTCCGCCCGTGGTACGCGTGGTCGAACACCACCACCGCCGGCCGGCCGGTGGCGTGCCGGGCGACCTTCACCGCGTTCTCCACCGCCTCGGCACCCGAGTTGAACAGCGCCGAACGCTTCTCGAACCCGCCCGGGGTCAGCGCGTTCAGCTGCTCGCAGACCGTCACGTACGACTCGTACGGCGCGACCATGAAACAGGTGTGGGTGAACCGTTCGACCTGCGCCCGAACGGCCTCGACCACCCTCGGCGCGGAGTTGCCGACGTTCGTGACCGCGATGCCGGCGGCGAAGTCGATCCACTGGCGACCGTCGACGTCGGTGAGGGTGCCGCCCGAGGCGGAGTCCACGTAGGACGTGATGACACTGCCGACGCCCCGGGCGACGGCGGAGCCGCGCCGCTTGTGCAGCTCGTCGGAGGAAGCCGCCGTGCCGTCATTCGTTCGCGACTGCGGGACCCGCCAGCCCGGCTCACTCCTCGCGCTCACGGGTCAGCCCTCGATGTTGTGCATGACGTGCTTGATCCGGGTGTAGTCCTCCAGGCTGTAGACGGAGAGGTCCTTGCCGTGCCCGGAGTGCTTGAATCCGCCGTGCGGCATCTCGGAGATGAACGGGATGTGGGTGTTCACCCAGACGCAGCCGAAGTCGAGCCGTCGGGTCATCCGCATCGCCCGGCCGTGGTCGCGGGTCCAGACCGAGGCGGACAGGCCGTAGTCGACGCCGTTGGCCCAGCGGACCGCCTCGTCCTCGTCGGAGAACCGCTGAACGGTGATCACCGGTCCGAACACCTCGTCCTGGATGATCTCGTCGTCCTGCCGGACGCCGGAGACGACTGTCGGCGCGTAGAAGTAGCCACGCTCGCCGACCTGGGCGCCCCCGGTCTGCACCGTCGCGTGGTCGGGCAGTCGGTCCAGGAAGCCACGTACCCGGGCCAACTGGTTGGCGTTGTTGAGCGGGCCGTAGAGAACGTCCTCGTCGTCCGGTGCCCCGGTCCTCGTGTTGCGGGCCTGCTCGGTGAGGGCGGCCACGAAGTCTTCGTGTACGCCGGGTCCGGTGAGCACCCGGGTGGCCGCCGTGCAGTCCTGGCCGGCGTTGAAGTAGCCACCGACCGCGATGGCCTCGGCCGCCGCGGCGATGTCCGCGTCGTCGAAGATCACCACCGGGGCCTTGCCGCCCAGCTCCAGGTGGGTCCGCTTGAGGTCGGGTGCGGCGGCTGCGGCGACCTCCATGCCGGCCCGGGTCGAGCCGGTGATGGAGACAAGTTGCGGGGTGGGGTGCGCGACCAGGGCGCGGCCGGTGTCCCGGTCGCCGCAGACCACGTTGAACACGCCCGGCGGCAGGTGCTCGGCGGCGATCTCGGCGAGCAGCAACGTCGACACCGGAGTGGTGTCGGAGGGTTTGAGGACCACCGTGTTGCCGGCCGCCAGCGCGGGAGCGATCTTCCAGACCGCCATCATCAGCGGGTAGTTCCAGGGCGTGACCTGGGCACACACCCCGATCGGCTCGCGCCGCACGTAGGACGTGTGCCCGGCCAGGTACTCGCCGGCCGAGCGGCCCTCCAGCAGGCGGGCGGCACCGGCGAAGAAGCGGAACTCGTCCACGGCCGGCGGCAGCTCCTCGTCGGCGGTGAGCTGGCGCGGCTTGCCAGTGTTGCGTACCTCCGCGTCGACCAGGTCGGCGGCCCGGGCCTCGACCGCGTCGGCGAGCTTGAGCAGTGCCTTCTGCCGCTCGGCCGGGGTGCTGTCCCGCCAGCCGTCGAAGGCGGTGGCGGCGGCTCGCATCGCCGCGTCCACGTCGGCGGTGCCGGAGACCGGGGTCTGGGCGAAGACCTCACCGGTGCACGGGTCGATCAGGTCGGCGTAGCCACCGTCGACCGGCTCGACGTACTCGCCGTTGACGAAGTTGCGCAGCCTCTGCTGGTCACTCATGACTGGATCACTCCGAGGGGTTCGGGGTCTCGCTGCGGCGGTTATCGCAACCTTGCTGCCATCTTCGCTACTGAATTCGCGGCAGACAAGGGTTAAGGCGACTGTTTCCGTCGGCGGAGCGGTCGTCTAGGCTGCGCACGTGGAGCCCACAGCGTTCTTCGTCGCCGGTCGGCCCGCCCACGGTGTCGATGAGGTGACCGTCCACCATCCCTACGACGGTCGCCCGGTCGGGCGTACCACCGTCGCCACCGCCGACCAGGTCGAGGCGGCCGTGGCGGCGGCGGCCGGGGTGGCCGCGAGGGCCGCGGCGCTGCCCGCGCACATCCGCGCGGCCGCCCTGGACCACGTCTCGCGTCGCCTCGCCGAGCGGGCCGAGGAGGTCGCCCAGCTGATCACCGCCGAGAACGGCAAGCCGCTCAAGTGGTCACGGGCCGAGGTGGGCCGGGCCGGCTCGACCTTTCGGTGGGCGGCCGAGGAGGCCCGTCGCTTCTCCGGTGAGCTGCAACGACTCGACACCGACCCGGCCGGCACCGGGCGCATCGCCCTGGTCCGCCGGGTGCCGAAGGGACCCGTGCTCGGCATCACGCCGTTCAACTTCCCGCTGAACCTGGTGGCGCACAAGGTCGCCCCGGCGATCGCGGTCGGTGCGCCGATCGTCGTCAAGCCGGCGCCGGCCACCCCGCTGTCCGCGCTGCTGTTGGGCGAGCTGCTGGCCGAGACGGAACTGCCGGCGGGCATGTTCTCGGTGCTGCCGCTGCCCAACGACCGCGCCGCCGAGCTGGTCGCCGATCCTCGGCTGCCGGTCGTGTCGTTCACCGGCTCCGGACCGGTCGGCGCGGCGATCCGCCGTTCCGCCCCCGACAAGCAGGTGACCCTTGAGCTGGGTGGGAACGCGGCGGTACTGATCTGTCAGGACTGGGCCGAGGACGAGGACCTCACCTTCGCGGCGCAGCGCGTCGCCACCTTCTCCAACTATCAGGCCGGCCAGTCCTG
This sequence comes from Micromonospora sp. NPDC049891, assembly GCF_040660295.1. NCBI lineage: Bacteria > Bacillati > Actinomycetota > Actinomycetes > Micromonosporales > Micromonosporaceae > Micromonospora > Micromonospora sp. NPDC049891. The sequence goes on from NZ_JBFAML010000013.1 coordinate 67,210, forward strand.
CATCGCCGTGCAGCGGGTCTACGTGCACGAATGGCTCTACGACGGCTTCCTGCCCCGACTGGTCGCGGCGGTGCGGGAGCTGCGTACCGGGGATCCGACCGACCCGCTCACCGACGTCGGCCCGCTGGTGTCCGAGGCCGCCGCCCGCCGGGTGGAGGCGTGGGTGGACGAGGCGGTGACGGCCGGCGCCACAATCGAGACCGGCGGCCGGCGGGACGGCGCGACCTATCCGCCCACCATCCTGAGCGGAGTTCCCCGGGACGCGAAGGTCCACGCCGAGGAGGTCTTCGGCCCGGTGCTCGTGGTGGACCGGGTGGTGGACGACGCCGCCGGCTTCGCAGCGGTGAACGACTCGGCGTACGGGTTGCAGGCCGGCGTCTTCACCCGCCGCCTCGACGTGGCGTTCGCCGCGGCGCGAACCCTGGAGGTGGGTGGAGTGATCGTCGGTGACGTGCCCTCCTACCGCGCCGACCAGATGCCGTACGGCGGCATGAAGGGCAGCGGCGTGGGTCGGGAAGGACTGCGCAGCGCCATGGACGACTACACCGAGCCGCGGGTCACCGTCCTGACCGGCGTGCAGCTCTGAGCGGCTGACTGCGACGTCACCAGCCGCCGTCGTCGCGTACCCGGGCCGGGGCGCGGCCGAGCAGCAGGGTGGTCAGCGCGGCGTCGATGTCGACCCCGAGAAACCACTCACCCGCCTGGTCCAGCGCGAATATCCGGCCCTGCTCGTCGACCGCGATGATGCTGTGCCGGCCCTCGGTGCCGAGCGGGAACAGCCGGGTGCCGATCACGGCCGCGAAGTCACCGAGCGAGTCGGCGGTCTGGGCGACCTGGCGGGGGTGGATGTCGAAGCGTGAGATCCACACCTGCTGGCCAGGGCCGCGTCGCCGACTGAGCAGCCGTGGAAAGGCGGTGAGGGTGGCGACCGCGGCGGGAAACGAGGCGTGTCCGTGCACCCGGCCACCAACCGCACCGACGTCGTGAATCGTCGACGTCGCCACGGCTGCGTCACTGAAGTGTGGCCGCCAGCCGGCGGCGACCAGGGCCCGGGCCACCTCCGGCGGAAACCGGCCGGGTGCCGGATCGGGAGCCGGTTCCGCGAACCAGGGCTCGATGTGGGCCCGTTCGCCGCGCGGCAGGACGTTGAACTCCACAAGCATGTCCAGGCACGAGTCGCAGGGCCGCTCGGCCGCCCCACCGTGGGGATCTCCCGGATCCCGGACCTGGGACACCTCGACGCGGGCGGTACTCAGCAGTTCCCTGGCATCGCCCATGTTCATGGCGGCGATGCCTTCGGCGGTGCGGTGGTGGTCGTACTCGTGCAGCACGTCGGAGACCGCGACGAACTCCGCGTGCCGGTCTCCGCCGCGAACCAGGCGGCCGGCGGGCAACCTGTCGAGATAGGCGCGGACCAGCGGATGATGGTTGAGTTCCACGTCTCCCTTGGCGCCCCGGGCGGTGAAGATCCGCCCTTCGACGGTGAGCCGCACGGTCGTGGTCGGTGCGGGCAGCCGGCGGATCTCCCGCAGCAGCTGGGCGGCCGGGTCCACGGTGCGCGGGGCCGGCGGGCCGGCGACCCGGCTGCGGCGGTAGAGCCGCGCCACCACCTCGGGCGGCACCCGCGGCCAGGTGCTCACCTCACCGGTCCGCTTGTCGACAACGGTGGTGGGCAGATCGCCGGGCAGCGATCTGACAGGTGTGGACACGGTGGAGATGATGACGTACCCGAGGTCGAACTCGGCGACCGCAGGCCGGCACTCGCGACCCAGGCGCAGCGAGTCGCGGCGGGCCCACACCGCTGCGAGCTGCTCGGCCTGTTCGCGGTCAATCACACCGGGAACCTATCGGACTACGTCGTTTCGTGGCGCTGCGTGCGGTCGAGCCTACCGAACGTGAGACGAGCGGTAGGTCTGCCGCGCCGAACGGCGCGAGCGCTGTCCGGTGCGGGCCTCGACGGGGCGCAATAGGCTCACGGAATGGCAGCTCCAGAGAAGCAGGACGGTGACCGACGACTCTGGGCCTGGCCGGTGGGAATCCTGCTCGGCGTGGTGATCGGTGTGGCGGCACTTGACGGCGCCGCCGGCATCGGCGTCGGGGTGGCCATCGGCATCGCGCTCGCCCTGGCGCTCGGTGCGACCGGTGGCGGCGCCGAGGCGGACGGCGCTGACGGGCCCGATGCCGGGGAGGGCCCGGACCGCCCGGCCTGACCGCCCGGCCTGACCGCCGAGCGGCCACCGCGACGTGGTGCGGCGCACATGCGGGGTGCTCGATGACCAGCCGAGGTCCGGCCCCGGTAGTAGCCTGACCGGCGTTCCCCCGTCGGGGGAGGGACGGTGGTTGATCATGTCGGTACGTCGGCACACGGCGCGGCTCGCGACGCTCTGCGTGTTTCTGGGCGCCCTGGTGGCGCTCGGTGGTGCCCCCGCGCACGCCGACGAGGACCGGGTACGGGTGCGTTCGGCGGGCAGCTTCACCGCGGGACGTTCCGCCGAAGGCGTGACCGTGGAGGTGCGCAAGCGTACCGACGGGTGTGTGCGGGTGCGCACCGCGCTGGGTCTCAGCCTGCCCGACGTGCGGGCCGAACAGGTGGCGGTGCAGGCCAACGTGGGGGGCCGCTGGGTGCCGGTGGCAGTCTCCGGCGAGGCGGGGCTCGTCACCACCGCACCGGTCGCCCCGGCCAGGGACGAGATCTGCAAGGGCAAGGGCGTGGCGATGCGGTACCGGGTCGCCTTCGCCGCGGATGCCCCCGGCGGTCGACTGGTGCTGACGGGAGAGGCAACCACGGCACGGGGCGCCGTGCTGGGCCGGGCGGCCGCGTCGTCGCGGGTCGTCGGCGGGCGGGTACCGGTGTCGCCCTCTCCGTCACCCACGCCGTCGCCGTCGCCCAGCACGGAGCCGGCCGAGGAACCGTCCGTCGAGGCGACGCCGACCGTGGCGCTCGCCGCCGAGGCGACGGACGACCTCGCCCAGACCGCTGGTGAGTCCTCCGGCGGATCGCCGGTGATGTACTTCGGCATCGCCATGGTCGCCGCCGGTGCGCTGCTCATCGGGCTGTTGATCCACCGTTCCCGCAAGGATCGCAAGGACCGCGGACGACCGGCCGACGGGTTCGAGATTCCGCCGCCGCGCAACCCGGGCGGCACCACCTACCGGTCCGGCGGCGGTCAAGGTGCCGCGCCGGTCGTACCCGCCCCGGGCGCCGCGCCGGTCCCGCCGGTCCCGGGCGCTGCGCCGGTGCCGCCGCCCGGGTTGGGGGGCGTGCCGCCGGTAGCGCCCGGCCAGCCGTACGGGACCAGTCGGCCCGGCACGCCACGGGTCTACGGCGGCACCCCGGCGCCCCGCCCGACCGGCGGTGTGTACGGTGCCCGGCCCGCCGACCCGAGCGAAGCGACCCGGCCGGGTGAGCCGGTCGAACCGACGCGGCCTGCCCCGCCCGGCACGTCCGCCCGCGCGGCTGTGCCACCGGCGCGGACCGGTCCGCCCACCTCCGCCCCGCCGGCCCCGCCACCGCCCGGCCAGGCCGCGCCGATCCCGGGGCTTTCGCCCGCGCCGCCCCCCGGCCTTTCGCCCGCGCCGATCCCGGGGTCGGTCGGGCCGACCTCCGGTCCACCGGCCGGGTCGGCCGCCGTGCCGCCGGCTGATCCCGGTCAGGGCATGGTGCCCGGGCACCCGGACGGTGCACCGGGCGCCGGGAAGGGTGACGAGCCGGAGTACGGGCGCGGGCTCGGCGGCTGAGCCGGGGTGGCTGCCGCCGCTCCGATACGCTCAGGTTCGTTGACGACCCGCAGGCGAGGAGTGGAACCGGTGTCTGATCTGTCCCGGATCGTGAAGGCGTACGACGTCCGTGGGACGGTGCCGGACCAGTGGGACGAGCGTGTCGCCGGTGCTCTCGGCGTCGCCTTCGCCCAGATGCTCGACGCCGCCGGTGAGCCGGGGCAGGCGGTGCTGATCGGGCAAGACATGCGGGCCTCCGGGCCCGGGTTGGCCGCCGCCTTCGCCACCGGCGTACGGGCCGAGGGGCGCCCGGTCATCGAGATCGGGCTCGCCTCGACCGACATGGTCTACTACGCCTCCGGTTCGCTCGGTTTGCCCGGGGCGATGTTCACCGCCAGCCACAACCCGGCGCAGTACAACGGCATCAAGCTGTGTCACGCCGGTGCTCGCCCGGTCGGGCAGGACAGCGGGCTGGCCGAGGTCCGCGACCGGGCTCAGGCCCTGCTCGACAAGGACGAGCCGCTCGGCGAGCCGACCGCACCGAACCAGCGGCGTGACCTGCTGCCCGACTACGCGGCACACCTGCGCACGCTTGTTGACCTCTCCGGCATCCGGCCGTTGACAGTGGTGGTGGACGCGGGCAACGGAATGGGCGGGCACACCGTGCCGAGCGTGCTCGGCGACGCCGCCCTGGCGGCCCTGCCGCTGCGGATCGTGCCGTTGTACTTCGAACTGGACGGCACGTTCCCCAACCATGAGGCCAACCCGTTGGATCCGGCCAACCTGGTCGACCTGCAACGCGCGGTGGTGGCGCACGGCGCGGACATCGGCCTGGCGTTCGACGGAGACGCCGACCGCTGCTTCGTGGTGGACGAGCGCGGGGAGCCGGTCTCCCCGTCGGCGATCACCGCGTTGGTGGCCGCCCGGGAACTGGCCAAGCACCCCGGCTCCACGGTGATCCACAACCTGATCACCTCAAGCGCGGTGCCCGAGATCATTCGGGAGCACGGCGGTGAACCGGTGGTGGCCCGGGTGGGTCACTCGTTCATCAAGGCCGAGATGGCACGCACCAACGCGGTCTTCGGTGGGGAACACTCGGCGCACTACTACTTCCGGGACTTCTGGTTCGCCGACACCGGGATGTTGGCGGCGATGCACACCCTGGCCGCGCTCGGCGAGCAGCCGTTGCCGCTGTCCACGCTGGCCGCCGAGTACGAGCGGTACGTCGCCTCGGGTGAAATCAACTCCACCGTGGCGGACCAGGCGGCCAAGGTGGCCGAGGTGCGCGACGCGTACCCGGACGCCGAGGCCGACGAGATGGATGGGCTCACCCTGCGCTTTCCCGACGGGGCGTGGTTCAACCTGCGCGCCTCGAACACCGAGCCGCTGCTGCGGCTCAACGTCGAGGCACCGACCGCCGAGCGGATGACCGCGCTGCGCGACGAGGTGCTCGACCGGGTTCGCCGATAAGATCGCTCGCGCCGGTCGGCACCGCCGATCGGTGAAGCCGCATACGTGGAAGGAGCCGCGCAGTGGCCCTCGACCCGCAGTTGCTGGAAATCCTCGCCTGCCCGGACACACACCATGCCCCGCTGACCTACGACGCGCAGGCCCAGACGCTCACCTGCACCGAGTGTGGCCGGATCTTCGAGGTCCGCGACGACGTACCGGTGTTGCTGCTGGACGAGGCGCGCGGCCCCGCGGAGGGATCGTGATCGACGGAACGGCCGGCGTCAGCGGACACCGCAACGCCGACGAACGGCTCCTCGACGACCCGCAGGCGCTCGCTGAGCGGGATCCGGGCGGCATGCTGCGGCACACCGCCTCGGCGGGGGCACAGGTACGCGAGTCGGCAGCCCTGGCCGCCGAGGCGAACCTCTCCGTACTCGCCGACGAGGGACGTCCCCGGGCGGTCGTGATCGCCGGCATCGGCACCGCCGGGCGTACCGGCGACGTGCTGGCCACGGTCGCCGGGCCGCGCTGCCCGGTGCCGGTCATCGCGCACCGCAGTGCCGGAGTGCCCGGCTGGGTCGGCGCGGCCGACGTGGTGATCGCGATCAGCGCCTCCGGTCGCAGTCCCGAGGCGTTGGGTGCCGCCGAGGCCGCCCACCGCCGGGGAGCCCGGTTGGTCGCGGTGGGCCCGGCGGAGTCGCAGCTGCACTCGGTCGCCGAGCGGGCCCGTGCCCCGTTCATCCCGGTGCCCCGGCGGGCGCCGGCCCGGGCCAGCCTCTGGGGGCTGACGGTGCCGGTCCTGCTCGCCGCCCGGGCCCTCGGTCTGGTCAAGGTCAACGAGGCGGACCTGGCGGAGACCGCGGCCCGGCTGGACGCCGACGCGGACCGCAGCCGCCCGACCGCGGAGTCCTTCGTCAACCCGGCGAAATCCCTCGCCCTCGGGCTGGCCGGGTCGATCCCGATCGTGTGGGGCTCGTCGCCGCTGGCGGCGGTCGCCGCCCGTCGCTTCGGCGACACCCTGTCGGCGAACGCCAGGTACCCGGTGGTCACCGGTGCGCTCGGCGAGGCGGGTCGGGGTCGGGTCGGCCTGCTCGACGGGGTTTTCGGCGGCCTGGCCGAGGGGGAGCGGGACATCTTCGCCGATCCCGACGAGTCGGACGGTGAGGGCACCCGGCTGCGGTTGGTGCTGCTGCGCGACGGTGGCCTGAACGCCGAGGACGACGCCGACGAGCCCCTCGCTGTCGAGGAGCGGCGCGCGGACGCGGTGCAGACCCTCGCCGAGCGGCGGGGCGTCCGGTGCGACGTGGTCACCGCCGAGGGCGGTTCGGCGCTGGAGCGGCTCGCCTCCCTGGTGGCGGTGCCGGACTTCGCGTCGATCTACCTGGCGTTGGCGCACGGTCTGGACCCGATGGCGGTACCGGCGATCACCGAGATGAAGGAACTGGCCAACCAGTGAGCACGCAGGGTGGCATCAAGGCGATCATCGCCGCGCTGCTGGCCAACATCGGTATCGCCGTGACGAAGTTCGTGGCCTACCTGCTGACGAGTTCGTCGTCGATGCTCGCCGAGTCCATCCACTCGGTCGCCGACGCGGGCAACCAGGCCCTGCTGCTGCTCGGTGGCAAGCGGGCCCGGCGGGCCGCCACCCCCCAACACCCCTTCGGCTACGGCCGGGAACGCTACGTCTACGCGTTCATCGTCTCCATCGTGCTGTTCAGCCTGGGCGGTCTGTTCGCGCTCTACGAGGCGTGGCACAAGTGGTCCGACCCGCACGGCATCACCAACTGGCAGTGGGTGCCGGTGACCGTGCTGCTCGCCGCGATCGTGATGGAGTCGTTCTCCTTCCGTACCGCCATCAAGGAGTCGAACCTGGTCCGGGGCCGCGAGTCCTGGACCAGGTTCATCCGCCGGTCGAAGGCACCGGAGCTGCCGGTGGTGCTGCTGGAGGACTTCGGCGCGCTTGTCGGCCTGGTCTTCGCTCTGTTCGGCGTGGGCATGACGCTGGCCACCGGTAACGGCCGGTGGGACGCGGCCGGCACCGCGATGATCGGTCTGCTGCTGGTGACCATCGCGATCGTGTTGGCCGTGGAGACCAAGAGCCTGCTGCTGGGGGAGGGGGCCGAGCCGGCGGACGTCTCGGCCATCGAGCGGGCGGTCACCGCCGGACCCGAGGTGGAGCGGATCATCCACATGAAGACCCTCTACCTCGGTCCGGAGGAGCTGATGGTGGCCGCGAAGATCGCGGTGGGGCGGTGCGAGAGTGCCGAGGAGGTGGCCCGGGGCATCGACGCCGTGGAGCAGCGGATCCGGGCCGCGGTGCCGGTCGCCCGGGTCATCTACCTAGAACCGGACATCTACCAGGTTCCGGCGGAGCCCGCCACAGCGTCCGGGCCCGCTGGGGGCTGACCTGTGGAACCGCTGCACGGGCCGATCAAGGACTACGCCTGGGGCTCCCGCTCGGCGATCGCCGAACTCCAGGGGCGGCCGGTGCCGAGCGCGGCGCCCGAGGCGGAGCTGTGGCTCGGGGCGCATCCGTGCGCGCCGGCCGCCGTCGAGCGCGACGGCGGCCGGATCGCGCTGACCGAGGTACTCGCCGCCGAGCCGGTCGACTGGCTCGGCCGGCCGGTGCTGGACCGGTTCGGCACCCGCCTGCCGTTCCTGCTCAAGGTGCTGGCCGCAGCGGCTCCGCTGAGTCTTCAGGCTCATCCGGACGCCGAGCAGGCGCGGGCCGGTCACGCCGCCGAGCAGGCCCGGTCCGGTGGGCACCGCAACTACGTCGACCCGTTCCACAAGCCGGAGCTGCTGGTGGCGCTCGGGCCGATGGAGGCGCTGTGCGGGTTCCGGGCTCCCGCCGCTTCGGCGCGGGCGCTCGCCGCCCTGGGCGTACCGGAGCTGCGTCCGGTGCTTGACGCGTTGGCCGCCGGGCCGGCGGGGCTGGCGGAGGCCGTACGCCGGCTGCTGGAGTGGCCCACGGCGGAGCGTGCCGGTCTGGTGGCGGCGGCCCGGGCGGCGGACGGTCCGGACGCGGATCTGGTGGCCCTGTTGGCCGAGGTCTACCCGGCCGACCCCGGTGTGCTGGTGGCACTGCTGCTCAACCGGGTGCGGCTGGCTCCCGGTGAGGCGATCTGGATGCCGGCCGGGAACCTGCACGCCTACCTGCGCGGTACCGGCGTGGAGGTGATGGCCGCCAGCGACAACGTGCTGCGGGGCGGGCTGACCCCGAAGCACGTGGACGTGGCCGAACTGCTGCGGGTGCTCCGCTTCGAGGTGCTCGACCGGCCGGTGGTCGCGCCCCGCGAGGTGGCCGACGGGGTGGTGACCTGGCCGGTGCCGGTGGACGACTTCGCCTTGCACCGGGTGACCGTGGGCCACGGGCGGCGTGAGGTGACGCTGGCGGTGCCGGGCCCCCGGGTGGTGCTCTGCACCGCCGGTCGGATCACCGTGACCGACGGTGTGGCGCCGGTGACCCTCGGCCCCGGTCGGGCCGCGGTCGGGCCGGCCGCTGGCGGCTCACTCACGGTCACCGGCGAAGGTGAGACGTACATCGCCTCGACCGGCCTGGTCTGAGTCTTCGGCGAGGCCGGGATCAGGCCGACCGCCCGCCGATAAGTCCGACTTTCCCGGAATAGCTTGACTCGCCTCTTGCTTAGTGTGACTCTATGAGTGCGTAGCGTTATCGCGACGATGGTCCGAGAACGCGCGGGGGAACCAAACCGGGGGGATGCACGGGGCGGACGGAGATGGACGGCACACGTCCACGCCGGCCGCCCCGTGCGCTGTCCGTAACCACCCCGGCCGCCCGTCGTGGGCGCGCGTAAGGTGGGAGGTTGCGCAGCACCATCGTCCGACAGGAGCTTTCATGACCAGCACCCTCCCGGCGTCCGCCACTGGCACGTCGTCCGAGGTCCGGCCGCGTACTGTCGCCGAGGGCGACTACAAGGTGGCGGATCTGTCGCTCGCCGAGTTCGGGCGCAAGGAGATCCGCCTCGCCGAGCACGAGATGCCCGGCCTGATGGCGATCCGGCGTGAGTTCGCCGACGCGCAGCCCCTCGCGGGCGCGCGGATCACCGGGTCGCTGCACATGACGATTCAGACCGCCGTCCTGATCGAGACCCTGGTCGCGCTCGGCGCGCAGGTCCGCTGGGCGTCGTGCAACATCTTCTCCACCCAGGACCACGCCGCGGCCGCGGTCGTCGTCGGCCCCGAGGGCACCGTCGACGCTCCTGCCGGAGTCCCTGTGTACGCGTGGAAGGGCGAGACTCTTCCGGAGTACTGGTGGTGCACCGAGCAGGTGCTGGACTGGCCCGAGGGGGACGGCCCGAACATGATCCTGGACGACGGTGGCGACGCCACGCTGCTCGTCCACAAGGGTGCCGAGTTCGAGAAGGCCGGCGCGGTGCCGCCAGTCGAGTCCGCCGACTCCGAGGAGTACGCGGTCATCCTCGACCTGCTGCACCGCTCGCTGGCCGCGAACGGGCAGCGGTGGACGCGGATCGCCGCCGGCATCAAGGGCGTCACCGAGGAGACCACCACCGGCGTGCACCGGCTCTACGACATGCACCGCGCCGGCACGCTGCTCTTCCCGGCCATCAACGTCAACGACTCGGTGACCAAGAGCAAGTTCGACAACAAGTACGGCTGCCGCCACTCGCTCATCGATGGCATCAACCGTGCCACCGACGTGCTGATCGGCGGCAAGATGGCCGTCGTGCTCGGCTACGGCGACGTGGGTAAGGGCTGCGCCGAGTCGCTGCGTGGCCAGGGCGCCCGGGTCGTGGTGACCGAGGTCGACCCGATCTGCGCGCTCCAGGCGGCGATGGACGGCTACCAGGTCGCCACCCTGGAGGACGTGGTCGAGCAGGCCGACATCTTCATCACCGCCACCGGCTGCTTCGACGTCATCACCAACGAGCACATGGCCCGGATGAAGCACCAGGCCATCGTCGGCAACATCGGGCACTTCGACAACGAGATCGACATGGCCGGCCTGGCGAAGCGCTCGGACGTCACCCGGGAGAACATCAAGCCGCAGGTCGACGTGTGGCGCTTCGACGACGGTCACGCCATCATCGTGCTCTCCGAGGGCCGCCTGCTGAACCTGGGCAACGCCACCGGCCACCCGAGCTTCGTGATGTCGAACTCGTTCGCCAACCAGACGATCGCCCAGATCGAGCTGTTCACCAAGACCGACGAGTACCCGATCGGCGTCTACGTGCTGCCCAAGCACCTCGACGAGAAGGTCGCCCGGCTGCACCTGGACGCCCTCGGTGCCAGGCTGACCACGCTCACCAAGGAGCAGGCCGCCTACCTCGGCGTCACCGTGGACGGCCCCTTCAAGCCGGACCACTACCGCTACTGAGCATCGACGCCACCTCCGGGGCCGACCCGCAGCGGCCGACCCCGGAGGTGGCCCTCCGGGGTCGTCCCCGGGCGGTGCTGGCTCTCCGGGTCGCCCTGGATGGCTCTCCAGGGCGCTGTGGCACCGGCGGTGGCCTTCCGGGTCGCGGGTGCGGCTCCGGCCGGCGTGGTCCGGCTGGTCAGCGGTGGCGGGTGGGGCGGACCCAGGTCCAGACACACCACAGCAGCCAGGCCACGGACACCAGCGCGGCCAGGGTGCGCAGCCGCAGTGCGCTGAGCAGCAGCACCACCGCGAGCACCGCCAGCCACGGCCCGAAACCCCTCATCCCGACCCCCCGGGTTGTCCAGCGTCGGATCCGACCTGGAACTGCGGCCACAGCGCCTCGGTGAGCGCGCGTTCACCGGCGAGAAGGCGACGGGCCCGCCGATGTCGTTCGGCGATGACGGCGGCCAGGTAGGCCGTCGCCGACAGCCCGGCCGGTGGCGGCGGGCCGGTCACCTCGGCGACCTGCCGCCACAGCAGCCGGGCCAACTCGCCGCGTGCCGGCTCGCTGAACCCGTGGGCCCGCGCCAGGTACTGCCGGACGGCCAGCGCCAGATCCGCGTCCAACCGGCTGAGGTCCAGGGTGTACGCCCAACCGGCCAGCTCCGGCACCGTCGCCGGAACCGGACGCCACCTCGTCGCGGGCCGGGTGTGCACCACCAGCGTGCCCGCTGCCAGGTCACCCAGTCGCCGGCCGCGGGCGTCGCTGAGCATCACGGTCAGCCCGACCGCCCAGGACAACAGCGGCAGCACCAGACCCGGCCACTCCACGGCGACCCCGACCAGCGCCCGGGTCAACGACTGCCGGAACCCGACCGGGGCACCGTCGACGCTCACCACCCGCAGCCCGACCGCCGCCTTGCCCGGCGTGCGGCCGTCGTTGAACCGCTCGCAGAGCACGGGATAGCCGACCAGCAGCAGGACGAGCCCGACGGTGAGCAGTGCCCGTTCCATCGCCGCGTCGAGCAGTCCGTACGGCAGTGCGGCCAACAGCAGCCCGGCAAGCGCGGCGAGCAGCAGCCCGGCCACCAGCTGGACCAGCACGTCGAGCAGGAGTGCGAGCACCCGGGAACCGATCCGCGCGGCCCGTACGTCCAGCTCGACCGCCTCGCCGCTGACCAGCCCGGCGTCACCCCAGGCCGGGGCGGTCCACGCTGGCGTCGCTGTGCTCACCCCGACAGTGAACACTATGATCGCGCGGTCGGAGGTGGCTGGTGGATGTCGACGCGTACGTCGCGGAGCACGGCGGGCAGTGGCGTCGGCTGAGCCAGCTCTGCGGTCAACGACGGCTCGACCCGGCCGAGGTCGACGAGCTGGTCGCGCTCTACCAGCGGGCCACCACCCAACTGTCGGTGCTGCGTAGTCGCTCGCCGGACCCGGCACTGGTTAGTGAGCTGTCCCAGGTGGTGCTCCGCGCGCGGGGGCGGCTCACCGGGCGGCCTCACCCCTCCTGGGCGGCCGTCCGGAGGTTCCTGCTGGCCGGCCTGCCCGGTGCGATCTGGCGGGCGGCGCCGTGGTGGTGCGCGGTGGCGACCGCCTTCACCCTGCTCACCTTCACCCTGATGTGGTTCGTGGCGGACAATCCGGAGACGGCGGCGGCGTTCATCGGCGACGACGAGGCCGCCGAGCTTGTCGAGTCGGGCTTCGCCGGCTACTACACGGAGTTCTCCGCGCCGACGTTCGCCTTCCACCTGTGGACGCACAACGCCTGGCTGGCCGCGAAGTGCCTGGCGGCGGGGGTGCTGATCGTGCCGGTCGGCCACCTGCTCTGGCAGAACGCGGTGAACATCGGCGTGGTCGGTGGGGTGATGGTCTCCTACGGCCGGGCGGACGTCTTCTTCGGCCTGATCACCCCGCACGGTCTGCTGGAGCTGACCGGCGTGTTCGTCGCCGCCGGGGTGGGGTTGCGCATCGGGTGGGCGTGGATAGCACCGCCGGAGCAGTTGACCCGGGGGCAGGCGGTGGCCCGGGCGGGCCGCGACGGCGTCCTGGTCGCCGTCGGCCTGGTCGCCCTCTTCGCCGTAGCCGCGGTGATCGAGGCATTCGTCACCCCCGCCCCCCTGCCGACCCCCGTACGCATCGCCATCGGCGCCACCACCTGGCTAGCCTTCCTGGCCTACGTCCTCCTCCTCGGCTCCCGCACCACCCCACCCCACCCGACCACCCAGGTTGATCATGAGGTTAGCGGCAGTTTTGGAGATCAACTTCGCCGCTAACCTCATGATCAACGTGGGGGTGGGGGGTCAGAGTTGGGCTTTGGATTTCAGGGTCAGGTAGGCGTCGGCAAGGGCGGGGGCCAGGTGGGGGGCGGGGGCGTCCACCACTGTGACGTTGTGGCGGGTGAGGGTCCGGGTGAGGCGGTCGCGTTCGGCGAACGTGCGCCAGGCGGCGGCTGCGGCGTACGCGTCCCCCGGGCGTCGCGGGGGTGCGGCGGTGAGCCGGGCGAGCACGGGGTCCTGTACCGCGGCCACCAGCACCCGGTGCCGGGCGGCCAGCCGGGGCAGCACCGGCAGCAGTCCCTCGCCGAGCGCACCGGGTTCCAGGGCGGTGAGCAGCACCACCAGGCTGCGCGGGCGGTGTCGCCGCAGCAGCTCGCCCGCGATGAGCCGGAAGTCGGTCTCGACAAGCGCGGGTTGCAGCGGGGCCAACGCGTGCGCCAGTCGGCTCCACTGCCCCGGTCGTTCGGCGCCACCCACCGAGGCGCGGGGCAGGGCGTCCGCCGCGAGCACGTCCACCCGGTCACCGGCCCGCGCCGCCAACGCGCTGAGCAGCAGCGCCGCCTCGATCGAGGCGTCCAGCCGCGGCTCGTCGCCCACCCGTACGGCCGAGGTGCGGCCGGTGTCCAACACGCAGATCAGCCGCCGGTCCCGCTCCGGACGCCAGGTGCGGACCAGTACCTCCGCCCGCCGGGCGCTGGCTCGCCAGTCGATGGAGCGTACGTCGTCGCCGGACACGTACTCACGTAACGCGTCGAACTCGGTGCCCGGTCCGCGTCCCCGGCCGACCTGTGTGCCGGCGATGACCCGCAGCCGCGACAGCCGCTCCGGCAGGTGCCGCCGGGAGTCGAAACGGGGCAGCACCCGCACCGTCCACTGTGGGGTGCCCGGCCGGCCACCCCACTGCCGGAACGCCAGCCCGAGCGGCCCGAACGAGCGGACGGTAAGGGCCACGGCGGGCCGGTCACCCCGGCGGGTGGGGGTGAGATGGCTGGGCAGCACCAGCACCTCACCGGGGGCGGCGCGCACCACCCGGGTCGGCGGCACCTCCGGCCGGGCCCCGGCCGACGGCACCCAGGCGTCGCGGACTCGGACGCGCAGCTGTCGGCCGGAGGTGTTGCGCAGGTACAGGGTGACCGTGGCGGTGCCGCCCAGCCGGACCGCCCGCTCACCGGCCCGCTCGGCGGTCAGCGCCCGCAGCGGCGCGGCGAGCGCGAGGTCGACGCCGACCAGCAGCAGCACCACGCCGACCATGACCACCACCCCGACGAAGGGAGCCGGCCATCCGGGCAGGGTCAGCGCGCCCGCCGCCAGCAGCGCCGCCGCCCGCCAGGTCATCGCGGGGTCGGCACGGTGCCCAGCACCGTGTCCAGGACCGGATCCACCCCGACACCTTCGAGTTCGGCCTCCGGACGCAGGCGCAGCCGATGCCGCAGGGTGGGTCGCGCCATCGCCTTGACGTCGTCGGGCACCACGTGATCGCGTCCGTTCAGCCACGCCCAGGCCTTCGCGGTACCCAGCAGGGCCGTCGCACCGCGCGGCGAGGCGCCCAGCTCCAGCGCCGGGGTGGCGCGGGTGGCCCGGCACAGGTCGACGACGTAGCCGAGCAGCGGGTCGGCGACGTGGACCCGGCCCACCGCCGCACGCGCGGCGGCCAGCTCGGCCGCGTCCGCCACCGGGCGTACGCCGGCAGCGGTCAGGTCCCGAGGGTCGAAACCGGCGTGGTGGGCGCGGAGCACACCCAGCTCCTCGTCCCGGTTGGGCAGCGGCACGGTGAGCTTGAGCAGGAACCGGTCCAGCTGGGCCTCCGGCAGCGGGTAGGTGCCCTCGTACTCCACCGGGTTCTGGGTGGCGGCGACGATGAACGGATCGGGCAGCAGGCGCTGCTCGCCCTCGACGGTGACCTGCCGCTCCTCCATCACCTCCAGCAGGGCGGACTGGGTCTTCGGTGGGGTGCGGTTGATCTCGTCGGCGAGCAGCAGGTTTGTGAAGACCGGCCCCTCCCGGAAGGTGAACGCCGCGGTCCGTGCGTCGAAGACCATCGAGCCGGTGACGTCACCGGGCATCAGGTCGGGGGTGAACTGCACCCGCCGCGAGGTCAGATCCAGCGCGGCGGCCACGGTACGCACCAGCAGCGTCTTCGCGACCCCCGGTACGCCCTCCAGCAGCACGTGACCACGGCAGAGCAGGGCGACGATCAGTCCGGTGACCACGCCCTCCTGGCCCACTACCGCCTTGGCCACCTCGGCGCGTAGCCGGTGCAGTGCGGCCCGGGTGGGGTCGGCGGCGAGCGGGTCCACGGTCATCGCGGGTCGGGTCACCGGGGGTCTCCTTCGGATCGGGGCTTCGGCAGCCGGGCCGGGGCCGGCGGGTCGGCGACGGGCTGCGCGGGCGTCGACCCGCCGGCCCGCGTCACGCGGTCCAGGTCGGCGGCCAGCTCCAGCAGGTCCCGGTCGGTTCGGGGCGCGTCGCCGTAGAGCAGCTCGTGGATGGCGTCGGGTCGGTCGCCGGTCCCGGCGGCCACGGTGGCGGCGACAGTGGCGGGCGGCGCCTCGGCGGGCAGGTGCAGGCGTCGGGCCAGCCGGGCGAGCGTCGCGCTGCGGAGCACCCGGGCGGTGCTCTCCCGCGCCCGCGCCCGCTGGTAGAGCCGGCCGCGGCCGAGGACCGTCTCGGCCGCGGGCACGGACACCGGCAGCGGTTCCGGGGTGGGCGGGCCGAGACGGCGGGCCCGGCCGACGGCGATCAGCAGGGCCGCCAGGGCGAGTTGCAGCAGCAGCGCCCAGAACCACTGCGGGAAGGCCGACCAGAGCGGGTTGGGCTCCCCGGAGGAGCCTTGTCCGCCGGGGCCGGACGCCTCACCGCCCGGACGGCCCCCCGGCGACGTCTCGCCGTTCCCCTCGCTGTCCAGGTCCTCCTGTTCGCCGGGCTCGTCGATGCCGTCGTCGCGTTCGGGCAGCGGCCGGGTGGGAGCCGGGCTGGGTTCGGGTGGTGGCGGCGCCGGGCCGTCCAGGTCGAGCCAGACCACCCGGCCGGAGGTGGCGAGCAGTCCGGTGGCGAAGGCGAGGTTGTCCCATTCGTCGATCCGGCCGTTGCGGAACGGGTCGCTGGCACCCACCACCACGCTCTCGACGGCCCCGGGCAGGCGGGCCAGACCGGCGTTGTAGCAGAGGTCGACGCTGCCCTGAGCACCTGTGGGTGCGTACCGCTGGCGGGCGACGGCGGCCGTGGCGGCGGGGGTGACCTCGGCCAGCGGGCAGGGCCGGTCGAGCCCGTGCGGTGGCACGGCCCGGGTCGCCCACCGCCGGCCCGCCGGTCGCAGCGGCAGCCCGGCGGCGGCCAGCACCCGCCGGGCCGGGTCGACAAGCACCAGCCGGGTGCCGTCGGGCAGCAGACCCAGGTAACTGACGGTTCGCGGGTGCAGCAGGTCGGGCGCGGGGACGAACAGGGTGGTCGGGCCACGCCGGGTGGCCAGCAATGCCCGGAGCGTGTCGGTCTCCCGCTGCACCACCACCCCCTGCCGGGCCAGACTCGCGGCGAGCCGGCTGGCGCCGTGGTCACCTGTCGCCACCGGGGAGAGGAAGTCCCGGTCGGTCTGGTCCGGCTGGTCGATCTCACGGGTGACCAGCGTGATCGCCATCAGCAGCACCCCTACCAGCACCGGTACCACGATCCGGTGGCGGCGTCCCCGCGCGCTCACCGGTCGTCGTCCTTCGGGTGGGTGACCGTGGCGAGCAGATCCCGCAGCCGGCCGGCGTGGTCACGCATCCGGTGATCGTGGTCGGCGGTGGCCGGGCGTTGGGCGTACCACACCTCGGAGAAGATGACGGCGGCGGCGGTCAGCGGCGGTCCGGCCGGTGGATGGTTGGCGGTGGCCTCGGTGACCACCTCAGCGACGGTCATGCCGGGCCGGACCCGCACCACCTGCCGTTCGGTGAGCTGGTGGAGCATGACCCGCAACCGCTCGCGGACCGCCTCGTCGTAGCGGCCCTCGGCGGCCAACCGGTCGGCCACCACGACGGTGCCGACCGGACCGGCGGGCGGCTGCGGGGGGACGGTCGCTGGCGGCGCGGTGGCCGGCTCCGGCGCGATCCGCCGGACGGGGCGGCGTCGGCGGGGCCGGGGAAGTCGGCGGGGCAGCCAGGCGGGGAAGGTGTACCAGGCGGTCGCGGTCAGCACCGTGGTCAGCACCAGCAGCAGCGCGGCCAGCGGCAGCGGCAGGCGGTCACCGAGGGCGGCGGTGGTCTCGGTCCACCACCGGCTGAAGCTCATCCGCCGACCGCCAGCAGCTCCGAGGTCCCCGACGCGCCGGGCGCGCGGGAGAGCCGGATGTCCAGGCCCTCGCTGCGGATCCGGGTCTCCAGGTGTACGACCGCGTCGAGGCAGGCCAGCGCGGCGTAGGCGACCATGTTCACGGCCGCCCAGACCAGCATCGCCACGGCGGTGGCCCAGCTTTCGGTGATCAGATCGAGTGCGGTCAGCCCGGTGAACAACCCCCAGCCGAGCCCGACCCGGATGAGCCACCAGACGAGGTACCCCAGTAGCCGCAGCGCGGCGGCCCGCCCGCCCAGGCGTAACGCGAGCGTGACGGAGCGGTTGATCGCCCGTACCGGCGCGACCCGGTCGACCACCAGCGTCGGCGCCACCGCGCCCAGCAGGGCGAACCCGATGAGCCAGGCGGGCCCGAGCAGGGACGCGAGCAGCATGACCGCGCCGACGACGAGGCAGAGCAGGCCGGTGGCGCCCCACCGGCCGCCGCTGGCACCCATCACCTCTCGGGTGGTGGGTCGGCGGCCGACAAGCCCGCTGGCGGCGGCGCGGCCGGCCGGGTTGCCGAGCAGCAGGATGATCATCGCCTCGGTGGCGGCGCCGAGGGCGAGCAGGAACCAGAAGAGGCCGAGTTCGCTCAGGCCGGCCGGCCACCACAGCGGCCCGGTGGCACCCACGACGGTCCGCAGGGGCAGCAGCAGGAGTTGTTCGCCGGCGGCCAGCACCGCGGCGAGCGGGAGCAGGACCGCCGTCTGGCCGCGCAGCAGCAGTACGGCGGAGTCGAGCAGTTCCCCGATGGTGAGCGGGCGGCCGGGGAGTACGACTGTCGGGCCTGTTTCGGGCACGCGTACTCCTGGAAGGCGGTGGCGGTGGCGCGCTGCGGCGCACCCGGGGATCATGTTGACACGCGCGGTCGTCAGGGGTGCAGTCCCGCCCCCCGGGGGCGGCACGTGCGGGCGGTAGAACCGAGCGGTGCTGGGCACGGCGTACCTGACGGCAGTAGCGTGCGGGTGACGCCGAGCCCACCGAACTGACGGGATGGAACCATTAACCCCATGAGAGCCCGGGTACTGGTGGTCGACGACGACCCCGCGCTCGCCGAGATGCTCGGCATCGTGCTGCGCAGCGAAGGCTTCATGCCCTCGTTCGTGGCGGACGGGGAACGGGCACTTGCCGCGTTCCGCGACAATCGGCCCGATATCGTCCTGCTTGACCTGATGCTGCCCGGAATGAGTGGTATCGACGTGGCGCGGGCGATCCGGGGCGAGTCCGGGGTGCCGATCGTGATGTTGACCGCCAAGAGCGACACGGTCGACGTCGTGCTCGGCCTGGAGTCGGGCGCAGACGACTACGTGGTCAAGCCGTTCAAGCCCAAGGAACTGGTGGCCCGGATGCGGGCGCGGCTGCGCCGTGGCGAGGATGCCGCGCCGGAACTGCTCACCATCGGCCCGCCCGGCAACCAGATCGCCATCGACGTGCCGGCGCACACCGTCAGCCGCAACGGCGAGGAGGTGAAACTGACGCCGCTGGAGTTCGACCTGCTTGTCGCGCTCGCCCGCAAACCGCGTCAGGTCTTCACCCGCGAGGTGCTGCTGGAGCAGGTCTGGGGGTACCGGCACGCGGCGGACACCCGGCTGGTCAACGTGCACGTGCAGCGGCTGCGCGCCAAGATCGAGCCGGATCCGGAGCGACCGGAAATCATCCTCACCGTTCGCGGCGTGGGCTACAAGGCGGGTACCGGATAGCCTGGTCGCACTGTGACCACCTCCCCGATCCCCGATCTCGACCCGACGTCCCGCCGGCGTGGTGCCGGGTGGGAGTTGTGGCGTGGGTTGAGTGGTCGGCTGGCCCGATCGCTGGCGAGGCTGCACCAGACCTGGCGTCGCTCGTTGCAGGTGCGGGTGGTGACCATCACCCTGGTGACCTCCAGCCTGCTTGTCGGTGGCTTCGCCTACCTGATCGCCGACAAGATCACGAGCATCCTGCTGGACAATGCCAAGACCGACGTCCAGTTGCGGCTGCTCAACGGCGCGGAGTACGCGGCGAAGCAGTTCAGCCTCTACAGCCAGCCCCAGGAGGCCCAGCTCCAGGAGACGATCGACGGCACGGTCAACTACCTCGCCGGTGGCGACCCCCAGCAGAACAGCGGCGTGGTGGTGGCCCTCACCGCGGAGAACTGGCCCGGGGTCATCGAGTCACGCACCTCACCGTCGGCGAACGTCCGGCCCCTGATCAGCCCCGAGCTGCGCGCCGCGGTGGCCGACGGCAACGTGGCCAACCAGATCCGTACCGGCCGACTGACCGGAGACGTCGAGCGGAAGTACCTGGTCTACGGCTCACCGGTGCCGACCCGGTTCGGTCAGGTGGAGCTCTACTACTTCGTGCCGCTGACCCTGCAGGACGCCACTGCGGCACAGGCGCGGGCCACCGTGGTGGCCACCGGGGTCGCTCTGGTGCTGCTGCTCGGCCTGCTCGCCGCGCTGGTGACCCGGCTGGTGGTGATCCCGGTACGGGTCGCCGCCCGGACCGCCCAGCGACTCTCGGCCGGCCTGCTCGACCAGCGGATGGCCGTCAACGGCGAGGACGATCTGGCGCTGCTCGCGGCCTCGTTCAACCAGATGGCGACCAACCTGCAACGGCAGATCCTGCGACTGGAGGAGATGTCCCGGCTGCAACGCCGGTTCACCTCGGACGTCTCGCACGAACTGCGGACCCCGCTGACCACCGTACGGATGGCCGCTGACCTGATCTTCGCCGAGCGGGACGGGTTCGACCCGGCGGTGGCGCGCAGCGCCGAGCTGCTCCAGGCCGAGCTGGACCGCTTCGAGGAACTGCTCACCGACCTGCTGGAGATCAGCCGGTTCGACGCGGGCTTCGCGGTGCTCGACGCCGAGCCGACCGACCTGGTGCCGGTGGTCCACCGGGTGGCCGACCGGCTGGCCGGGCTGGCGGAGCGGGTCGGGGTGGCCATCGAGCTGGACGTACCGACCGCCCCGGTGATCGCCGAGATCGACCCGCGACGGGTCGAACGGGTACTGCGCAACCTGGTCGGCAACGCTGTCGAGCACGGCGAGGGCCGGCCGGTGCGGATCACGCTGGGGATGGACGAGACCGCCGTCGCGCTTACCGTCCGCGACCACGGCGTCGGGCTCAAGCCGGGCGAGGAGAAGCTGGTCTTCAACCGGTTCTGGCGGGCCGACCCGTCGCGGGCGCGGCAGACCGGCGGGACCGGGCTGGGACTGTCGATCAGCCTGGAGGACGCCCGGCTGCACGGCGGCTGGCTGGAGGCCTGGGGTGCGCCGGGGCAGGGCGCGCAGTTCCGGCTCACCCTGCCGGCGCGCGCCGGTGACCGGCTGACCACCTCGCCGCTGCGGCTGGTACCGGCCGACGCCGCGCTGCCGTTCGGCGGCGCGCCGGCGGGCGGACTGCTGGCCATCGGGCCCGGCCCGGCCGGCGCGCTCGCCATCGGCCCGGCGCCCGACCCGACACCGTCGGCGGAACAGCGGCGCGCGGAGGTGGGCTCGTGAAGCGCCGGCTGCTGACCGGGGCACTCGGCGGCGTGCTGGTGCTGGCCGTCTCCGCCGGCTGCGGGATTCCCGACCGCAGCGCGGTGCAGATCGAGCAGCGCGGCCCGGCCGCGGAGACGAACTGGTCGTTGGGGCGTGGTACGGAGCCGCCGACGCGAGAGGCCAGCGGCAGCGACGCCGTGGCGTTCGTGCGCAACTTCCTGGCTGCGGCGGCCGGCGAGCCGGACCGGGCGTACGAGCGGGTCAAGCGGTTCATCGCCACCTCCGAGCGGAGCGGGTTGCCGGAGAAGCAGGGCAGCGAGGTGGCGCTGTCGGTGGTGCGGCTCACCGACGATCCGGTGATCGAACCGGACGTCGACAGCATGAAGGTCACCATCAGCGTGCAGCAGGTCGGCCTGCTACGGGCCAACGGGATGCTGGTGCCGCCGGTGGCCACCGAGTCGACGTACGAGTTCCGGCTGGTCAGCGCCGGTCCGGTGGGCGAGGACGACGCCGGCTACTACGTCAGCGACCCGCCGAACGTGCTGCTGCTCAGCGACGACGCGCTGCGCCGGTTCTACCAGGCGGAGGCGATCTACTTCTGGAACTCCGACCGCACCCAGCTCGTGCCGGATCAGCGGTACCTCTCCTCGGCCGTGCCGGCGCAGCGCCGGGTGAGTGAGGTCATCCGGTGGTTGACCGCCGGTCCCTCGGAGTGGTTGCGGATCGGCGTCTCCGGTCTGCCCGACCGTACCGAAATGATCAACAATGCCACCGGTTCGGACGGCCGGTGGGAGGTCAACCTCGACATGCCGGGCGCTGACGAGCGGCGGCTGGAGCAGCTCGGTACCCAGTTGGCCTGGTCGCTGGGGGAGCTGCACGGCACCGTCGAGGTGAAGATCCTCAACCAGTCCCGCAAGGTGATCGACCTTGAGGAGCAACGCAGGCTGAATCCGCTGAACCTGATCGACGTCGACGCGCGGCGCTACTGCGTCTACGAGGGGGGCATCCACTCGCTGACCGTGGCCGGCGAAGCCGCCGGCTCGGTGCCGGTGGCACCCGAGGTGAACAGCGGCATCGTCTCCGCCGGGCTGCGTCGCGCCGACGCGGACGTCCTGGCCGCCGTCGTGGTGGTCGGCGAGGACGGGCGGCAGCGGCTGGCCGTCGGGCGCAGCGGTGGCGGTGGCGTGGTGGAGACCCTGACCACCGGCCCCTCCCGGTACGCCGCGATGAGCCGCCCGGTCTGGATCCGCAGCGACGGCGCCCGCCCGGCCGGCCTGGTGGTCGCCGACGGCCGGCTCTACCGCTTCGACGACCAGGCGGCGACGCGGCAGGTCCAGCTCGGTCTGCCGGGCCGGGTCACCGCCGTGGCGGCGGCGCTGGACGGCCACCGGCTCGCGCTCATCGTCGACGGTGCGCTGCACGTCGCCACGATCAACTGGGAGGGTGGGGTGCCCACCGTGGGCCCGGCCCGGCGGTTGGTCAGCTCGCTCACCGACGTCACAGCGGTGGACTGGTCGGCGGCGAACCGCCTGCTGGTGGCCGGCTCGGCCGGTCGCCCGGCGATCTACGACGTGAGCGTGGACGGTGCCGTGGAGACCCCGCTGCGGGAGGACACCGGCAGCCAGGTCGACCACCTCGCCGCGTACCCCGCCATCCCCGAGCGGTCCCCGCTGGCCGGGTCGTTCATGTACGAGGCGAACGGGGTGGCGTACCGCAGCAACCCGTTCGAGCGGATCAACCGGGACCAGGTCCAGGACGTGACGCCGCCGCCAGCGGGCGTACGTCCGGGCAACCCCACCGCGCCCGTCTTCCTCTACTGAGTGCGGGGTGGAGAGGGCCGTGACGGGCGGGCTCTGGGCGGACCTGGCCGACCTGGTGTTGCCCACCGAATGCGCCGGCTGCCGGGAACGCCGCCCGGGGCTGCGACACGGGGTGTGCCCGGACTGCGTCGACGTGCTAGGTGCGTTGCGCCCGGCCCCGGTGCGCCCCGTCCCCGCCCCGCCGGACCTGCCGCCCTGTCACGCCCTGGGCGCGTACGGCGGGCCGCTGCGGGAGACGCTGCTGGCGTACAAGGAACACGGCCGGCACGGTCTGGCCCGGCCACTCGGTGCACTGCTCGCCGAGGTCGTCGCCGCAGCGGTCGGCCCGGTCGGGCCGGTGCTGCTGGTGCCGGTGCCGGACACACCGGCGGCGGCCCGGGCCCGCTACGGCGACCACCTCGGCCGGCTGACCCGGCACTGCGCCCGCCGGCTGCGGTCGGCGGGCTGGCCGGTGCGGGTGCACAACGCGGTACGCGCCGCGCCCCGGCCGGACTCGGTCACGCTGGACAGCGCCGGCCGGGCGGCGGCGGCCACGGCCTCCTTCCGGGCCCGGTCGGGCCGCGGCCCGGCGGCTGCGGGGTCGAGGGTGGTCCTGCTGGACGACATCGTCACCACCGGGGCGACCCTGGCGGCGGTCAGTCGGGTACTGACCGTGCGTGGGCTGTCGCCGTTCGGGGCGGCGGTGCTGGCCGCGACACGGAAAAGGCACCAACAGTGACCGATCGTGTTTCCGTTTCACCCCTTCGTGTATGAGGTGTGGAAATTCTCCGGGCGGTCTTGGCGACCGGGGGTGACTGTCGGGCTAACAGGAGTTAGCGTTTGGCTGTCGGGGGTAGGAAGGCCATCCCACCCGCCCCCGGCGGTGAGAGGAGGCGTAGCCGTATTGACCGGTCGACGCCGAATGGGGCTTTCCCCGGGCGCGACCGGAGTTCCGGATCGAAGACCGTCCGAACAAGGGAGGTCACGTGGACATCGTGGTCAAGGGCCGTAACGTCGAAGTGCCGGATCACTACCGAGTGCACGTAGCTGACAAGCTTGCGAAGATCGAACGCTACGACCACAAGCTCATTCGTGTCGATGTCGAACTGTTCCACGAGCGCAATCCGCGCCAGGCCGATCACTGCCAGCGGGTGGAGATCACCTGCTATTCCCGTGGCCCGGTGATCCGGGCCGAGGCCTGCACCAGCGACTTCTACAGCGCTCTGGACTCGGCTATCGCCAAGCTCGACTCCCGGCTGCGTCGCGCGGC
Organism: Micromonospora sp. NPDC049891; assembly: GCF_040660295.1. Lineage (NCBI taxonomy): Bacteria > Bacillati > Actinomycetota > Actinomycetes > Micromonosporales > Micromonosporaceae > Micromonospora > Micromonospora sp. NPDC049891. Next base: position 90,840 of record NZ_JBFAML010000013.1, read on the forward strand.
CGACCGCCGCCGGGTGCACCGGGGCCGGCACGCGCCGCTGTCGGTCGCCGCCGCGACCGCCGGCCTACCGGTGACCGACCTTCCCGCGCTGTCCGCCCCCGCGGAGACCAGCACCGCCACCGCGGTGGCCGAGCGGCCGGAGGAGGAGTACGCCGACGACCAGCCGTGGCACATCGCCCGGGAGAAGGTGCACCCCGCCGAGCCGATGACCATCGACGACGCCCTGTTCCAGATGGAGCTGGTGGGCCACGACTTCTATCTGTTCCAGGACAAGGAGTCCGGTCGTCCGAGCGTGGTCTACCGGCGGCACGCCTACGACTACGGCATCATCTCGCTGGACATCTGACCGTGACGGCGGCCCGGGTCGGCACCCACCGACCCGGGCCGCCGGCGCGGCGTCGGACCGGACCGGCGACACCACCGGGCCTCCGTCAGCCCGTCGGATCCGTCGGCAGCAGGCCGTAGACCGTTGAGTCGGCACGGCTCCCGGCCGCGCCGGGCAGCCGGCCGCGTAGCAGCCCCTCCCGTTTGAAGCCGGCCTTCTCCAGTACCCGCTGGGAAGCGAGGTTCGACGGCAGGGTGCCGGCCCACAACCGGGACAGGCCGATGTGGTCGAACCCCCAGCGCGTGACCAGCCGTACGGCACGGGTGGCGTAGCCACGTCGGCGCCATCGCGGCAGCAGGCTGTAACCGAGCATCGCCTGGCCGCTGGCGGGCTGGTCGTGGACGAGCGTGCAGTTGCCGACGAAGTCACCGGAAGCGGCGTCGAGGATGGTCATGGCCGCGGCGGTGCCGACCAGCCACTGACTCTCCGCACCAAGGCAGCGTCGTTCGACCTCGGCCAGGGGCGGCGCCCCCGGGGGAACCCGGCTGGCCACCACCTCCGGGTCGCTGTGCAGGCGATACGTCTGCTCGACGTCGTCCGGTCCGAGCCGGCGCAGCACGATCACCCCGTCGGTGAGCCGGCCGTCGGGCAGGTCCGGAAGCGGGCGCTCCGCCGGTCCGGGCGGGTCGTCGGCGAGTCGTACCCACACGAGCAGGTCCCGCCGGCCGCCGTCCCGGGCGGGCGTCGCGGAACGGCGTACGCCCTCGGGGCGGAAACCGGCGGCCAGCGCGACGCGTTGGCTGGCCGCGTTCTCCACCCGGGTGAGCAGCTCCAGCCGGATGGTGCCGCTGGCGAACACGTGCTCGGACAGGGCCCGGGTGGCGGCGGTCGCCACGCCCCGGCCGCGCGCCCACGGCGCGACCCAGTAGCCGATCTCGGCCTGCCCCCGCTGCGGCACCGGATTGTTCAGGCCCACGGTGCCGAGCAGCCGGTCGGTCACCGGGTCGACGACGGCGTACGCGGCACCGCCACCGGCGAAGGCGGCCGGCGCGCCCTCCGTGATCCACCAGCGGGCGTCCGCCTCCGTGTACGGGTCAGGCAGTCCGTCGAGAAACCGCTGGACGAGCGGATCGGCGCAGCCGGCGGCGACGTCGTCCACGTCGCCGAGGTGGAACGGCCGCAGGCACACCCCGTGCGCTTCGATACGTTGCTCGCCGCGGTGCGGGTCGGTCATGCCAGGTCCTTTGCGAGCAGCGCGCCGACCCAGGCGTCGACCCGGGTGCCACGGTGGTTGAGGGCCCCCCGGGCGGTGCCCTCCATCACGAAACCCGCCTTTTCGGCGGCCCGGCGGGAGGCGACGTTGCCGACGTTTGCCCGCCATTCGATCCGGGCCAGCCCCAGGGTGGTGAAGCCCCAGGCGCAGAGGGCCGCGAGCCCCGCCGACTGGTAACCCCGCCCCCGGGCGTGTGGTGCGGTCATGAAGCCGACATCGGCCAGCAGTGGATCGGTGGGCGACAACCGCAGGTCGACCGAGCCGGCGTAGCGGTCCGTGGCATCGGTGATGACGAAGCAGGCACCGGTGCCCGCCGCCCAGGTGTTCCGGACGAACCTGAGGAAGTCGTCGGCGTCCGGGCGGGTGTAGTTCTCCGGGACTGTCGTCCAGCGCAGCGTCTCCGGGTCCCGACAGGTGGTGACGACCGCGTCGAGGTCGCGCTCCTCCATCGGGCGCAGGCTCAGCTCCTGCGTGCCGGTGGTCGCGAACAGGGTCGGCTGCGGCCGGCCGAAGACGACCGCGCGTCGGGCCTCCAGCGTGCCCGGACCGGCCGGGCCGACCTCGCCGGGAGCCGGTACGTCACCGGGCAGCAGCGAGCCGAACCATTCGTGGGCGCCGCCTGCCGGGTCGGCGGCCCGCAGTCGCCCCTCGATCCGGACACCGGACCGGAGGGCGACCAGTCGGGAGGCGTGGTTGCCCACCTGGGCGCCCCAGAGCAGGCGTCGCAGCTTCAGCTCGTCAAAGGACCACCTGGCGACGGCCCGGACGGCACGCACCGCGACGCGTTGTCCACGCGCCCACGGTGCGGTCCAGTACCCGATCTCGCTGAGTTCGTGGTTGCGGTCGATGGTGTTCAACCCGCAGGCGCCGAGCACCTTGCCGCGTGCGGCGTCGCAGACCGCGAAGGATGCGCCGGTGCCGAGTTCCCATTGGCGTGCCCGGTCCGCGACGAAACTCTGCGCGTGTTCGGGTCGGTACGGGCGAGGTACGGTGGTCCAGCGCTGAATGTCCGGATCCTGGCAGGCGCGGTGCACTGCGTCGGCGTCGGTCGCCCGCCATGGGCGCAGCACCAGGCCCTCCTCGATGATCTCCACGGGCTCCACCCGAGTCATCGTGCCGGATCGTTCGCCCACGGCGTAACCGGATAACCGGGACACGGACGGGAGTGGGGAGTGTTATGTCGGTTTCGCGATGGCCGACCACCGCCACCAGTGACCATCGGCCCGATGGAACGCCTACGATGGTTCGAGACTGTCTAGGGGAGCGTTGATCCGTGTCGATTCTGGAAAAGGTCCTCCGCGCGGGCGAGGGGCGCATGGTGCGTCGCCTCAAGGCGATCGCCGCCGCCGTCAACTCGATCGAGGACGACTACGTCAACCTCACCGACGATGAGCTGAGCGGCATGACCGAGCAGTTCAGGGAACGCCTCGCCGACGGCGAGACCCTGGACGACCTGTTGCCCGAGGCGTTCGCGGTCTGCCGCGAGGCGGCGGCCCGGGTGCTCGGCCAGCGGCCGTACGACGTGCAGGTGATGGGTGGCGCCGCGTTGCACTTCGGCAACATCGCCGAGATGAAGACCGGTGAGGGCAAGACCCTGACCTCGGTGATGCCGGTCTATCTCAACGCGCTGTCCGGCAAGGGCGTGCACGTGGTCACGGTCAACGACTACCTGGCCCAGCGCGACGCCGCCTGGATGGGACGGGTGCACGAGTTCCTCGGCCTGACCGTCGGTGTGGTGCTGCCCAACCGGCCGGCGGCCGAGCACCGCGCGGCGTACGAGTGCGACATCACCTACGGCACGAACAACGAGTTCGGTTTCGACTACCTGCGCGACAACATGGCCTGGTCGAAGGACGAGCTGGTCCAGCGCGGGCACAACTTCGCGGTGGTCGACGAGGTCGACTCGATCCTGATCGACGAGGCCCGTACCCCGCTGATCATCTCCGGCCCGGCCGAGCACTCCGCCCGCTGGTACGGCGAGTTCGCCGCCGTGGTGGCCCGCCTCCAGTCGGGCAAGGACGGCGCTGGCGACTACGAGGTCGACTACGCCAAGCGCACCATCGCGGTCACCGAGCGGGGCGTGGCGAAGGTCGAGGACCGGCTCGGCATCGACAACCTCTACGAGTCGGTGAACACTCCGCTTGTCGGCTATCTGAACAACGCGATCAAGGCCAAGGAGCTGTACAAGCGCGACAAGGACTACATCGTCAGCGACGGCGAGGTCCTGATCGTCGACGAGTTCACCGGCCGCATCCTGCACGGTCGCCGCTACAACGAGGGCATGCACCAGGCGATCGAGGCCAAGGAGGGGGTGGAGATCAAGCAGGAGAACCAGACCCTGGCCACCATCACCCTCCAGAACTACTTCCGCCTCTACGACAAGCTGGCCGGCATGACCGGTACCGCGCAGACCGAGGCGGGCGAGTTCAACAAGGTCTACAAGGTCGGCGTGGTGACGATCCCGACCCACCGGCCGATGGTCCGCGAGGACCGGGCCGACGTCATCTACAAGACCGAGCAGGCCAAGTTCAACGCGGTGATCGAGGACATCGCCGAGCGGCACCAGGCAGGTCAGCCGGTGCTTGTCGGTACGGTCTCGGTGGAGAATTCCGAGATCCTGTCCCGGCTGCTGACCCGCCGGGGCATCCCGCACTCGGTGCTGAACGCGAAGTTCCACGCCCGGGAGGCGGAGATCGTCGCCCAGGCAGGTCGCAAGGGCGCGGTCACGGTGGCCACGAACATGGCCGGCCGAGGCACCGACATCCTGCTCGGCGGCAACCCCGAGTTCCTCGCGGCCAACGAGCTGCGCCAGCGCGGGCTGGACCCGCTGGAGCACGCCGAGGAGTACGACAAGGCCCTCGAAGAGGTCCTGCCGAAGTGGAAGCAGGCCTGCGACGCGGAGGCCGAGGAGGTCGCCGCCGCCGGTGGGCTCTACGTGCTGGGCACGGAGCGGCACGAGTCCCGGCGGATCGACAACCAGCTGCGTGGCCGGTCGGGCCGGCAGGGCGACCCGGGCGAGTCGCGGTTCTACCTGTCCCTGCAGGACGAGCTGATGAAGCGGTTCCGCTCCGGTGCGGTGGAGGCGGTCATGGACCGCTTCAACATCCCGGAGGACGTGCCCATCGAGTCGAAGATGGTCACCCGTCAGATCAAGAGCGCACAGGCCCAGATCGAGGGGCAGAACGCCGAGATCCGCAAGAACGTCCTCAAGTACGACGAGGTCATGAACAAGCAGCGCCAGGTGATCTACGCCGAGCGGCTGCGCGTGCTCAACGGAGAGGATCTCTCCGAGCAGGTGCGCAACATGATCGACGACACCATCGAGGCGTACGTGCGGGGGGCCACCTCGGACGGCTACGCCGAGGACTGGGATCTTGAGCAGTTGTGGTCCAGCCTCAAGCAGCTCTACCCGGTGGGCATCACCATCGAGGAGCTTGAGGAGGAGGCCGGCGGGTCCCGGGCCAGCATCGACGCCGACTTCCTGCTCGCCCGGCTCAAGGAGGACGCGAACGCCGCGTACGACAGGCGTGAGGAGCAGCTCGGCGCCGAGGGCACCCGGCAGCTGGAGCGGATGGTGCTGCTCCAGGTCATCGACCGTAAGTGGCGCGAGCACCTCTACGAGATGGACTACCTCCAGGAGGGCATCTCGCTGCGGGCGTACGCCCAGCGCGACCCGGTGGTGGAGTACCAGCGCGAGGGCTTCGACATGTTCGCCACCATGATGGACGGCATCAAGGAGGAGACCGTCGGCTTCCTCTACAACCTCGAGGTGCAGGTCAACGAGCCGGAGCCCGAGGCCGAGGAGGTCCAACTGCTGGACAAGCCGGTGGAGATCCGGGCCAAGGGCCTGGGTCGTGCGCCGCAGCAGCAGGGGCTTCAGTACTCCGCGCCGACGATCGACGGTGAGGCCGGTGCCGGTGGCGTCGCCGTGCAGCGTGAGGAGCAGCGGGCTCCCGCGCTCGGTATCGGTCGTCCGGACCAGGCCGCTCCGGCGGCGCCGGGGCGGACGGCACCGACCTCGCCGCAGCGTCCGGCCGGCGGCCTGCGCGGCCCGGCGGTTCCGGTCGGCAATGCCCGTCAGTCCGCACCGGGGCAGGCGAGCGCCAGCAACGGTCCGTCCCGCAACGCGCCGTGCCCCTGCGGCTCGGGCCGCAAGTACAAGCGCTGCCACGGTGCCCCCGGCGGCACCTCAGCCAGCTAGGAATCACCCGCTCGGAAGTTCGCGCCCGATCCAGGACCTGGTGGCCTCGACCATGGCCACCTGGTCAGGGGTCGGGCGCGACCTCGTCTGACCAGGCGGCCGGCTGACCGTCCGTGTCACAGGACCCGCAGGTCGGTGCAGAGCCAGTTGCCGCGTCGGTGTTCCAGGCGCAGCGCCATCGCCCAGCTACGACCACCCGCACCGGTGAGTACCGCTGCGGCCTCGATGGCGGTGGGGCGCGGCTCGCAGACGCGCAGCCGTTGCAGCCGCACCCCGGGGCGCGCAGAGCGTCGCCGGGGTGGTGCCCCGCGGGCGGTGGCGCGGACCAGCTCGGGCAGCAGCACCGCGACCCGGGCCGGGTCGAGGTGACGCCGTAGCTGCACCGGCGGCCGGAAGCCGTTGAACACCTCCAGACAGGTGGCGACGAAGCGGTGGGCGACCCGGGTGGCCGCCGGAGTGGCCGTGGCCAGTGACCCGGGCGGCAGGTGTCGGGCCTGGCCCTGGCCGGGCAGTGCCGCCCCACCGCCAGGCGACCCGGCCCGGGTGGGCCGGCCGGGCTGACCCGACCTCGGCGCACCCGGCGCGATCGGCCGGCTGCCGGAGCGCCCGGCAACCCACGGCGGCGGCGGCCGGTCCGGGCCACCACCGCCCGGCCACCGGCGGCCGGAATCGAAAAGGTCGAGAGCGAGCTGGCCGTCGGTCGGGCGGGGCCACCCGGCGGTGTCCTCGTCGACGGAGGGGGGCTCGAAGGCAGGCGCCGGCCGCAGTCGCACGGGTGGGCGGGCCGGCCCGGGTCGCCGGAGGTCGGTCATCGCGCTGCCCCCTGCCGTCAGCCGCTTAGATTACGTTTGCCTTCGTTTGCCTTCGACAGCTTCGATTCTCAGGCATGACAGAGCCGGCGGTCAATGCCATGGGTGCGGTCCTACCGCTCCTCGGGATCGCGTTCGGCCAGCGGGTTGCCGCGTACCCACTCGGCGGTCTCCGCGTACTTGCGCTGGATGTACTCCTCCAGGCGGGCCCGCTCCACCCGCCACTGCCCCCGGCCGCCGATCTTGATCGCGGGCAACTCGCCGCTGCGTACCATGTGGTAGACCTGCGAATCCGACACGTTCAGCTCGGTGGCCACGTCGGACAGGAGCAGGAACCTCGGTTCCACCGAAACTCCCCGGGTTGACGTCGTTCGCCTCAGTTTGCCACCGGCTGCCGCCTCCCGGCCAATCCGCTCTCCGACCGGCGGGACACACCGGCCCGTCGCCGGAACTTCCACGACAGCGATGCACGGTGTATGACGGTCAGGGCGAACGGGCGGGTCCGTACGCCAGGTCCGACGGTGTCGCCGCCGGACGGAGCAGAGCGGGGGAGACCACTGTGACCGACGAGCTTGTCCGGGTCTACGTGCCGGCGACCGTGCCGATGCTGGCCAGGCTGCCGGAGCACGGACTCGCCGCGACGCAGGCACACGCGGTGACCCCGACGCTGCGCGAGTGGTACGCGGAAGGCGACGAGGAGGAGCTGGAGTACGTCGCCTTCACCCGCGCCGCCCAGGACGCCCTGCAACTGATCCGGCACGACCCGGCCGCGCCTCGTCGACGGGTGGTCGTCTCGGCGGACCTGCCCGCGACGGCTGTCGGTCGGGGCGACGGCGAACTGGGCTCCAGCGTGGTGGAGCTGCCGGCCCCGGTGCCGCTCGCGGCCGTCGCGGCCGTGCACGTGGACGGGGTGGACGCCGCGACCGATGTCGCCGCCGCCGTCCAGGTGGTGCTGGAGGCGTTGGCCGGTGACCCCGACGCCCAGTTCACCGTCGACGGTGCCGAGGACCATGAACTGGAGTGGTACGACCCCAGCGAGCTGGACTCACTGCTGCGCGCCGCCGCCCCGGAGAGCTGACCGCGACCGCAGGTCCGGGTCGTCGGCCCCGGCCTGCGGCTACGCCTCGTCGTCGGCCGGCGAGCCGAGCGTACGGCCGAAGCTGACCACAGCGGTGAGCGCACCGACGAACAGCACCCAGATGGCGTTGTCCACCCGCGAGGTTCCGAGCGAGGTCTGCGCGACCGCGTCCGCCTCGCTGAGCGCGGCGGCCAGGTCGATGAGCGAGCGCCCACCGATCCTGATGATCACCTCGGTGAGCAGGAGCAGGAGTCCCGGTCCGGCGCCCGCCACCAGGTAGGCCGGCCAGCGTGGTCCGGCCCCGCCGCCGTCGCGTGCGGCTCGTCGCCGCGCCCAGGTGAGGTAGCCGAAGGCCAACCCGCCGGCGATGAGCCCGGCGAGCAGGGACTCGGTCCGGGAAACCCAACTGGCCGCGTTGACGAGCGACTGCTGGCTGTCGCCGGCACCGAAGAGGTCGAACAGCGGGTCCCGGGCCACGCTGAAGGCCACCACGAAGACCAGGGTGCCCAGCGCGGCAGCCACCACCGCCCCCACCACGGCACCGTTGCGGGCTCCGGCGAGCGCGCCGCCGATGACGGCCGCGGCGGCCGTGGTGCCGGCGATCGTGCGGGTGGTGACGTCACCGGCGTAGGTGAGATCGATCGCGAGCGCGGCGAGCAGCCCGACCAGCAGGCCGGCGCCGACCGCCACCGCGAAGCGCAGGGTCACCCGTTCGGTGCGGCGGGCAACCGGTTCGCCGACGGCCAGCCCGACGGCGGCGCCGGCCACCAGCGCGGCCGAGATCACGCCGGGCAGCGCGAAGGCGGAGAGACTGACAGCCGTGACACCTGCCGTCGCCGAGCTGATCGCCTCCCGGGTCGACCAGAGCATCGCGGCCAGCCAGCCGGTCGCCAGCAGCGCCAGCGCCGTCGGTGCCGGTGCCGGTTGACCGGTGTCCGAGTGGTCGTCGACGCCCGGTTCAACGGCCTCGGACTGGTCGGGCTGAGCGGCGGTCGGCCCACCGGGCTCGTTGCTCATGGTCTCCCCTTCGCCGCCGGGCCCGACCGGGCCGGAACGTCACCGGCAACCCAGCGTACGCGGCCGGGACGGGCGGGAGCCGGAAGCCCGCAGAGCCTGCATTTTTTCGGCTGCGTGTCCCTTTCGGGTACGAATCGGTTCCGGTGGACCTGGGCTGCCTCCTGATCAATGGTCTGCCGGTGGCCGTGGTGTGCTCGTCCGACGCCGGGCGTGGAAAGATTGGCGCAGGTCCCGCCACTACGGGGCCGGTTTCGCCACCGCCGTCGAGATCGCCAGGAGCCCTGATGGACGCCGTGTTCTCCGTACCCGAGCCGCGTAACGAGCCGGTGCGCACCTACGAGCCGGGTAGCGCCGACCGCGAACGTCTCCAGCGGCGGCTCACCGAACTGGCCGCCGAGCGGATCGACCTGCCGATGACCATCGCGGGCGAGCAGCGGATGGCCGGTGGGGAGCCGATCCAAGTGGTGCAGCCGCACCGGCACGCGCACGTGCTCGGGATGACCGGGCACGCCACCCACGACGACGCGCGGGCGGCGGTCAAGGCCGCCAAGGACGCCGCGCCGGGTTGGCGCGCGCTGCCCTTCGAGGAGCGCGCCGCGATCTTCCTGCGCGCCGCCGAGCTGCTCTCCGGGCCGTGGCGGGACACCCTGAACGCGGCCACCATGCTCGGCCAGTCGAAGACGGCCGTGCAGGCTGAGATCGACTCGGCCTGCGAGTTCATCGACTTCCTGCGGTTCAACGTGCACTTCGCCCGTAACCTGCTGGCCGAGCAGCCGATGTCGTCGCCAGGTGTGTGGAACCGGTTCGACCACCGGCCGCTGGAGGGTTTCGTCTACGCGGTCACCCCGTTCAACTTCACGGCCATCGCCGGCAACCTTCCCTCGGCGCCGGCCCTGCTCGGCAACACGGTGGTGTGGAAGCCGGGCCCGACCCAGCAGTTCGCCGCGCACTTCACCATGCGCCTGTTCGAGGCGGCCGGGCTGCCCCCCGGCGTGATCAACATGGTGACCGGTCGGGGTGAGGAGGTCTCCGACGTGGTGCTGGCCGACCCCGACCTGGCCGGCATCCACTTCACCGGGTCCACCAAGGTCTTCCAGCAGCTCTGGCGCACGGTCGGCGAGAACATCGCCAGCTACCGGGGCTACCCCCGGCTGGTCGGCGAGACCGGCGGCAAGGACTTCGTGGTCGCGCACACCAGCGCCGACGTCGACGCGCTGCACACCGCGCTGATCCGGGGTGCCTTCGAGTACCAGGGGCAGAAGTGCTCGGCGGCCTCCCGCGCGTACGTCCCGCGTTCGCTCTGGGAGGGTGGCCTGCGCGACCGGTTGGCCGCGACCGCCGACGGGCTGGCGTACGGCGACGTCACCGACTTCCGCAACTTCGGCGGCGCGGTCATCGACGACAAGGCGTACTCCCGGCACACCGCGGCACTGGAGCTGATCTCCTCGGACGACAGCTGCCGGATCATCGCCGGCGGCACCGCCGACGACTCGGTGGGCTGGTTCGTCCGACCGACGATCTTCGAGTGCGGTGACCCGGCACACGAGACGTTCACCACCGAGTACTTCGGTCCCATCCTCGGCGTGCACGTCTTCGACGACGCCCGCTTCGACGAGGTGGTGACGCAGGCCGAGGCGATCGCCCCGTACGCACTGACCGGGTCGATCTTCGCCACCGACCGCCGGGTGGTCGACGCGGTGGCCGAGAAGATGCGGTACGCGGCCGGCAACTTCTACATCAACGACAAGCCGACAGGCGCGGTGGTCGGGCAGCAGCCGTTCGGTGGCGCCCGGGCCAGCGGCACCAACGACAAGGCGGGTTCCTGGCACAACCTGGTCCGCTGGATGTCCCCCCGGACGATCAAGGAAACCTTCGTTCCGCCGACCGACCACACCTACCCCCACATGGGCTGAAATGTAACGACCAGCCCCGGCCCGACGCCATGCATGGTGTGACAGGAGGGGCCCTTGTCGACCCCGCGCCCGCCGAGTCGGGCCGGGGGCGGCCGGGGGACGCCGGTCGGGCCGGTGTGGGTGGACCGTCGCGCGCCGACAGTGCACATAGGAAACCCCAATGGGTGGCGAAAAGGTGAAATCCTGGACGCCGGCCCGGCAAAGTGGCAGCGTGAGGGGCATGGCGGAATCCGGAGTGAACCCCACGGCGGCGGCCCTGCTCGGGCTGCTCCATGAGGGTCCCATGACAGGTGGCCAGTTGATGGCCGCCGCCGAGCGCCGGCTGGCGCCGTACTGGTCGATGACCCGAAGCCAGGTCTACCGGGAGTTGCCGGTACTGGCCGAGAGAGGCTTCGTCCGGTTGGGTAAACCCGGGCCGCGGATGAGCCAGCCGTACGCGATCACGGCAGCCGGAAAACGGACATTTTCCCGCTGGCTGGCCGAGGATCCGGGACGCGACACCATCCGCAACCCGATCGCCCTGCGCATCGCCTTCGGGAACCTGCACTCCCCGAGCCAGCTGAAGAACCTTCAGGCCGCAGCCAACGAGTACCACACGGACGCGCTGGCCCGGGTCCGCGAGCAGGTCAAGAACGCCAAGAAGGAAGGCGACACGTACGACGCGAGCGCACTGGAGTTCGCCGTGGCGTACCACCGTGCCGCCCTGTCCTGGCTCAAGAGCGCCGCCGCCGGCTGAGACCGATGCCGGCCCGAGCTGGGTTTGTTTCGGCCCGGACTGCGGGGCTCGCAAGCTCACTCCTCGTCCGAGCTGGGTTTGTTTGGCTCGGACTGCGGGGCTCGCAAGCTCACTCCTCGTCCGAGCAGTACCCTTGTCTGTCGTGACCGCTGCCGACTTCTCCGAACAGCTCAAGGAACTCGACGCCACCCTGCGCAACATCGAGGCGGTGCTCGACCTCGACCGTCTCCGCGCGGACAAGGCCCGCCTGGAGCAGGAGGCGTCCGCCCCGGACCTCTGGGACGACCAGGCCCGCGCCCAGCAGGTGACCTCGCAGCTGTCGTACGTCAACGGCGAGATCGACAAGCTCGGCAGCCTGCGGGCGCGCCTGGACGATGCGCACGTGCTGCTGGAACTGGCCGAGGCGGAGTCCGACTCGGGGGTGCTCACCGAGGTGGAGTCGGAGATCGCCGGGCTGACCAAGGCCATCCAGGAGATGGAGGTCCGCACGCTCCTCTCCGGCGAGTACGACTCCCGGGAGGCGCTGGTGGCCATCCGGGCGGGCGCCGGCGGCGTGGACGCGGCCGACTTCGCCGAGATGCTGCTGCGGATGTACCTTCGCTGGGCCGAACGGCACGGCTACCCGACCGAGGTCTACGAGACCTCGTACGCCGAGGAGGCCGGCCTGAAGTCGGCCACCTTCACGGTCAAGGTCCCGTACGCGTACGGCACGCTCAGCGTGGAATCCGGCACCCACCGGCTGGTGCGGATCAGCCCGTTCGACAACCAGGGGCGGCGTCAGACCAGCTTCGCCGGGGTCGAGGTGTTGCCGGTGGTCGAGCAGACCGACCACATCGACATCCCCGAGAACGAGATGCGGATCGACGTCTACCGCTCCTCGGGCCCGGGTGGGCAGAGCGTCAACACCACCGACTCGGCGGTACGGATCACCCACATTCCCACGGGCATCGTGGTGACCTGCCAGAACGAGAAGTCGCAGTTGCAGAACAAGGCCTCCGCGCTGCGGGTGCTCCAGGCCCGGCTGCTGGAGCGTAAGCGCCAGGAGGAGCAGGCCAAGATGGCCGGGCTCAAGACCGACGCCGCCGGCTCCTGGGGTGACCAGATGCGTTCGTACGTGCTGCACCCGTATCAGATGGTGAAGGATCTGCGGACCGAGCAGGAGACCGGCAACCCGAGTTCGGTCTTCGACGGCGAGCTGGACTCCTTTATCGAGGCGGGGATCCGGTGGCGCAAGCAGCAGCAACTGGCCGGCGACCGTGCGTGACCGATCGTGGGCGGAGCGCGTCGTCGATCTCCACCTGACGTGCTGATTTGATGACTTGCCCCGCAACGGCGGGGCGTGGGACTTGGCACGACAGTTACACGGCGTAGACTCACCACCCGTGATTCAGCTTGAGCAAGTGACGAAGACGTACCCGAAGGCGTCGCGGCCTTCGCTCGACAACGTGTCCGTGTCGATCGACAAGGGCGAGTTCGTCTTCTTCATCGGCCCATCCGGCTCCGGCAAGTCCACGATCATCAAGATGCTGCTGCACGAGGTGACCCCCAACAAGGGGCGCGTCGTCGTCAACGGCAAGGACGTCACGTCGATGCGGTCCTGGAAGCGCCCGCACTTCCGCCGTTCGATCGGCTGCGTCTTCCAGGACTTCCGGCTGCTGCCCAACCGCACCGCGTACGAGAACGTGGCCTTCGCGCTGGAGGTGATCGGCAAGACCAAGGCGGTGGCCCGCCGGGTCGTGCCGGAGGTGCTGGAACTGGTCGGCCTCGGGGGCAAGGAGCACCGCTACCCGCACGAGCTCTCCGGCGGTGAGCAGCAGCGCGTGGCGGTGGCCCGGGCGTTCGTGAACCGTCCACTGATCCTGCTGGCGGACGAGCCGACCGGAAACCTGGACCCGGACACCTCCATCGAGATCATGCGCCTGCTGGACCGGATCAACCGCACCGGCACCACCGTCGTGATGGTCACGCACGACTCCAACATCGTGAACCAGATGCGCCGTCGCGTCATCGAGATCGAGAGCGGCCGTATCGTTCGCGACCAGGCCCGCGGCGTCTACGGGTGACGGCCCTACCCACCGCACCCCGATCTGACGACGAACACCTCACGCCGGAGAGCCGGAGGAAATCCCGATGCGGATGAAATACGTCATGTCCGAGGTACTGGTCGGACTGTGGCGCAACGTGACGATGACCATCGCGATGATCATCACGATGGCGGTCTCGCTGACCATGCTCGGTGCCAGCGGCCTGATCTACACCAAGGTCGCGGACATGAAGCAGCTGTACTTCGAGAACATCCAGGTCTCGATCTTCCTGGAAGCCGACATCACCGAGGAGCAGCGCACCGCGATCGCTGCCCAGCTGGATTCCGACCCGCTTGTCTCGCAGGCCACGTACGTCAACAAGGACGAGGCCTTCCAGCGCTTCCAGGAGATGTTCCGGGACTCGCCGGACCTGCTCAGCGCGGTCAAGGCGGACCAGCTTCCGGAGTCGTACCGGGTCAACCTGGTCAACCCGGAGGAGTACAAGACCATCTCCGAGCAGTACGCCGCGGTCGAGGGGGTCGACCAGGTGGTCGACCAGAGTCAGGTGCTCGACAAGATCTTCAACCTCTTCACCGCCGGGCAGAACATCGCCCTGGTCGCCGCGATCGCGATGGCCGTCGCCGCGCTGCTGCTGGTCGCCAACACCATCCAGGTCGCCGCGTACAGCAAGCGGCGTGAGGTCGCGGTCATGAAGCTGGTCGGCGCGTCCAACTGGTTCATCCAGGCACCGTTCGTGCTGGAGGCGGTGGTCGCCGGCCTGATCGGCTCGATCCTGGGCCTCGGCGCCCTGGTCGCGCTCAAGATATTCCTCTTCGACGGCGCGCTCAGCGCCCTGCAAGGGCTCTTCGCGCCGGTGAGCTGGGGCGAGGTGTTCCTGACCTTCCCGGTGATGGCCGGCGTGGGCGGTCTGATCAGCGCGGTCACCGCCTGGGTCACGCTCCGCTTCTACCTGCGGGTCTAGCGCCGCGGGGCGCGCAGGCGCACCCCTCGCTCGGGTTTGGGCAAGGGCCCTTCCACGCCGGAATAAACGGCGCGGGAGGGCCCTTGTCGTTCGGGTAGCATGATCTCCGCTCTTCGGCCGGCAGGGCCGGCCACGGGCGGCAACGAAAGGGAGGTGGCGCGGCGATGCCACGGGAAAAGGGGCGCAAGGTCGTCGCCTCCAACAAGAAGGCGCGTCACGACTACGCCATCCTCGACACGTACGAGGCGGGCATGGCGCTGACCGGCACCGAAGTGAAGTCGTTGCGGGCCGGGCGCGCCTCGCTCGTTGACGCGTTCGCTCAGGAACGGGACGGCGAGCTGTACCTGCACAGCATGCACATCCCCGAGTACGTGCAGGGCACCTGGACCAACCATGAGCCCCGGCGTACCCGGAAACTGCTGCTCAAGCGGCTGGAGATCGACAGGCTGATCGGCAAGCTCCGGGAGAGCGGGCTGACCCTGGTGCCGCTCCAGGTCTACTTCTCCGACGGCTGGGCCAAGGTGGAGATCGGCCTGGCCAAGGGCAAGAAGGCGTACGACAAGCGCCAGGACCTGGCCAAGCGGGACGCCGACCGGGAGATCCAACGGGCGGTGGGCCGGCGAGGCAAGGGGATGAGCGACTGATTTGTCCGGATCATCCCGCTCTGGCGCGTCGGCGTGGGCTCGGGATGAATCCGGTTACGGCAGGCGTTAGGCTTGTCGGAGCCGCCGGAACCCGGCGGCCTGTCGAGGGGGTGACTGGTTTCGACTTCGTACGTTGCGGCAGGGGAAGCGAGCCGAGGAAGCCGACGTCGTCTCGAGAATCGTTCGTCGGAAACCAATAAGCGCCAAGAACAATCGCGCTGACTTCGCTCTCGCCGCCTGAGGCGAGTAGCAAGTCTGTCGGCCTGGGAGCGCCTTCGACCCAGATAGCCGGCATCAGCTAGAAGGCTGGCCAATCGGACCCGGTCGCGGGGTCCGTGCGGCGAGATCAATCAGCGACTGGGCCCGTCACACCGACTCGCTCGCGTGATCGGAGGGGCCGAGTAGAGGCACAGCGAGCTGCGCTCGGAGAAGCCCTGACAAGGCGGCGAAGGACCCGGGTTCGATTCCCGGCACCTCCACCACCTGACTGCGCGCCCCGGTCATTCGACCGGGGCGCGCAGTCGTTCCCGTCTGCCGGTCCTGAGGGTCAGGGGCCTCGGACCGGGGTGGCACCCGGCGTCTGCCCACCCGCGCCGGCCGGGTTTTCCAGTGCCGGGAACCAGCCGCCGCGCCGCGCCGTCAGACCGGTATGCGCCGCACACTCGCCCTTGTGGGCCTGCCACTGCTGATGATGGCCGCCGGTTGCGCCCCGGCCGGCAGCGAACCGACAGGTCCGGGCATCCCGACCGACCGGCACGAGGCGTTCGAGCAGCGAGCCACCGCCGTCGCGGAAGCGTGGCGCCCGGGTGCGGCGTGGACCACCGGCTACGTGCCGCTCCAGGAGCCCACGGTGCTCGTCGGCGACCCCGCGTTCACCGAGGAGACCAAGCTCGCCTTCCAGGCCGGCTGGTACCGGGAGCAGGTGCCGTTGCCGTCCGGGCGGCCCGACGACGGGACCGTCCGTTTCGCCGACGGGGAACTCCGCGTGCCACTGATCACCGCGGCCGAGGCGTACCGGCAGATCGACCAGGGCGACCCGCCACCCTGTCCCGGGCGACCGAAGGACCCCGGCACGCCGCCACCGGCCAACCCGCCGGACGGGCCGGACGCCCCGGTGAGCAGCGAGCCGCAGGCCGCCTGCATACCGCTCACCGTCACCGGCGTCGAACTGGGTTCCGCACCCGTGCACACCACCCGGGGCGCGGCGCAGGTGCCGGCATGGCTGTTCACCGTCGAGGAGATCAACGCCGTGGTGGCCCGGGTCGCTGTCGCACCCGACGCCGTCGGTGCCCTGCCCGAACCGGTCGCGCCGGCCGCGCCCGCGCCGCAGGACCTGGTCAGCGCACAGGACATCGAATCCGTCGACGGTGCGACGCTCAACTTCCGGCTCGGCGTCGGCAGCTGCGACACCGGGATCACCCCGCTGGTGCAGGAACACGAGCATCTGGTCGTGGTCGGCGGCACGGTGGTGCGGTCCACCGGCGCCTGCAACGACATGCTCAAGCTGGAACCGGTCGCGGTGACGCTGCGGGCGCCGTTGGGAACCCGTCCGGTCCTGGACGTGGTCAGCGCGTCGCCGCTGCGCCTCGCCGCGGGCTGAGCGTCCGGCCGACGCCGTCCGGTCCCGGGACGGCGTCGGCCGGGACCTCGACGTCAGCACCTGACGTTGCCGACGGCGATGGCTCAGCGGCCGTCGGACCCCGCAGGTGCCTCACGCGCGTTCTCAGAGGATCGGCGGCACGTCGGTGCGGATCGGCACCGGCAGCACTGTCGGCCCGTCGGCCCGTAGCGCCGTGGCCAGTGCCTCACCGAGCTGATCGGGGTTGTCGACGACCGTGGTGGCACACCCGTAGCCGCGGGCGATCGCCGTGATGTCGATGCCGGGCAGGTCCAGCCCGGGTACCCCCGGCGTCTGCTTGAGTTCGGCGAACGCCTTGAGGATCGCGTACTGCTGGTTGACCGGAACGACGACGACGAGCGGCAACCGCAACTGGGCGGCGGTCCAGAGTGCCTGGACCGAATAGTGGAACGAGCCGTCGCCGATCACCGCGACCACCGGCCGCTGGCGGCCGGTGTCGCGCTGTGCCAGCGCGATGCCGACGGCCGCCGGCAGGCCGTAGCCGAGACCACCGCTGGCCATCGTGAAGTACGACCCGGGGGTGTCGAACCGCAACCGGCGACGCAGCGCCGACAGGTTGGAGGGGGACTCCTGCACCAGCACGCCGTCCTCGGGCCAGTGCCGGGCCAGCGCGGCGAAGAGGGCGTCGGCGCTGAGTGGAACCGAATCCTCCACCGGCGACGGTACGGGCCGGGCGGCCGGTGGCGGCCGGTCCGCCGGGGGCATCAGGTCGGCCAGCGCGGCGAGGGTGAGGCCGGCGTCGCCGAGCAGACTGTCGCCGACCGGTGCCCGGGCCGCCTCCTCCGGATCGTCGGTGACGTGCAGCAGCCGGGCGCCGTCCGGCAGCGTCTCGCCGGGTACGTGCGGGTAGTACCGGAACACCGGGGCACCGACCACCAGCACGGTGTCGTGCCCCCGGAGCTGGTCGGCCAGCGGGCCGATAGCGAAGGGCAGTACGCCCCGGAAGTGCGGGTGATTCTCGGGGAAGGCGGTCCGTTCGGGCGCGGGGGCCGACCAGACCGGGGCGACCAGCCGCTCCGCGAGGGCGACCCCGGCCGCCCAGCCGCCGGCCCGGTCCACGGCGGCACCGAACACGAGCGCCGGTGACCGACTCGTCGCCAGTGTCGCGGCGAACTGACGCAGCCGGTCGGGATCGGGAGCGAACCGGGTGGCCACCGTGCGGACCTGTGGCGGCGGGTCGGCGGGCTGTGCCCAGTCGTCGAGCGGAAGCGAGAGGAAGACCGGCCCGGTGGGCGGTTGGACAGCTGTGGCGTACGCCCGCATGAGCGCCGCCGGGACGTCCTGGGCCCGGACCGGCTCGTGGGCCCACTTGACGTACGGCTGGGGCAGCTCGGTGGGATGGCGGGCGGTGAGCCGGGGTTCGAGCAGCAGCATCTCCCGGGTCTGCTGGCCGGCGGTGACGATCAGCGGGGTCCGGTTGTGCCAGGCGGTGACGATGTTGCCCATGGCGTTGCCGGTGCCCGGTGCCGTGTGCAGATTGACGTGCGCCGGGGCCCCGGTGGCCTGCGCGTAACCGTCCGCCATACCCACCGCCGACGCCTCGTGCAACGCGAGCACGTAGTGGAAGTCGTCGGGGAAGGCGTGCAGGAACGGCTCCTCGGTGGAGCCGGGGTTACCGAAGACGGTGGTCATGCCCAGGGCCCGGAGCAGGTCGTAGGTGGTGTCGCGGACCGTTGCCATCGCTTCTGAATGTATCGGGGCCACTCGGGTGTACAGGGCATTTCGCCACTGCTCCGGCGCCGGCTTTCCTCGCCGCCCGGTGCGGTGCCGCCGCACCGAGGGTGAGTCGGCCACCGGTGCCGCCCACCCTGCCCGTTCCGTCTGTCGATCACCCGACGCTCAGACCTTCGCCTGGGTCGGGGACGCAAGCTATGGTGCCAGGCATGGCGATGACAGCGCGGATGTCACCGGTTGGGCCCACCGTCGATGACTGTGACCGGTTCCGCCTCCCCGTGCACGACTGACGGGTGCGTGTGATGCAGGGAGAGGGGCAGGCGATCGGCGGGCGGGCGACGGAGTCGATGACCGGGAAGCTGCTGGTGGCGACACCGGCGCTGAAGGATCCGAACTTCGACCGTACGGTCGTGCTCCTGGTCGCGCACGAGCCCGGTGGCGCGCTCGGTGTGGTGCTCAACCGGGCCACCGAGGTGCCGGTGGCGGACGTGCTGCGCGACTGGGGCGACCTGGCCCGCCACCCGGCGGTGCTGTTCGAGGGTGGCCCCGTGCAGCCCGACTCCGCGATCTGCCTGGCCCGGATGCGTCCCCCGGTGCGCCGGCTCAAAGGCTTCCATCAGGTTTCCGGCGCGGTGGGCACGCTCGACCTGTCGGTCGATCCGCAGCGGTTACGGGAGAACGTGCAGAGCATCCGGGTCTTCGCCGGTTACGCGGGCTGGGGCACCGGGCAGTTGGAGCAGGAGATCGAGGACGGCTCCTGGTTCGTCCTCGACGCGCTGCCCGGTGACGCGTTCGTCGACCGCCCCGACGACCTGTGGCCGATGGTGCTGCGCCGACAGGGCGGCATGATGGCCGCGGTCGCGCACTTCCCACCGGACGTGGCGCTGAACTGACAGGTGTCGGCGGGCACCCCCGCGAGATGACCATGCCGACGGGCGTGTGTATAGTTCTTCCAGTGCCCGGGCGACCGGGTCGACAGCAAGGGGCCGTGGCGCAGCTGGTAGCGCACCACACTGGCAGTGTGGGGGTCAGGGGTTCGAGTCCCCTCGGCTCCACCAGGATTGACCTGGTGATATAGAAGTACGGCGATGATCTTGTGGTCACCGCCGTGGTCACAGAGATCCGTTACCGTGGTCCTTGCAGTCGTCGCGTGTGACCACGGGAGGCACAGATGAAGGTCCTCTGTGACCAAGGGGCGAGGGAGTTTCGTAGCCCCTCGATCCACGTTTGTGCATGCCTGAGGTCGAGCTACCGGGCAGGCTTGCGTCCTGGTCGCCTTGCCGCTGGACGCATTCCGGCAACGGCCAGAGCCCTCTGCGGTTGGGCTCACTCCATAACGGTCTCGTAGCGCCCGTAACCCTGCACGGATCCGGCTGAGCTTATCCGTAGCGCTGCCGATAACCCGCGCCGATCAGCATCGGCGGGGGAGATCACCGTGCCGAGGTACGACGAGACGGCTGCAACACCAGGGCGGCCCCGAGCACGTGACTCCACCACAAGCCCGGGGCCTAGATCGGACGTAGGAGGTCCAATCCATGCACAACTCTACGATCCCGTGCGGGTCCTGCCCGCGTGCCGTCGAGGTAGCGGCAGTGCCGGCAGGCGCTCTGCCTCCGGTTGCGCCGTACTCCAAGCCCGCCTTCACCTCGGCCGGCGCGGCCACCGTTCCATTCGAGGCGCGCTCGCGTGGTGCTGTTGCCGCGCTCGCGAACGTGGCGTGAGTCGAGGGAGAGAAGAACATGGCAGTTCATTTCGATCCCAAGCGGCGGAACTGGTACTTCGTCATCGACCTTCCCCGGGGCGAGGACGGCAAGCGAAAGCAGATGAAGCGTCGTGGGTTCAAGGACGAGAAGCAGGCAATCCGTGAGGAAGGGCTGGCTCTCAAGCAGTTCGGCAAGACCGAATTGGCGGCGGACGGAAGTGTGGCTGCCGAGCTGATTCACTGGCTGGAGGAGCGCGAGCTGGACGTTGCTGTCACGACTCTCGGCAACTACCGCAACGCGGTCATGAAGTACATCATTCCTCGGCTGGGCGCTCTACAGCTCTACGACCTCGACAAAAGGGCTATCAATGATCTTTACCGTTACTTGCTCAAGAAGGGGGGAAGGAACGGCACCGGATTGTCGGCGGAGACGGTTCGGCACGTCCACCGCACCCTCAAGAAGGCGCTCCAGGATCTCGGAATCGTGATCGAAGGGGTACGCCAACCCCAGCCCTCTGAGCGTGAGGATCGGGGCCGCAAGGGCATCTGGACGGCTAAGCAGTGCACCAAGTTCCTTACCGCTGCGGCGAACGACCGCCTGTACGCCGCGTGGGTGCTCGTCGTGGTGTGCGCGATGCGCCGTGGTGAACTGGCCGGGCTGAAGTGGCCGAAGCTCGACCTGGAGAGCGGGGTGATCTACGTCCACTGGCAGCGCGCGGTGGCTAGTGGCGAGGTGGATGGCGGCGTGATCGAGAAGGAGCCCAAGGGCAAGAGCAAGCGTTCGATCGCTATCGGTGCCGCGATAACCAAGGTCCTTTTGGAACACCTTCGCCGCCAGGAGAAGGAGATGGCCGAGGTGGGCGTGCTCTACAAGCAATGGGGCTACGTCTTTTGCAAGGAGGACGGCTCGCCTTACCACCCGAAGTACTTGACCGACCGGTTTCGGGCCCTCTGCATCCAGGCTGGGGTGCCGGTGATCGCGCTTCATGACGGTCGGCACTCGTCGGCGACGGTTGGAGCCGATAACGGGATCCCTCAGCACGCGATGCAGCGTCGACTGGGACACGCGCAGTCACGGACTACGCAGGAGTGGTACACCCATGTCCTGCCGGAGGCGGAACGCGCGGCGGCGAAGATCATGGAACAGACCATCCTGGGTGAAGCAGCGTGATCCTTGATCAGGCATAAAGATCAACTCCGGCCTGGGGCCTGCTGTTTCTGAGCCGGTTTCTCTAGCCTGAGGCAGGGAGGGTTCCCGTGACTTCGGGAGCCCGCCCTGCTTGCTAGCCTCCCGACGCGGACCTTGCGGCAACGTGGCATGCGCCGGAGTTGACGTTGCCGGCGGTGCTGTGGTTCGTCCGCGACCCGCTCGGGGTGCAGCGCATCCTCCGAAACTGACCGGTACCTCAAGCTATGCGACCCTTGGGCTGGCTCCGTCCGGGGACTACGTGTGCGGGTGTGATGGCGGATCGGACTTCTACCGGGTTGGTGGAGGCATTCGCTGCGGTCTCGCGGAGTCGTTCCGCTGCTTGTCGGGCTGCCCGAGCCTGGTGAAGCCTGCCTTTAGCCTCGCGGAGGCGGGCGAGGTTGTCCGCGATCATCGAGATGCGCAGTACGAGTTGGAGAGCTGCGGCCGTGTCGTCTTCGCCGGTGAGCCGGCCGACCGCCGAGATGAGTCGGGACATGACCCGGAGTTGATCGGCTGCCGGATGGATCCGACGGCCAGGGCGTCGCTGGTTCGGCTCACGGGCCGCGCCGTCCAAGATCTCCGAGGCATCGCTGAGTGGACCACCCTTGCGGCCCTCGAACGCCCGTGCAGTGGACGCCAGGACGTCGGACGCAGACTCGGCAAGGTATGCGATGTCCTCCTCGTTGACATCTCGCTCAGCCATGAGGTGACGGCCGCCCTTGTCCGCCGCTGTTGTTGCCCGGCGGAATGCGCTCGCTCGTCGCTGAACGCCCGGGGGCGGTGTGCGCTGCCGGCCGCCACGCGGGACGGCTCCGGAGCCTGAGTCCCAGCGTCGTCGGAGTTGCGGGAGGGTCAGGTCTGGGGCGAGTCGGCCGCCGCCATACCAGACGGTGTTTCCGGTGCTGGTGTGGTGGTCGGGGAGTCCGACTGCGTAGCCGGTGATCTCGGCCGGGTTGATCGTGCTGTGCC
Organism: Micromonospora sp. NPDC049891; assembly: GCF_040660295.1. Classification (NCBI taxonomy): domain Bacteria; kingdom Bacillati; phylum Actinomycetota; class Actinomycetes; order Micromonosporales; family Micromonosporaceae; genus Micromonospora; species Micromonospora sp. NPDC049891. The sequence continues at coordinate 113,015 of NZ_JBFAML010000013.1, forward strand.
GGAGCCGTACGAGAACACCTGCTGCCTTGAGCCGGTTGACGAAGTCGTTCTCGTCGGTGGCTGCGGCTGCGGCGGCGCGTACCTCGCGGCGGAGCTTGTCTCGGGGAATCTCGGGCCGGCCCTGTCGGTGGCTCTTGTTCTGCTCTGCGGCGGTTGGCCGGCGGTGGCTGGTGTGGTCAACCGGGCCGACCTGGTATAGGCCGTAGCGTTGTTCGAGGTCTCGGGCGGCGGTTTGGGCCTTGAGGCGTTCGTTCCAGGCCCAGACGGTCTCGCCGTCCTGTCGGACGAGCGTGGCCACGATGTGGATGTGGTCGTCGGCGTGGCGGACGGCCACCCATCGCACAGCGTCCGGGTCGCCATGCGGGGCGATGCCGACGGCGGCGACGATCTCGGCGGCGATGTGCGCCCATTGGCTGTCGGTGAGGATGCGGTCGGTGATGTGGTTGCGGACGGAGGTGTGCCAGACGAACTTTTGTGGCGGGTTCCTGCCGGCCCGTACGGGCTGTTCGAGCAGGCGGGCCAGGGCCCGGATGTCGTGGCGTCCGGAGGCGTGGGTTGGGGGTTCCAGCGAAGGTAGCTGGCTGGGGCCGGACCACGCGGCAATGAGGTGGGGGTTGACGTGTTCCTCAGCCTTCCCTGGCCCGAACAGGTAGCGGAGCAGTCCGCCTACGTTCGTGCCGCGGGGATGGATCGCGGGGATCAGCGCAGCCGCCGGTCGATGTCGGCCACGAGGGCGTCGAGTCTGTCGAGTGCCTGCACGGACCGCCTGACGGCGTGGTCGAGCCAGACCGGCGCTTCACCGGTGGCGTTGAGTGCTGCGGTGGCTTGGTTGAGGTTGGTGCCGGTCCGCGTGATGGCGGTCCGAGCAGCGAAGAGTTCTCGCTGCATGGCGGCGAGTTCTGCTCGGGTGACGCCGGTTCCGGCGATCAGGGTGCCGGGGGCGGTGGTGCTCCTGGCGGCGGCCAACGCGGCGTCGGCGCAGAAGCCGGTCGGGGTCAGCCCGGCGCGGTTCGCGGCGGTCACGACGTCGTTGTGCTCGGCGTCGTCGAGTCGGAGGTTGATCCGTTGCCGTCGGCCTGGGAACTGGTGACGCCGGTCGGCGCCACGTGGGCTTGGCGTGTCGCCGACCGCTGTTCGCGTACGGGTGTCCACCGTCGTTGCCTCCGCTTCGCACGTTCCTGCGTCCGAACGTGCGGCGGCGGGGTTATCGGCGACGCTACGGGTAGCGGCTCGGCATGACTCTGCTTCCGGTTCCGCTCCGGCTGTGACGGTGGAAGCAGGAGTCCGCGACCGGAAGCAATCGTGTCGGACCTGCCCGGCTGCGGAAGCGGAACCAGTCGGGACCGCTTCAGTGCGAGGTATGGCAACTCGCCCTCGAAGGCGGAAGCCTGCCGGAGCGTCGGCGTGGCCGCTGTCGGTGCGCGACGTGGTCGCGTTACCTTGTCCACTGACCCCGCTGGGTCAGTGCTCTTGCCGGTTGCCGGATGTGCCGACCGTGCTCGGTCGGCACATCCGGTGACCGGTACTACAACTTGCTTGCCCTTCCACGCACACCGGTTCCGGAACGGGGCGAGGCATCGTTGACTCGAATCACCGATAGGGCGGTGGGTGTTCGTCATCTCGATCTTGGACTGCGCTTGTCGCGTCCGCGTGAACCTTGCGAGTGTTCGAGTAACCCTGCGAGCCGTCCGGCTGACGTTGCGAGCAACGCCAAGACCAGGCCCGGCCCGATCAGTCAGGGAAGTTGGGCTCGTCCCCCCATATAGCTGAACCGACGGCGTTCGCGGCGGCCGACCCCACGCGCGGCGCGCTGATGCTGGGACTACTGATGGATGCGCTTTCAGTCGATCGGTAGACGACCCGGTCCCCGTCGATCGTTCCGGCATAACGCCCGCTCGGGTCGTAGATCTTGCCACCGCTGATGCGACCGACATACTTGCCGGAGCGGGAGTACACGCTATCGCCGGAGACCTGCAACGGCCGGCCGTTCTTGGTGTAAAGGCTGCTCATGGGTTGCCATTCCACCAGGCAGCTACGACACTTCCTGCCCGACCGGGGCCGCCCACGCTGGCTCGGCCGGGAATCCGCAAGGTAGGTCCGGACAACTGGACCGGCCGGTGTCCGGACCTACCGTGCGGGCCGCTGGTCAACGACTTGATCATCCGAAGCTTTTGAACGGACGCGACAGCGCTCATGAGCAGTTCGGCTGTCGACCCCGAATGCAGTGGCTGACGGCAGCCTCTCGCCCCCCGTCTTTGCAGGTCAAGTAGGTCTAGGGCTGCTATTTCTGAGGCTAATGCGGTATCATTACAAATAGCAAGGCGGGTTGGCGACGATCAGCGTCGCTTGCGGCGTGACGAGGAGAGGCCACGGGCGCCCGCCCGATCGGACCCGTGGCTCTCCTGCCGCGAATCGCCTCGCCGGACTCGCACCGACCCTGACTCTTCGACGTGTGGCCCTGGGTGTCGCTACCACCCGGCGCACGTCGTCATCGACAACCGCCAGATTGATCGAAGGAAGCTCCGTGACTGCCCAAGGCAAGAAGACCACGACCCGCTTGACGCGGGGCGATCGAGTCCTCATCACCGACGACGCGACCAAGGCATCGACCCGTAACCCGGGCACCTGGCACCCGAGCCGGGTCAAGACCGGCGCGACCGCTGCGACCGTCCTCGACAAGCAGGCCCTCTCCGGCCGGCGCACCCGGTACAACGTCGTCACCGACACCGGCACGGTCCTGGACCTGTCCGGCGGACAGACGTTCCTGCTCGCCCCGCCAGCCCACTCACCTGAGCCGGCTGAGGCGGCAGCGGAGGCTATGACCGATGGCGAACAGCCCGGCGGTGCGCAGTGACCGGCCAGCAGCCGGGCGACGCCGGGAACCCGGGCCTCGTGTCGGTCGAGAATCCCACGCCCACTCGGCAGTCCGTGGCCTACATCGTTCTGACCACGCTGCGCCCCGACTCTGGCCTCATCCTCGGAGGCGTGCGGGCGGTCGCCCACGCGGAGATCTCTCGACGGCTGGGTGGCCCAGGCGGCCGTGACGCGCTGGTCGCTGCCTACGTCCGGCTGGCCGACGAACTGGTGCCGGTCGATGTGGAGACCATCGAGCTACCCGCTGTCGATGGGCTGGCCCGGTACCAGATTCGTACGTGGCTGGGACAGCAACTGATCAGTCAGTGCGAGCTGGAGACTCCGTTGCGCCGGAGGTGACAGCGCCGGCCCGCGCGGTCTCGTGCCACGCGGGCCGGCCACCGGGGCTCCAGGCCGCTACAACCCGAGCCCGACGTACCGCCAGACGGTCCGCACCGGCCAGCGTAGCCGCTGCGGCTACCCGTAGCGCCGCTCGTCGCCGAACCACCCCTTTCACCAACCGCCGCCGACGCGGTGGGCCAGCCGTGCCCGCTGCTCGTACATCCCTTGGAAGGACCTTCACCGTGACGCTCTCTGCTCCCACGACGTCCACGGCCACCGCACCTCACGCCCTCGATGACGAGCAGTTCGAGGAGGAGCTACTCCGCGTCGACCCCGCGACACTAGTCGTGGGCGCCAACGTGCGCCTGGACCCCCGACTGCGCAAGACCTACGTCGACAACGTCCGCCAGCGTGGCGTGCTGGAACCGGTCATCGCCTACCGCGACGACAACGACCGCTTGGTGGTGCTGCGCGGGCAACGCCGGACCCTGGCGGCCGTGCAAGCCCAGCGCCCGTGGGTACGGGTGATGGTCGTTCCGAAGCCGGACGAGGCCGACCGGCTGACCGACCAGGTGAACGAGAACGATCACCGGGAACCCCTCACCGTCGCTGAGCGTGTGGCCGCGTACGACCAGCTCGCTCTGTGCGGTGTCCCGGCCGGGGAGATCGCCAAGCGGATGTCCACGAGCCGGCCCGTGGTCGACAAGGCGCTGTCGGTGGCTCGCAGCAAGCTCGCTCACGGCGCAACGAAACGGTGGGAGTTCCTCACCATCGACCAGGCCGTGGTGGTCGCGGAGTTCGAGGACGACGCGGAGGCGGTCAAGCAGCTCGTGGTCGCCGCCCAGCGCGGCGGGTTCGACCACGAGGCGCAGAAGTTGCGTGACGCTCGCGCGGAGGAGGCGGCGAAGGCCGAGACTGCCGCTGCCCTCGCTGCCGCCGGGATCAGCGTGGTCGACCGGCCAGTGTGGAACGACGAGAAGGTCAAGCGGCTGTCGGAGCTGAAGCACGGCGAGGAACAGCTCACCGAAGAGAACCACGCATCCTGCCCCGGGCACGCCGCCTTTCTCGACGACGAATGGGTCCACCCGGACGAGGGCGATACCGACGAGGAGGAGGACCCGTGGGGCGATGACACGTCGACCGAGGCAGACGAGGACGCGCAGGAGCCGGAGCCTGCTCGCCCGTACAGGATCTGGGTGCCTGAGTACGTGTGCACCGACTTCGCCGCCCACGGACACGCACTGCGCTGGCGGGGGCACGACTCCGGCAGCGGGCGCAAGACCGTCGCGGAGATGACCGACGCCGAACGGGAGGAAGCCCGCGCCCAGCGCCGTGACGTGATCCAGTCCAACAAGGCGTGGGACAGCGCCGAGACGGTACGCCGGAACTGGCTACGCACGTTCCTCGCCCGCAAGATCGCGCCGAAGACGGCCGCAGGCTTCATCGCCGGCAGCCTCGCCCGTGCCGACCACGCCGTCACGTCGGCGCTGACCGGCGGCAACCGGCTGGCCAATGACCTGCTCGGGCTGCCGGACCAGGCTCCCACGCTCGGCCGGCGAGCCCCGGCGATGGTCGAACTCGTCGGCAAGGCCAGCGACGAGCGCGCCCAGATGATCGCGCTGGGCCTGCTGCTCGCCGCGTACGAGGAAGCGACGAGCCGCAACTTGTGGCGCAGCGTCAGCGACAGCACCACCCGCTACCTGCGCTACCTCGAAGCCAACGGGTACGAGCTGGCCACGGTCGAGCTGCGGGCATGCGGTGAGGCACCGCTGCCGGCCACCGACACCAACCCCGCAACCCTCGCGGCCGACGAGGCATAGCCGACGCGACCCTCCGGCCGCCGCCGTCCGGCGGCGGCCAGAGGAACCGGCGACCAGCGCCGCGCCAATGGCGCCCAGGTCGACTTGCCCAGGGCGGCGACTCGCCCGCTCACACCCCTCGAACAGATCCACCGGGAAACACCATGCTTGAACAACTCTCCCTTTTCGACCCTGTCTTCTGCCAGCGGTGGCGGGGCGGGAACCACACTTGGCGGCTGGTGCACGAGGGCGGCTTCGACCACCGTCGCTACCGGCTGGAACCGGTACCGATGGCTGCGGCCTGAGTGACACCGCACCGGTCGGTGCGTCGGTACGGTGCCCCGACTGGCTCGACCCTCTCGCATCGTCGCCCTGGCCTCCGCTTGGCCCTCACGCTGACCGCCGACAGGCCGACCGGCGTATGCGGCACATGTGCCCCACGGCCGAAAGGCGGGCGCGAGAAGCTGATCTACGAATTGGCTGGAACGAGAGTTGAAATCTGTGGCGAATGTGCCACGCTTCGAACATGCGCGACGACCTGGACGACCTCATCGCCTTCCCAGAGAAGCGCGCAGCCGAGCTAGCGGGGGTCAGTGTCGGCAGGCTTCTGTACTGGGACCTGACGCAAGTGGTACGCCCTGGCATCCAGCGGCGACTCAGCCTCCGCACGAACGTGCGACTGTACGGCTTCGAGGACACCGTCGCCCTGCTCATTGTTGCCCAACTTCGAGCGCGCGGGATGTCGCTTCAAAACGTACGTAAGGTGGTAAACCACCTTAGATCGCGCGGTTACGAACGCCCCCTCAGTGAGCTGCGCTTCGCCACTCTCGGCAGAGAGATCTACTTCCAGCACCCGGACGGCACTTGGGAAGGCGGAGCGAAGCCCGATCAACTGGTCCTGCACCAGGTGCTTAACCTGGATGCGATCCGGAGCATTGTGCGAGCGGGCACCGGTAGGCCGGCCCGCAGCTACGGCAAGATCGAACGGCGGCGCAAGACGATGGGCAACAAGCCCGTCTTTGCCGGAACCAGGGTTCCGGTCGAGACCGTGACCCGCTGGCTTGCAGATGGTCGCACTACGGAGCAGATTCTGGCCGCATATCCAGATCTTGTGCCTGAGGACGTTGATCAAGCACGCCGGTATGCGGTGAGCGCCTGAGTGTTCTTCCTACTCGACCACGACGTCGATGCCGGCGTCGCCTCGGTACTTCGTCGCCGAGGGCACCGCTGCATCACGGCAAGCCAGGCCGGACTGGCCACCGCCGACGACGACCAAGTGTCAGTGTTCGCGGACAACCACAACGCCATCTTGCTAACACACGACAAAGAGGCGATTAGCCGGCGGCGCAAGAACACCTTCGGACGTCATGTGCTTCTGGCCTGCATCGACACGGAAGCCGTTACCGTCGTAACACAGCAGTTGGACGTCATCATCGAGATGATCGATACGAGGGACGCAATCGTCCTTCGCGTCTCCAAAGATGGCGTCTACCCGTATCCCAACCGGTGGAGCTGACTTAGAACCACGACCGTTCTACTCGGTATGACCTCTGCGCTAGATCCTCGTTCGCTGACCGCGCGCGAAGTTCACATCATGCTGATCAAGGTGTTCGACGAAGTCCACCGGGTCCTCTGGGAACGCAAGGAGAGAGAGGCGTTCGAAGAAGCTCGAGCGGCAGTACGGGCGGAGGTCGAGTCGCTTCTGCAACTCGCCGAGCATACCGCTGGCGAGGGCATCCCGCCCGCCGCCGAACGGCGCCGGAAGTTGCTGTACAACGCAAAAGAGGCCGCCGAACAGCTTGGCGGAATCAGCATCCGCACCCTGTACTCGCTGATGCGAGCCGGTGAAATCGAGTCGGTGACAATCGGTTCGCGGAGGATGTTCCCAGGCGAAGCGCTGGAGGCGTACGTGGAGAAGCTTCGGGCCAAGGCCGCAGAGGTGCTGCCCACTGAGCGTGAGATCGCAATGGCGAAGGTCGGCCAAAGGGTGATGAGACAACGGCAGCGGCGTCGGCCCACACGCGAGTGAGGGCGGCTACGCCGGCACGGTACGGCCCGCCAGGATCGAGAGCCGCGACGGCTACCGCCAGGCCCGCGAGTTCCACGCGGCGGGCGATTCGGCCCTGCGGACGGCGTACCCGCAGCCCCTTGCCTTTCGTTTCCGACATTGCCTGTGCCCTCCGATATAGAGCAGAGGCCGGGGCGGTGCGTCGTGTCAGCGGTGCACTGCCCCTTTCCGGCCCCCGCCAGACCTTGTTGCCCGGCGGAGCGATCAACGAAGGGGCATGTGAATGACGGTCGCACAGGCGGTGCGATGGTCACCGCTTGTCAAAGGAGCCTGCTTGCGCTATGTCCAGCCGATTGACGACGGGCGCGATCTGTACTCGATACCGCCGGCTGGGCGACCCTGGCGGGCCGCACCATGTTGGTGGTTACCAGTTGGTTCCTACCGTTTTTGTACATCACCGCCAAGGTCAGCGATGGTCTCGCGCAGCACAGGCACCAGATCGAATTACCCGTGCCGCTGTTCCTCTCGGCGACCACCCTCGCTCGCTACCGGCGGCGCGGCGACGACTTCCCGGTCCGGATGAACGGGGGACCGTGGGCCGGCGACTCCGGCGCCTACGCAGCGCTGATTCTGCGCGCCGACCCGGAGGGGCATCTCTGGTTCCCGCACCCGGACGAGTACGGGGCCATGTGGACCCGCTTCCAGGAGAACGTGGGACCGCCCGATGTCGTCGGCATCCAGGGCTGGCCCTGCGAACCGCAGTGCCTGCGCCGCACCGGAACCACCGTCCGGGAGCACCAGGAAGCGACCCTGACCAACTACCTCTACCTGGCCGAACAGTTTCCCCACGTCCCGTGGCTGCCGACCTTGCAGGGGTGGCATCCGTGGGAGTACGTCGAGCACCACCGCATGTACCAGGCCGCGGGGGTGGACCTGGCCGGCATGCGCGTTGGTGTCGGCAGCCTGTGCCGGCGCGGCTCCCAGCGCGAGGTTGCCCGCGTCCTGGGCACCCTCGCGCCGCTCGGCATGCGGATGCACGGATTCGGCGTGAGCATCAACGCGCTACGGCTCGTCGGCCCGCTGCTGGCCAGCTCCGACAGCCAAGCCTGGTCCGCCACCGCCCGACGGGAACGCATCCGCCTCCCAGGTTGCACGCACCTGAGCCGTCCGGACCCGCTGACTGGCTGCCGAGTTCCCACCGACTGCCGCAACTGCTTTCGCTACGCCCTGGTCTACCGGGAGGAGGTGATGGACGCCCTTCGGTACGCCGCACGCGCGCCGTCCGCTCCGCCGACACCGCTGGTCGACCTGCCGTCGATCCCGCCCGTGGCGCCAGCGAGCAACCGGTGTAGCGCGCCGGCCCGACGCTCCCGGGCTCCGCACCCTGACCAGCTCACACTTTTCGATGATCCGGGCGGCAACACCGACTAAGTGCGGTATCATTACAAGTCATGTCGGGCGATGCTGCCGGTGCCCGACGCCAAGTCCTCGGGAGAGAACTCATGACAACGCGCGTGACAAGCCACCTCGACGGGGCCGGCCGCCTCGGCGGTTGGCCCGGTGACCCGCTCGCTGCCGCCGACCTCGGTGAGGTGTGGCTGCACCTGCCGACCGGGGCCGCCGGCCTGATCGGCATCCGTCCCCACCACGACAACGGCCCGGTCCCGGCCTGCGGGTTCAGGTTGCTGGAGGCGACCACGCCGGTACCGCTGCCGGCCGGGCATCCCTTCGCCCGGCGGACGACGGCCGAGGTGGAGGCCGTGTTGCGGGCGGAGGGCTGGCGCATCATCAGTCGCGCCGACGCCGCCACCCGGCTTCGCGCCGCCGGGTACCGGCTCGGCACCCGCCGGGCCGCCGGGCACCTGCTCTACGACGATGACGCCGACGACACCACCTGGAGGGAGCACTGCTCCGGCTACTGCGTCAAGGCGTTCACCGCGCCGATCCACCCCCCGCCCGGCCAGCCGCCGGCGCGCTGAGCGGCGTCAACCGCTGCGTGCGGTCAGGGCGACCCGTCGGCCCCTGCCGGAAGGGAAATCCGAGCACCGTATACCAGGCGCGTTACCCGTAGCGCTGCCGATAACCCGTAGCTCTCACGATGAGCCGGATGATCACCCACCGTTGGTGCCCTATCCGGCCCGTAAACGCAGGCGGTCCCGGCCGGTGGAGGCAACCCACCGGCCGGGACCTTGATCGGACAACGGAGGTCCGACTGATGACAGACCTTACGGCGCCGATACCGCCGCGCCCTCGGCCCCGGACTCGCCACCTGCCGGCAGGGTCGGTGCCGACGCGAGGGGTGCTGGAAGGCCCGGTGGCGCGATGAGCACCGACCTGACCGACCTGGCCAGGGCCGACCGGCGGGTCGCCCGTGAGCTGGCGACCGCTGAGCGGGAACGGCTGGCCGGCGCGCAGCGGATCGCGGACGAGGACGCGGCGGTGCAGCGACGCCTGCGCGAACAGGAAGGGCGGCTGCGCCTGGACGACCAGCGCGATCGGCAGAAAGCTGACCGCGCCGAGCGTCGCCGCAAGGAACGCGAGAACAAGCGCGAGGCGAGGCGCAAGCGGCGGCAGGCCCGCCGGCAGGACACGGCGGCGTGGTACGCGCGTCGCGTCGAGTACGTACGGGCCAACGCCGCCGCGGTCTACTCCGGCGTGATCTACGGCCTCGCCGTAGCCGGCGCCGTGTATGGGCAGGTCGACGCTGCCAGGATCAACGGTCTGCCCACGCCGATCGGCGTCGTGGCGGCGGTCGCCATCGAGGGCACGGGCCTGGCGATGGCCCTGACCGCACAGCAGCAGCGCCTCGCCGGGGAGCGGGCGCTCGCAGCGCGGGCGCTGATCTGGATCTGCACGGCGGCGGCGGTCGCGATCAACGCCATCGGCCACCACACCGACCCGGTCAAGGCGGTCGGGCTGTCGTTCCTTTCGGCGCTCGGCATCATCGTGTACGAGGTCCGCAGCGGAGCCAAGCACAGGCCGACGCTGCGCGACCGGGGCATGCTGCCGCCACCGCCGGAGCGGTTCGGATGGCGGCGGTGGCTGGTGGCCCCCCACTCGACCCTCACGGCTTGGCGGCTGGACGTGCTGGACCGGCTGAGCCCCGGCGCGGCTGCCCTGGTCGCTCGTGCCGATGCCGCTCGCCGTGAGCGCCGCCGGCTCGCCGCCGTCGAGCGCGACCGGGAACGGCGGGAGGCGCTCGCGGCAGACGTGCGGAAGCAGGCGCGCACCGCCGCCCGCAACGCTGCCCGTGCCGGGGAAACCGGCAAGGCCCTGACGCTGCTGCTGCACCTCGCCCAGACCGGCACCTCGGTACCGTCACTGGCGCTACCCGGGCCGGCGCGTAAGGAGATGGAAGCGGCGCAGGAGGCTGCCCGCCTGGCCCGCGTGGCGCTGGGGGAAGCGGAAGCGCGGCTGGCCGCAGAAGCGACGCGGCGCGCTCAGGCGGAAGCGGAAACCCGGGCGGCTCGGCAGACGGCGGAAGCGGAAGCAGCGCGGCGAGCGGAAGCAGCCGAGGAGGCGCAACGAGCGACGCGGCGGGCGGAGCACGAAGCCGTCCTGCGGGCGGCGGCCGAGGAAGCAGCAGCGACTGCCCGAGCGGAAGCGGAGCAGGCGGCCCGAGGTCGGGGGCAGGCGGAAGCGGAAGCTCAGCAGTGGCGCCGGCGCGGCGAGCTGGCGGAAACGGAGGTCGCCAACGTCCGGCTCAAGGGCAGGGAGCAGGCGCGGGTACAGAAGGACCTGGAGGTGCGGGCGGCAACCGCTGAGCGTGCCCTCGCTGACGAACAGCAGCGCCGCGAGGCCGCGGAGGAGCAGCTTCGCGGGCTCATGGAGCGGATGTCGCCGCGCCGTCGCCGGACGACGTCGAACGCGCCAGCGGGCGAGCCGCTGATGTTCGACGGGCGGCCGGTACCGCAGGTCGACCGGGTCAGCCCTGCCACCGTCCTGGCGGTGCTCGAAGCGCACCGGGATCACCCGGACGCGAAGCAGCAGGAGTTGGCGACCTTGGTGGGCGTCACCGACCGGACGGTCCGGAGCGTGCTTTCTGCGGCATCGCGGAAAGAACTCGTCACCGCCGGCACCTGATCTGCAAGTCCCCGCAATTTGGCAACGCCTCCCGGTGTCAGTCCGGGAGGCGTTGCCCGTACTTACACCGAGCGCGGATGCCATCTCCTGCCCGCACAGCCCTCTTGCCCCACTGGATCAGCCGCCCGGCCACGCCAGAGCCGAACCTCGCCGGGCTCCTGCGGATGCTTATTGCACCTGCCCACGTTTGCAGAGGACGGTTCATGATGCGTACTGACGTGGTGCTTCCGGAAGCAGCGGAAGCAACCGGCGACGTTGCTGCCGGTACAGTGACCCTTACCCGCGACCGGAGCCGCCCGGCTGCGGCGAGCGGAAGCGGAAACGGCTGCCTGGCGGGCGACGCCGGGGCACATCGGGACGTGAACGCAGGGGGTTGCGTGGAGCTACGGGTGGTCAACGACCGCCTCTGTACGAACCGTCGCGGGGCCGCGGAGTACCTCAACCGGAGCCTGGAGACCATCAACCGGGTCGCCTCACCGAAGCATCGTCCTACCACCGGCTGGCGCGAGCCGATCGACGTGGTGGACGGCCAGGAGTGGTACGCGCTTGAGGATCTCGACGTGTTCAACGCCGCCTACTTCCAAGTGAAGCGGACCGCTCGTATGGCGAGGGTGCACCAGGTCAGCCTGGAGGGCGACCCGGACGAGTTGATCAACGCCAAGGAATTTCGCACCCTGATCCGAGTCACCCACGGAGCCTGGTCCAAGTACGTGGAGAAGAGCGTCCCGGCCTGGGAGCAGGACCGGGACGGCTACCTGATCAAGCCAGATCTGGAGGAGCCCGGCCGTCGCGGGATCATCCGCTCCTGGAAACGTCACCGTGTCGAAAGCTGGATCAACAGCCGCACTGGTTCAGCGTCGAGCACCGGTCGACCGAAACAGGACGCGCAACCGGACGCCGGAGGATGAGCCCGAGCTACCCCTAACACCGCGGCTGGCTGGGATGCCGGCCCTTTGGCCCGGCTGCGCTACGCCTAGCGCAGGACATCGCAGGGGTAGCCCTGGCGCCACCCCGTCATCGGCACCGTCGCTGTTGTCGCAGACCCACAGGTCGGCACCAGACAGCAGCGGGAGGACTCACCGATGACGACCAGCACCGCGACCACACCGCAGTCCCAGGTCTGGACCGAACAGGCCGTGCGTGCCCTCGGCATGACCACCGACGTCGAGACCGCCGGGGAGATCCTCGGCATTGGCCGCACGAAGGCGTACGAGCTGGCCAAGACCAACGAGTTTCCGGTGAAGATCCTGCGCATCGGTCGCCGCTACCTCGTCAGCGTCCCGGCCCTGCTCAAGCTTCTCGGCGTCGACTAGCCGCGACCCGGATCACTCGATGATCATCCGAGTGCACGCCCGTGGCGCCCTCGTGGTCGCCGCGATCCGCCGCGCGTACGCCGCCCGCGCTGTGACCGACCCGGCACCCCAGTTGGTCGCCGCGTGGGCCGGTAGCGGCGAGCTGGCTGATTTGGAGCCGGCACCCCGACCAGGTGGGTACGACACCACTCGCCTGGCCGCACTGCTCGCCGAACCGATGAGGGCAGGCGCCACCACGCCGACCCGGCCCGTCTGGCGGTGCACCCTCGAACTCGACCCCACCGAACGGCGGCTCACTCACCAGGAGTGGGCCGCCGCCGTCCGGGATCTCCTCGACGAAGCCGGCCTGGCGCCCCACGGCGACCGCAACGCCGTGCGGTGGATCGCCATAGCGCACGGACACGCACGGGTCGACGTCGTCGCCACTCTCGTGCGTCAGGACGGCCGGACCGAACCGGCCAGCGACGACCGGCACCGGTGCGCGCACGCCACCCGCAACCTGGAACACCGATTCGGACTCGCAACACCTCCGCCGGGACCAGACACCACCACGCCCGGCACTCCGCGCGCCGCTGCGACTCGCCGGGCCGCGCCCCCCTCGGCCCGTGAGCGGCTGCGCCGCCAGGTCCGCTCAGCCGCGGTCGTCGCTACCGACGAAGACGACTTCGTCCACCGGCTACGGGCCGCCGGGCTGCGGGTGCGGCTACGGCGCAGCCGCGCCGACAACAGCGTCACCGGCTACGCCGTCAGCCGTCCCGCCCTGCCCGGCAGGGACCATCCGCCCTGGTTCGGCGGCGGTCAACTCGCCCCCGACCTGACCCTGACGCACCTGCGTGCCCGCTGGGCCCAGACACCCCGACCGTCCGAGACCTCCACACCCACCACGGCGGAGCAGCGGCAACACCTGTGGCAGGAAACGGCCGACGCGATCACCAACGCCGCCGACGACCTGGCCCGGCCAGCGCAACCGTTGTCCGCACAGGCGGCCCATGCCGTAGCCGACATCCTGACCGCCACCGCGATTACCGTCCCGCAACCGCAGGCACACCGCCTGGCCCACGCCGCAGAACTGCTCCACCGCGCCATCGGTGGGCGGCGGGAAACCCCGCTCCCGGCTGTGGATGCCCGTGCGGTGCACCTTCGTTCCCTCGCCCGGCTGGTCGGGCTGATGGGACAACTCAGCAGCGACCGCACCGGTGCGGCCGCGCTGCAACTCGTCTACCTGCTGGCCGGCTTCGCCGACAACCTCGCCGCTCTCCGGCAATCCCAGCAGCGCCGTAGCCAAGCTGCGGCGGCCTCCACCGCCGCCGCGCGCCTGCACGCCTCGGCTGGCAGGCACGGCCCTCCGCCCGCGACACCGGCACCCGACCAGCCGCTACCCGTAGCCCCGCTACGGTCGGCCCGGCCGTCCGCCCGTAGCCGCTCCCGGTAGCGCCGCCGACAACCCGTGCCCCGCAGCGTCGCCGACATGGAACCCGAGCATCACGATCCCTGGAGCGAGGGCAACCAGCGCGCGATGGAACGGCTCATGGCCCTCGGCGTACTCGTCGAGGCCGGGTCGCGGCTGGCAGCTGAGAACGCCCGCGCCAAAGCCAACCGAGCCGAACAGGAACTACGCGACCAGACACGCCGGAACCAGGACGAGCAGAAGGCGAACCGGAAAGCCGAGCGGCTCGCCGCAGCGGACGCCTCCCGGCGCAAGCGGCAATGGGCCCGTCTCGTCGGGGACGAGGGCCGGCTACGCGGCTACCTTGCGGACCTGCCCGTCGTGGAGGTGGCACGGCACTGGGGACAGGCGGCCCAGAACGCCGACCGCAATCCCACCGACGCCACCGTGCTGACCGCCGCCGAAGAGGAACTGCGCCGCCGCGCCCCGAGCCTGATCGACTTCTACCACCGGGGCCGCGACGCCGGCCTGTCACGCAAGGACGCGATGGCGGACGCGGCCCGCTACGTCTGGTCCGGATCCGGCCCCGCCCGGCCACATGGCGGCCGGGCGCCCACCGCCGGCGCGCTCACCCAAGTTGGTGAAGAACTCGACCAGGAAATCACCCGGCTCGCCGGCACGCTGGACCCGGTTGGCCGGGCCCGACTGCTGCGCAACCTCGAAGACAGCGGCTGGTCCGCGCAGTCACTCGCCCACATCGAGACCCTCCTCGACCGGGCCGAGGCCGAGCAGCGCACCGCGGCCACCACCGCAGCCACCCCTGACGACCCCGCCACCGCCGTCAACGAACACCAGACGGCTCGCGCCGCCGCCGCAGCGGCAACCGGCCGCGCCGGTGACCTCGCCGCCGATGCCAGCGCCCACGACGCAACCACGCCAGCAGCGGCACGGCTGGCAGCCGAGTCCTTCGCCCTGCCCGCGCAGCGGGCACTCACCGCTTACCCGAGCGCCATGCCAGCCCCTACCCCGACCGCGCATCCCGCCCAGAGGAGGACCCGGTGACCAGCCGCCGTGACGAGGACCTGGCCGGAATGGTCGCCGCCTTGCAGACCCAGGTCGCGGAACTCACTCAGCGGCTCGACGACCAGGCACCCGGTGCCACCGAAGCGCCGGCCGCCTTGAGGTTCCCGACCGTCGAAGCCTGGGTCACCGGCTTGTTCCTTCCGATGTTCGCGTGGCGCGTCGACGGGCAACGCTGGCACTGGTGCCCGCAGTGGTGGCGCCACGCAGAGGCCATCTGGCGCCTCGAACTGCTCTGGCGCTCCTGGGAAGTCAGCCGCCTCGCCCCGACCGGCATGTCCGGCTGGTCGGTCGAGGTCGACCGGCACATCCACGAACTACTCGGCGACGACGGACCTTTCAAACAGTGCCGGGCCGCCGACGAAGACCGCACAGCCCGTCACACCGAGCTGCCGTCGGCGACCGCCGACTCCGCCCCCGACGGGTGGTGGGACTGATGACCGCCCCGATCCGAGCGGTCGCGTTCGGCGGCGGCGTCCAGTCGACGGCGCTGCTGGTCCTCGCCGCCACCGGAAAGATCAACTTTCCCACATTCCTCTTCGCCAACACCGGTCGCGACTCCGAGGACCCAGCAACTCTGGAGTACCTCCAGCGGTACGCCAAGCCGTACGCGGCGGCGCACGGCATTGAGCTTCACGAACTGCACCGCACACGCCGCGACGGCACCGTCGAGACCCTGTGGGGCCGACTCACCCGCGAGGGGTCCCGAAGCCTGCCCATCCCGGTTCGCATGTCGAACGGCGCACCCGGCACCAGATCGTGTACCGGCGACTTCAAGATCAAGGTACTCGGGAAGTGGTTGAAGCAGCACGGCGCGAGCCGTGACAGGCCGGCGACGGTGGGCATCGGCATCAGCCTGGACGAGATCGAGCGGGTCAACAGACGCCAGGCGATGCCGTACGAGATCCCGGTGTACCCCCTGCTTGACCACGATCCTCCACTACGCCGCCACGACTGCGCGGGCATTATCGCCAGGGCGAACCTCCCGGTTCCGCCCAAGTCCGCGTGCTGGTTCTGCCCTCTCAAGACGCCCCGAGGCTGGGGCGAGATGCGGCGCGATCGGCCGAGCCTCTTCCACTCGGCCTGCGACCTGGAAACTCTCCTGAACGCGCGGCGGAGCACGCTCGGCAGAGATCCGGTCTGGCTGACGCGGTACAACCGCCCTCTCGCCGAAGCGATCCCCGAAGCGCAGCAAACCCTGCCAGGGCTCGACCTTGAACCTGGCGACGGCCTCTGCGACAACAGCTCTTGCTTCACCTGACCAGCGCCGACAACTGCTCGGTACGAGCACCTGAGGGCGGACGCGACGCCGCTTCGGTCGGTTATCCACAGGACTTCGCTGCCGTTGTGGACAGAGTTCTGGGCCGTGGGAAGGATCCGGGAATGGACTACATCACCGCGCTGCAGCAGGCCATTACTCGTGTGGAGGAACGGGGAATCGTCGACGAGACGGAGGCGCAAGCCGGCCTGCGACTGGCCTGTCTGGCCTTCGACTCTCCGGATGTGCCCTCCCAGCAGTGGGCACTGCTCGGGTTCGAGTTGCTCACCGCGCTCACCGAGCTGTACCCCGAACCGGCACCGATCGCCGTCACCGTCACCACGGCGCGGTCCTCGATCACGTCCACCACAACGCAACGGACCCTCATCCGCCTCGTCTCCGTGCTGGGGGATGGCTACGACCAGGCGAGCCAGCAGCCGGAGGTGTCGGCCCAGCGCCGCTTCGCCTACGCCGCGACAGCCGAGCGATTGAACGCTGCGGTGCGAGGTCTGGTGTGACGTACGGAAACTGGCTGTCGCGGGCGCACGACGAGCTCACCCGCGCGCAAGCACGCCTACCGTCCGATCCGGCGGTCACTCTCGACGACGTCGGAGCGACCGTCGTGGCCCGGCAGCGGGTCTATGCCCGGCTGGCCAAACTCGTGGAACTGGTCGTCGGCGGCCAACCGGCTCGTGCCGACATCGACCGCGGAACCATCGATGTCGCTCTGCGGATGCAGGCGGGGGATCACACGACACGGCTCTACCTGGGACTCACCGCTGCGGCTCGCAGCGACCGGCAGGCTGCCCCCGCCACGGCCCCGATCTGCCGGGTCGGGCGCCATCTGGAGTCGGCGGCGGAGGCGATCGCGGTGGCCGGGGAGATCCTGGCCGGTCACGCGCCGCCGGCCCGGGAGCCGCTGACGCCGGAGGGCGTGGCGATTCGTGCCGGTGCCGGGCGAAAAGCCGGCTTGGCCGACATCGCCGTACTGACCACCGACATGCTGGCCATCGACGCAGGGCTACCTGAGTGGCTGTCCGGCGGCCATCGACTCGCGTACGGCGCTTTCGAGACGGTGGCGGACGAGGCCCGCTGGACCAGCAACGGCTATCTGACCGAGGTCGTGCATCAGCTGATCTCGGACGCCGGCGACGCTCCATCACTGCTGCACCTGCTGGAACCGCCGCCACCGGTCCCGGTAGGTCGCCGGGCGATCAGCGATGGCGCGTCGGCGCTGCGCTCGCTGGTCGCGACGCGAGACTGGATGCACCGCAACCCCGGCGAGGTGCGCGTCATGCACCTGGCCAAGGCGACCCAAGCGGCACTCGCGGTCAGCGCACTCGCCTCACCCGGCGCTGTTGGAGCGGACTGGCGATCGTGGAGCGCAGCGGCCCACGCGGCCGGTCAGCTACACGGCACGCCCCCACACGGCCCGGCGGCAGCGCAGACAGCCCGTGAGCTTGATCTGGTGACAAGATGGGTCCGTCCCGGGCTATCGCGACCAGGCCATGTCACCAGCCGTGGGTCCCGACTCGAAGCGATCGACAAGCTGGCGGCGGTGCTCCCGTCACTGTCGGAGGTTCTGCGGGTGGCAACCCAGACGGCCGCTCGAAACCGCCACTTCTTCGTTCTCGGCCGCCGGGAACTCGAACGCGTGCCCAGGTCGCTCGTGTACCACGCTGTCGCCCGATGGTGCGTTGCGCAGCCAGACGACGAGCAGGTCTACCGGTTGAGGTCAGCGCTCGCCGCTGTGGGAGCCTCCGCACTCGCATCGACGCCGTCGCACCTACCCCGCGCCGCACCACGCCTGGCCAAGCTCGCCTTCGCGGCGCCGGTCGACGCCGAGCCGAGCCAGCAGGCGAAAGGCGCGATAGGCCGGGCTGCACGGGAGGTCCTGTCACGTCCGAGCCGCCACGATCATTCGCGCCGGTGAGTCAACGGCTAGGACGCCGGAAGCAAGGCGTCAATCGGTTCCTGGTCTTTCCCGGGGACCGATTGCGTTTTCCGATCGGACGCACAGGGCCGCAGTCGGTCAGCGTCGCCGGCCGGCGGCCGGCTGACCGAACCCTCGCACCGACTCGGCCTGCGGCGTCGTGACCGCCGCAGGACCGGTTCCTGCGTCCGTGAAGGAGGTCTTGGCCAGGGCCGCCGGGGATCCTGACGCCGTCACCGTCGCGTGGGCGTTGGTTCTGGTTGTGGTGACCAGAGCCGGTGGTGCGGATCGGGCGTGGATGAGTAGGACTGTCGCATCTCGCGCGTTGTGCTGCCCGACCCCGCGGGCGAGCCGGTCGGCGCTGGCTTGGGCATCGCTCATGCCCGCCAGCTCTGCCGCGAGCTGGCGCTCGGGGATCGCGCGGTGCACGCCGTTGTTGCACAGCAGCAGCGGCCCTTCGTCAAGAGGGCACACGCTGATGTCGCCGGCGCGGATGCTGGAGGTGAGCAGCACGTCCGCGATACCGGGCGACTGGTGCTCTCCCTGATCGCGGCGTTGCCGGGCGGCGGTGTGATCGGCGGTGACCTGGGCAAGTTGACCGGCGCGGATGGTGTAGGCGCGGCAGTCGCCGGCCCAGGCAAGCTCGAACCGTACGCCGTGACGGTGTGTCGGGGATGGGTACGCCGAGACGACGAGCAGGGAGGCGTCGCCCGCCTGGCTGGGGTGGACCCCGCTGTAGAAGGCATTGATCGCTGCCCGCGCGCCGTGCAGCCCGGCCGCTGGCGTGGAGCGCAGGCTGACCGTCGCCGCGATGTCGGCCGCCATCTGCGCGGCGGTCGCGGCCTGCGCGTGGCGGCCGATGCCGTCGGCAAGTGCCCAGACGGTGATTCCGCTGCTCGGGTCGTGGCGTGTGATCGCAGCAGTGGTGCCGGCGCGGCGACTCCCCGTGTTGTGAGCTGTGGCCGAGACGGTCATGTCTGTCTCGGTGGCTGGATGAGGGCTGATGGGAGTCGAGCCCTCGGCCGGCGGGCCTGCCACCGGTTCAGCGGCGGGAGCCGGGGCGGCTACGTCCGGAGGCGGGTCGGTTCCGCCGGGAGTGTCGGTGCGGGCACTCCATGCCTCGAAGACACCACGCGCGACGTCAGCGGA
This sequence comes from Micromonospora sp. NPDC049891, assembly GCF_040660295.1. Lineage (NCBI taxonomy): Bacteria > Bacillati > Actinomycetota > Actinomycetes > Micromonosporales > Micromonosporaceae > Micromonospora > Micromonospora sp. NPDC049891. Next base: position 132,220 of record NZ_JBFAML010000013.1, read on the forward strand.
GTCCAGGCCGAGTTGCTCGGCGGCGGTCTCGGCCATGTCGCGGGTGGCATGTGGGGCGTCGACGAACAGCTCGGCGATAGCCCGGTAGGCGGTGATCCGATCTTCGGCGAATCGGACCGGATCGGTGATCCGCTTGGTGGCGAACAGCCGGTCGATCGTGTTGGTCATCTGGACTTGGGCGAGGGGTTGGATGGCGCCGGTGATCTCGGTAATCGCCCGCATGGGCTCCAGGGTGCCGAGCAAGTCGGCGGGGTCCTGTCCCTTCGGCAGGCGTACTCCGGAGACCTGGCCGGGCCATCGAGAGGCGACCGGGTACACCCGGTCGGCGGCTCGACGTCCCGCGTCGTCGCCGTCGAAGGCCAGGATCAGGTGGGCACCTGGCAGGGTTTGTTGGATCAGGTCGAGCTGATCTCGGGTGAGGTTGGTGCCACACGGTGCGACCGCGTACAGCGGCTGTGTTTGGGGGATAGCGGCGTGCGTGGCGGCCATGCGGTGCATCGCGAGGACATCGGCGGCGCCTTCGACGACGAACACGCTCGGGTCGCCGATACCGGCGGGCCGGTTCGCGAGCTGCTGGCCGAGACCGTACAGCAGCAGGCGTTTGCGGTAGATTGCCGTCTCTGGCGTGTTCAGCCACTTGGCCTCGGCGCGTCCGCCCAGGTCGCGGGCGGTGAATCCGACTACGCGGTTGTGCACGTCGGTGACGGGGAACATGAGCCGGTCGCGGAAGCGGTCCAGTAGGTGTCCGCTCCTGTTGTGGATGAAACCGAGACCGGCGCCGGTCACCTCCTCGTCAGTGAACCCTGCTGCCCGCAGGTGGGTGGCCAGTTCGGTCCACCGTCCCGGGGCGTAGCCGACCTGCCATGGGCCGGTGGGGTCCGCTGCGGTGTCGATGCCGTGGCTGTGCAGGTAGCGGGCCGCCTTGCCTGAGGCGGGCAGCTGGCTGGCGTAGAACTGGGCGGCGGCGGCGTTGACCGCGTAGAGGCGTTCCGGCGGCGGGGCGGGCCGTTCACCGGGCATCGTCGGCCTCCGTGGGCGTGGCCGGCGCGACGGTGCTGTCCGTGTCCGCCCGCAGCGTTGCGAGGGTGTGCACATGCACGAGGTGGGACAGCGCCCGCAGCTCACCGGCAAGCTCGTCGATCTGCCGTTGCAGGTCGGTGAGCATCGCCTCGACCCAGCGCAGGTCGGCCGACAGTCGGGCGGAGTGGCCGCTCATGACAGGTCTCCGCGGTTGGTGGACGTTGTTGTGTCCGAACTCGACGGACCGGGGTGGTTGGTGGCCAGGTCCGCGCGGGCGGTGCGGGTGATGGCCTCGACGTTGGCGGTGGTGTCGGCGCCGATGATGTCGGCGTGGTCGCCGCGGTACCACGGCATCAGGTCGATCATGGCGGCTCGGGCGCCGGTCGCTAGCAGGATCGCCCGCCCCCGCTTGAGGGCGCGGAGGTCGCCCGGTTCGAGGATCCGGCGCCGTTGGGTGCTGGTGGAGTAGCTGGTGTGACCGTTGCCGTCGCGGTTGATCGAGGTCGTCGCGACGTCGTGGTCGCCGATCAGGCGGGAGATGTCCTCGGCGTGGCGGGCGTCGTCCAAGCCTGCGCCGATGACCTTGACGGTGGCGGCGGACCAGAGGGCCGTCATGCCGCGCTCGCCCCATACGCCTTGGCCTTGGGCGATGTTCTGGATGATGGTGATCGGGATGACCCCTCTACCGCCGAGATGGCTGTAGAGCTGCGGCAAGTCATTGATCTTGCAGATGTTGGCCGCCTCGTCCAGTACCGCCAGGACGGGCGGGTCGATGCGGCCACCGGCGGCCTCGGCGTGGACGACAGCGGTGCGGAACACGGCGTCGGTGAGCGCGGCGACCAGGGGAGCGGCGGCACCCGCGCCCTCCTTGCTCAGGAGGTAGAGGGTGTCGCGGGAGCCGGGGAACGTGGTCACGTCGAGCCGGTCCAGGGCGCTGGTCGGCGGTGTTACCCAGGCCATGATTTCCGGATCGGACAGGCACCGGGCGGCCGTACGCGCGGTTTCGTAGACGCCGTCCCTGGTTTCCGGGGCCCCTCCTTGACGGCCGGCGAGCGCACGGGCGGCCTGGGGGTACCCGGCGGCGCGCAGCAGCGTGACCGGCTCGCGGCTGGTCACGTCGGACAGCCAGGCTTGCACGTCGGTGAGCGTGCCGCCGGAGTTGGCGGCGGCGAGGAAGAGACACATGAGCAGGTCCCCGGCGGCCAGCGGCCAGAACGGGTCGGAGGAACCGACGCCCCGGATCTCCTGGATGAAGTGGTCGGCGAGCCGTGCGGCTTCCTCAACTCCGTTGATGGTGGCCAGGGGGTTCCACCAGAGGGTTTGAGGTTGCCGGGTGACCCGCTGTGGGTCGAACGTCCAGACCCGGCCGACCCGCTCGCGGGCTCGGGCGGTGGCGGCCCACAGGTCGGAGCGGTTGCTGGTGGCGAGCACCGGTCCCGGGGCGTCCAGGATCGGGGGCACGGCGAGGCTGGTCGTCTTGCCGGCCCGGGGCGCCATCACGGCGAGGAGCACGTCTTCCCAACTGGACCGCAGGACCGGCCCGCGGCGGCGGCCCCCGGTGACGAGTCGTCCAAGCGCGATGCCGATCGCGGTGGTGGGCACCTGCTTGGGTGCACGTCCGGCGAGGCTCGGCCGTAGCCGCTGTGCCCGCGCAAGCGCGGTCGCGCCGATGAGTTCGTCGACGTCGCGGGTGCGGGCGAGGGACGGCAGTGGGTCTCCGGCCTGCGGTCGGCGGGCCTGCCACCACGCCCACGCCCAGAAGCCGGGCACGACCGTCGTGGTGAGCAGTAGCGCGTAGAGCAGCGCTACCAGTAGCGGTGGCACGCCGGGCCACAGATGCTGCCAGTCCTGGTCAAGCAGGCGCTTCGTGAACTCCCAGCCGAAGGATGGGCCGGTGTCCCAGGGGCGGCCGGCGGTCACGGCGGCGAGGCGGCCGGCGATCCACGCCAGCCAGGTCAAGGCCGCGGTGGCGGCGCAGGCTCCCAGGATCAGCCACGGGGCTAGGGGGTATCCGCCGGCGCTACCGCGTGGGTAGATCGGCTGTTGGTTGCGGATGCCGCTCATCGGGCACCTGCCCGTACGGCGGCGTCGGTGTCGTAAAGGGCGAGTTCTTCGCCGACCAGGTGCAGCGCGACGGGCATTCCCGCCCGCTCGCCGGTCTTGACGAGGTACTTTCCGCGACCGGGATGCATGGCGCCGGGCACCAGTGCTTCGGGGGCGGCCCAGGACGCGACCATGTCCCGCTCGGGCACGGACAGCCGGACCATCTGGCTGATCCGGTCCAGTTCCCGGCCAGGCAACGCGGCCAAGACCTTGATGGCGCACCGTTCGGCCATGCCGCGTCCCTTGGCGCGGTCCTCGTCGCTGGCCAGCGCGTCCAGGTCGTCCAGCGAGTGGGTGAGCATGATCTGTGCGACGCCGAGGTTGCGCGACAGCCGGGTGAGCGCGTCGGCCGGCTCGACCAACCCGGGCGCTCCCCGGAGCGCCCGCCACAGCTCGTCCATGATCGCCAGATGTCGCCGCCGGGGAGCGAGGCTCTGGTCGGCGAGCACGGCGGCAGCGTCGATGACGGCGTACCCGTAGCTCCAGGTGGACAGCATCGCCGCGGCGACCAGCTTGTCGCCGGCGGCGGCCACCCGGGAGATGTCGATGCTGACCGCCTTGGCGGACAGGTCGATCGGGGTGGAGGTCGGTGCGTCGAAGACACCGGCGAGCGTGCCCTCGCACAACAGGCGCAGGGTGGCGACCAAGTCGTCGATCCGGCGGCGGTAGTCGGCCGCCGAGGTGGCCCGCGCCGCGGCGCGGATGGTGTCCGGCCCCTGATCAAGCACCGCGAGCACGTCGGGGATCACCGGATCTCCGGTGCGCCGTTCGGCGAGCAGGTCGACGACCCTGCCGAGGACGACCTCCTCGGTGTTGCTGACCTGCCCGCCGTCTCGCACAAGCGTGCACAGGGCGATGAGCAGGGTCAGCCGCCGCCCGCGTACCTCCAGGCGGAGCTGGTCGGCGTCGGGTCCGCTCATCCGTGACAGCACGGTGCCGAGCGGGCCGGCGTCGAGCGGGTTGATCCGGTCCAGGCCCCTGCCGACCCGAATGACCTGGCCGTCGAGGTGCTGCACGACCCGGCTGTAGTCCGGCTTCGTGTCACCGAGAATCAAGATCTGGGTGCCGGTGGCGGCCATTCCCATGACCAGCCGCTTGGCCAGTGCGGACTTGCCGGCACCCGGCTGGCCGAGCACGAAAACACCGGTGTTGGTGATCAGTCCGGCGTTGAGCCACTCGAACGGGTCGAGCAGCACGGACTCACCCCAGAGCTGGTGGCGGCCGATCGGCACGCCCAGCAGGGGGGCGCCGCTGCCGGCGGTGAACGGGTACAAGCCGGCGGCCTGCACGGTCGTGGCCTGGTACTCGGTACCGGCCGTTACGTGGACGGCGCGGCCGGCGCCCGGTCGACGCCATCCCCAGGCCGGGGGGATCGGGCCGAGCGCGGTCACGTCAATATCTGCGAATGCCATGGGAGTGCTCCTGGAGAGAGGGAAGATCAGTTCGGCCACTGCTGGGCCAGCACCGGCGGGCAGATCCCGGCCGGGAGGGTGACGGCGAACCCGGCCGCCTGGGAACGCCACAGGCGGCGAAGCCGCACCTTGCACGTCTCCGCGCGGCTTTCCACATCCGCGACGGCCCGGCCGAGGTCGGCCGGATCGAGCACGGTGGTGGTCACCCAGAGGCTGATCAGGCCGACACCTGCGCCGAGCGCTTCTTCTCGTGCGGCTTGCGCGGCCTGCTCGTGGTCGGCGATGTCCCGGGCGGTCGGATCGAGCTTGCGGGCTCGCCGGTAGGCGGACCGGAACTGGGCGGCGTTGACCTGCCGCTCGACCTCGCCGGCAGCTTGCCCGGCGGTCATCGGGCGGTACAGCAGCGTGACCCGTTTCGGCTGCTCGCCGGGGGCGAGCAGCCGGGCGAGCACGTGGTGCGTGACCGGCTGACGCGGTGCCTCGTGCCACGCCCAGGTCACACTGGTGGCGCCGTCGTGCTCGTAGCGATCGGTGTGCTCCTCGGCGGCGACCGGGCCGGCGTTGCTCCAGTCCAGCAACTCGGCTGCCGCGTCCGGCGCGGCGCTGAGCAGCCGGGTCACCTCGCCTCGACTGGTCGGATCGAAGGCGTGCCGCACGATTCCGGCGATCTGCGCCGCTGTCGCCCGACCCAGCACCGTCAGCCCGCACCCGGCCAGCGCGTCCTGCAAGCCGGGCAAGGCGCGATCGACCTCCGCGAGACAGTCCGGCACCGTCTTGGGACGGGCCGGCGACGCAGCCGGCTCGAAGGTGATCGACACGGTCGTTTGCACGTCAGCGGCGGCCTGTGGTGCGGAGGCGATGAGCTGCTGGATCACTCGCACCGCTGCCGCTGGCCCGTCCGGTGCCAGCCGGCCGGTGATGTAGTCAGCCAGTCGGGTGCCGGATTCCGGCGCGGTGTCCACCGTGACCGCGACCCATCGCACGATCGGCACGTGACCGAGGCCGGCCAGCCAGCCGCCCCAGTTCGACACCCAGGCGGTCGCCGCCTCCGGGTCGGCCAGCCAGGTCGACTGGGCGGCGCACCGCAGCGTGACGGTCATGGTCCTGAGCCGGCGATGCCACACCACGCCGTACGTGCCGCCGTGGCCATCATCGACGGACAGCAGGACGGTCGGGGCGAGCACGCCCGGCAGTTGCCAGGCGTGTTCCTGCGCCGACATCACGCCGCCGCGGAAGCTCGTGCGGCCACGGCCGGAACCGGCGACCCAGCGGAAACGCTGCACGAGCGCCTGCGCCAGCGACACACCGTCCCACTGAGCAACGTTGCCGACGATGACGATCAGGCAGACGGGGCCGACCACCGCGAGAGCGGTCAGGCTCACCGACACCGTGATCAGCGCGACGGTCATCGCCGCGAGCACCACCATCGTCTGACCGAAGCCGAGCCCGAACATGCCCAGCGGTCGAGCGCGACGCCAACCACCGTAGGTGCGTGTCTCCTCGGCCTGAGCCTTCGTAGACATCCCGATCACCCGCTCTCGGTCGATCGGGACGCGGTGCTCGCCGCGGACTTGACTGCTGCCCCCGCCACCTGGGCGCCGACAACGACACCGGCGACGACAGGTGCGGCAGGGCCAGCGGCGGCGGACGCCCCGACCGCACCGGCGCCTGCGGCACCAGCGCCCGCACCCGCTGCGGCGCTACCGCCCGCGGCCGTCGTCGTCGTAGCGCTACCGGCTGAGGCGCTCGCGGTGGTGGTCGTCGCGGTACTTGCCGAGGGGGCGGCACCAGCGGTGGGGGAGGGGCCGGTGAATACCGGTGGGGTCGGTCGAGGCGTGCCCGATCCGCTGTCGCCGCCGCTGGGCTGCGGCGGGTGGCGGCGGTCCATATCCCGGGCATAGTCCGTCGCGGACATGCCGGATGAGCCGCGTCTCGACGCGACCGCGTGCAGCCCCGCTGCGCCCGCCGCAGCCAGCATGCCGGCGGAGTTCCCGCTGGTTTGTACCGCGCCGACGGTCCAGTTGAAGAACCGCATCATGGCCGGCAACGCCACGAGCGTCATGCCGAGCATCCCGGCGCCGGTGAACCACGTCGAGATGTCCCGGTTCTGCGGATCGCCGACGAGCATGAACGCGACCGCGTAGCTGGTGGCGGCGAACGGCTCGTAGAAGACCATCGCGAGCAGCCAGCCGAGCACCCGCTTCAACCAGTTACTGGTGGCTGCGGTGAAGCTGCCGCTGGCGGCGAGTTGCAGCATTCCGGCGAGGATGATGATGGCGCCGTTGCGCAACAGCAGCAGCATCGCCTGCACGATGCTCGCCACGAGCACGACCATGCCCACGACGACCACCAGGACGCTGCTGACACTCGGTCCCGCCGGAAGCAGCAGCATCTGCATCCGCGCGGCCAGCGCGTTGGTCTTGCAGCCCGGGTCGACGCCGAGCCCTGGCGCGCAGTCCATGCCCCAGGTGAGGACCCACTCGGTGTAGGACTCGCACGCCCGCAGCAGCATCTGCGTGCCGGTGAGGCTTACCGCGCCGAACAACGCGGTCGTGAACAGCCCTTTCACCACCGCGACGAGCGGTTCCCCCTTGCGGTTGATGATCAGCAGGAGGGACTGCCACATGATGCCGCCGACCGAGACGATCAAGGCGAACGGCAGCATCCACCGCTGGAGAGTCTGTGCCGCTGGCGCATGCTCGACGTCGACCGGCGGCAGGTACAGCCACCACGTCACGGTCGACGTGATCAGCGTGGACTGCGCATGGCTGATCAGGTCGGCCAGTTGACCGATCATCGTCTCGGCCACGGCGCCAGCGACCTCGGTCGCGCCCTCTTTGAACTGGCATTTGAGATCCCATGCGTCGCACATGACTACCTGCCCGGCAGCGGCGTGTAGCTGCGGACGACGGCAGGGCCGACCAGGGCGCGGACCGTGGACCAGTCGCCCCGGGGCGGGGCGATCAGACCCCAGTCCGTGCCCGTCCATGAGACCTGCACCACCGTGGCCGCGCGGGCGACGCCACCGTTGCCGTCCGGCGCCTCGATGAGCAACCGCAGGCTGGCCGCCTGCGGGCCGTACGAGTCGATGCGGACCCCGGCGATCGAGGCGTAGATGGGAGACAGCGGATCGCCGTAGGGAATCTGCAACTGCTCCTGAGCAACGGCGTAGTCCTGGGTCACCGCGTCGATGTATGCCGCAACATCCGGCCCGACGACCTGCTCACGCAGCGTCGGTTCCCAGATCCGGGGCCCCACCTGCGGACTGGTCCGCACCAGCAGGTGCAGTGCGGCGAGAACGGCACCGGACGGTGTCTGTGCGAAGCCTCGCGCTCGCCCAGCGGAGGAGTCGCGTGGACCCGCGGTGGCGGAGACCGGCAGATTCAGCCCCGCCACGGTGGTCCAGGTCAGGTCGGTAGGCCATGAGACCTCGACGGCCACCTGCTGAGGTACGTCGGACGCCGGAGCGTCCGCCGGCGCATTTGCCTCGGTGAGTGGCTGCCCAGGCGAGGCGTGATCGTTCCGGGTGTCGTCGCCACTGCGGGCGACCGCAACCGAAGCCAGCACAAGCAGTGCCAACCCGACGGCGGCGACGACCATGGGACGGATGCGGCGGCGGGGCGCCGTGTGCGAGATGCGGCGGTTCACGTGAGTGCCACCCCCGCGATGCCGGCGGCCAGACTGGTCAGCGCCAGTCCGGCGAGCACCCAGGGCACGCCTGCGGCGCCATCCACGGCGGTCTGCGACCGATTACGCCGTCCGATGATCATCATCCCGGCGCAGATGAAGAAACCGAGGACGCCCGCGACCAGCAAGATCCACTTTCCCCAGCTGAGGAAGCTGGTGGCTACCGCCTCCATTCCGGGCGGTGCCGACGGCGCCGGATTCGGGGCGTTCGCGGCGAGCGCCGCTTGGCCGGCAACGACGAGCTTGAGGACCATGTCGATCTCCTCCGACAATCGAAATGCGGCCCGGTCGGGGCCGCTGCCGGAGACGTTCGTCGGGGTGCGGAGCCGTTACGGTTACCGCCGACGTTGACGGGAGCGCTGCGGGCGCTACGGGTAGCGGCGGTCCGCAACTGCTCCCCGCTGCTGCGCGCGGGTGTCCGGCGCGACAGGGCTCATCCGCGATCTGTTGAGCAGGCCGGTCCCGTGGCTGGCTCTCCGCGCGTCGCCGAACCGATTGATGTCGGCGAGGCGAATCCACGCCTCGGGCTTCCCTCGTTTCGGGGCGCGGAGCCGGTGGCGTTACGGTGCTACGGCAGCGTCGCCGCCTACGGGCTGACCCGAGCGTGACAGCATGATCCGCTCCAGTCGCATTCCCGCCCTACTGGCGGTCGTACTCACGGCCGGGCTGCTCGGCGCCTGCTCGGCAACGACCCCTGAGCCTCGTCCGCAGCCCTCCGCGGCGGCGTCGACCCAGCTCGTAGACCCGTCGGTGAACTACCACGACCCGCACGCGGTGTGCGCGGCGTTCGCCGTCGCCGCGCACCGCGTGGACACCGCCGTCGATCGTGATCGCACCGACGCCTACCGGCGGGCCGCAATGTACCTGGACGCCAGGTTGGCTGCGGCGGCGGTCGACCAGGACTCGGCACGCCAGACCCCGCAATGGCAGGAACTGGTCCACCACCGCGCCTACACCGACGTTCAGCTCGGCCCGTACGCCGGCGACGCGCTTCCGCCCGACACCGCCGAACAGCGGCACGTCGGCGCACTCGTGATAGTGCGACCGATCGGGCGTGACGGCTGGCGAGGCACGCTCGAACGCCACACCGTCGTGTGCGGCCTGCGGCCGAGCACGGTCGGGTGGCGGATCAGCGAATACGAGATCGGCTGATCGCGATGACCAGCACGAACGGACAAGCCAGCCCGACATCGGTGCGCGCCCTCGTACTGCTGCTCACCGGCGTGGTGGCCATTGCGGCCGGTCTGGTCGCCTTCGTGGCCTCGGGCGCCGCCACCCTGCTCGCCGCGAGCCCGGCGCTGGTCGCCGCCCCCGCCAGCGGCCCACTCAACGTCGACGCCATACCGCCCCATGCTCGTTACCTCGCTCCCTGGGTGGTCCGCGCCGGATCGATCTGCCCCCAGATCACGCCGCCGATGATCGCCGCGCAGATCGACCTGGAGAGCAGTTGGCGTGCCGACGCCGTCGCCGACAACCCGCCCGAGCGCGGTGGGCCTGCCATCGGCATCGCGCAGTTCCAGCGCGGCACGTGGGCGAACTGGGGCGACGACTACGACAACGACGGGCGCAACGGGCCGGACGACCCCGAAGACGCCATCTACGCGATGGGTCGCCTGATGTGCGACCTCGTCGCGTGGGCCTCCCGCAACATTACGGCGAACGTGCTGAACGGCGACCCGCTCGACATCGCCTGGGCCGGCTACTTCTGTGGCCGCGGCTGCATCGCCAGCGCCGGCGGGGTACCGGCTGCGGGCAAGGCACACGACTATCCCCAGCAGGTCCGCTCCCGCATCGGCAAGTACACCCTTGAAGCAGGAGGCACTGGCGCCTGGCGCCTTCCGCTACCCGCCGACAGCTACCAACTCGTCAGCAGGTTCCGGCCGCCATCGCGGCCCAGCCACGACGGTATCGACCTCGCCGCGGCGACCGGAACTCCGATCTACGCCGCTGCGGCTGGCGTCGTCCTAGCCGCCCGGTGCGACAGCGCGTACTGCGACCGGCCCGGAAACCCGAACCTGTCGGGCTGCGGGCTGCTGGTCAACATCAACCACGGCAACGGCATCGCCACCCGCTACTGCCACGCGGTGCGTCTCGCCGTCTCCGCCGGCGAGCAGGTCCAGGCCGGGCAGCTCATCGGCTGGGTCGGCAGCACAGGTCGCTCCTCCGGTCCACACCTGCACTTCGAGGTCCACCGAAACGCGCCGCCGCTGACGGCTGCCAACGCGGTCGACCCGCTGTCCTGGTTGGACTCGGTGGGGGTGCATATCCGTCGATAAGCAGGAACTCGGCATTTCCGACTTTCTTGTCGCTGGTTCCTGCTGGCGCTCCTAGCGAGCCCGGCCATTTCTGGAGGCATCACCAATGTTGGTAAGTGCTTACGACTCTCAGTCCTCGCGACAGATCGCCGGCTCGATCACGGTACGGGCGGTGGGCCGAGCTGCTAATCGCAGTCATCTGGCCGAAACGCGCGTCATCGACGTCGGCGGCGGGTGGCACGCGGGCACCTGGCGTGTCGACCTACGACGGCTTGCCGACCGGGCCCGCGTGACGGCACTTGCCCTGCGTACCCAACCCGGTGAACGCCAACTCTCCGACCACGACTGGTCGGAGATAGTGCGCGGCATCGCGGACCGTATTGGTCTCGCGGACCGGCCATGGGTGGCTGTGCGAACCAACCCGACCACGCTCACCCTGCTCACCGACGCCACCAACGGGCCACTGCACACCGAGGCCGCACGGGCCTATGCCCGTACGCCAGCAGTCACCTCCCGAACTACGCCCACCCATCCACGACCGGCGTCGGCAACACCCACCGCCGCTGCCGACCCGAGCACCGCCGGGACGGCCCACCCGGAAGCTCCGCCTAATGGCGTTGCCCAGCTGAGCTTTGCGGCCCCGCCCGCTGCCGCGCCGGGCGCTGCCGCTAGCTCCCCGGCCCACCAGCCCGGTGGAGCGCCGATCCACGGGGCAGTCGCCCGTCCGCACACCAGATAGACGAGGAGCCGCAGCATGACCGCCCCGCGCCGACGACGCCATCCTCCGCAAGCCACCGTCACGAACAGGCCACCCGAGGCCCCATCGGTGGCCCAGAACCACCACAACGACGGCCTGGATAAGGGCGACCGCAGGCACCGGGGGATGTGATTCCATTGGCCAGGAAGCGCAGGGAGATAGCCGGGCAGCTGTCGTTCGACGACTACCTCTGGGCGCGTGCGTCGGAGCCGGACGACTTCGACGAGTTGGAGGTGGAGACGAGTGAACCAGTACGCAGCGCAAGCAATGAGTCACTGGAGGAGCCACCTGCCGAATCGGTATCGGCAGATCGAGGACCCGGACGAGTTCTTCACGGAGTTGGGGGAGCAGATCGCCCAGCAGATCGAGGACCTGAGCAGGACGCTGGCAGGCCCGGACCCGGAGCAGGAGACGTACCTGAGCAAGGTCGGCCGGCTCAACAACGCCAGACTGAGCGCCGAGGGCCAGGTGCTGAGGGAGATGCTGCCCGACCCGGCAACCGACCTGAGCCCGATCCGCTAGAACCTGCCGAACCGCCACCGGGGGCTGCGTTACCGCCTCCGGTGGCGACGGCTTCACCCGACTCCACCGCACCAGACATCGTCCAACCCGCCCAGCGGCCGACGAACATCCCGACCGCGGCCACCGACCTGCTTGGCGAACTGGCGGACCTGCCACACCCCGCGCCGCCCGTACCCCCAATCGAGCCGGAGAACGATCCCGTTCCTTCCGCCCGCTCCTCCGGCTTCGAGGCGCACGACGCCGAGGCGGCACCGAGCGGACCGAGGTTCCGGCCTGCGGATCAGGCGGACCTTGCCCCCTCCGGGGAGGCCGCCCGAATCAAGGCGAACATCGCCGCGCTGCGGGTGCTGCGCACGCTGCAAGCCGACCAGCGGCCCGCCACCGACGACGAGCAACAGGTACTCGCCCGCTGGTCCGGATGGGGTGCCGTCCCCGCCGTCTTCGACCCGGACCGCGACGACAGCACCTACGTGTGGGTGCGGGAGCAGCTTGCCGAATTGCTCGACGAGACCGAGTGGCGTGCCGCGCGACGGACGACGCTCAACGCGCACTACACCGACGCCTCCGTCGTCCAAGTCGTGTGGGACGCCGTGCAGCAGCTCGGCTTCACCGGTGGCGACGTACTCGAACCGGGATCCGGCAGCGGCAACTTCATCGCCTTTGCGCCGGAGCATGCGCAGATGGTCGGTGTCGAGCTGGACCCGGTCACCGCAGCCATCTCTGCGGCCCTCTACCCGGACGCCCGGATCCTCAATGAGAGCTTCGCTGACACCCGCCTTCCTACGGGCGCCTTCGATCTCGTCATCGGAAACCTTCCCTTTGGCAAGGTCGCATTGACGGACCGCCGGCACAACCCTGGCGGCCATAGCATTCACGACCACTTCATGATCAAAAGCCTTCACCTGCTGCGGCCAGGCGGGCTCATGGCGGTGCTCACCTCGCACTTCAGCATGGACCGGGCGAACCCCGCGGCCCGCCGGGAGATCACCGGACTCGCCGACCTGATCGGTGCCGTTCGGCTGCCCTCTAAGGCCATGGCGAGAGCTGCTGGCACCGACGCCGTCATGGATGTACTGATCCTGCGCCGTCGTGAGGAGGGCCGCCCCGCCACCGCCACCCGGGAGTGGGAAACCACCCGGCGGATCACCTTGGGCGAGGATGAGGTACGCGTCAACGCCTACTTCCTCAACCGCCCCGGGCGGGTGCTCGGCCGGCTCGGCACCGGCGGCCTCTACAGCGGAGACGAACTGGCCGTCGTCGGTGACCGCGACTGCGCCCCAGCCCTGCGCGCTGCATTGCAGGAGATCGTGGCGGAGGCGCAAGCCCAGGCGCTCACCTACAGCCCCGCCCGGCAGGCCACGCAGTCGCAGCCGATCGCGTTCGTCGCCGCGGCGGAGCAGCAGCCCGATGGCTACCTGACGCTGCGCAACGACGGCACGTTCACCCGGATGATCAACGGCCAGGCCGAGCCGTATGCGCCGCCGAAGACGCAAGGCGACGAACTGCGAGAGCTGCTGCGACTGCGCAACCTCGCCATGCGGCTGCTGGAGGCCGAGGCGGCGACGCTCGACGACACCGAGGAAATCGACCATCTGCGTGCCCAGCTCGGCCGCCGCTACGACAGCTACGTTTCCCGGTTCGGGCCGATCAACCGCTACAACACCTACGAGACGGGCAAGGTAGACGAGGAAACCGGCGAACCGATCTTGCGGCGGGTCGCCCCCGCGCAGGGCGGATTCCGTGCCGATCCGTTCTCCAACCTCGTCTACGCCCTGGAGCGCTTCGACGAGGCATCACAGGTCGCCTACAAGTCCGACATCTTCACCACCCGGGCGATCGCTCCTCGCGCACCGAAGCTCGGCGCGGAGACGCCCGAGGACGCCCTCGCCGTCTGCCAGGACGTGTACGGCCAGATCACGCTGGAGCGGGTGGCGTGGCTGCTCGGTGTAGACCAGGACGAGGCCCGTCAGCAACTGGGCACCCTGGTCTTCGACGAGCCCGGCACCGACCGGCTCGTCCCGGCGGCGGAGTATCTGTCCGGCAACGTGCGGGTCAAACTGGACCAGGCCCGCGCCGCGGCCGAGCAGGACGAGCAGTACGCGCCCAACGTCGAGGCCCTGACCGCTGTGAAGCCCGTCGACCTCACGCCGGAGGAGATTCGCGTACGGCTGGGCGCGAGTTGGGTCAGCGGTGAGACGGTGCAGCAGTTCCTGCAAGAACTCCTGGATGACCCCACCCTCGCCGTCGAACACGGCGTCGGCGGAGCCGACTGGACGGTCACCTCGAAGCGGCGCGCTACGACCCTCGCCACAAGCACGTGGGGCACCGAGCGGAGATCCGCCGTCGACATCGCCGAGGACCTGCTGAAGCAGCGGCCTGTGCGCGTCTACGACGTCGATCCCGTCACGGAAAAGCGCCGGTTGAACGCCGACGCCACACTCGCGGCCCAAACCAAAGCGACCGAAATCAACGAACGGTTCAGCGACTGGCTGTGGGGAGAGCCGCAGCGCGCCAACGCCCACCTGGCCATCTACAACGAGCGATTCAACTCGCTCGTCCTGCGCTCCTACGACGGGGCAAAGTTGACCCTGCCGGGCCTGGCTCTCACCTTCAAACCACACCCGCACCAGTACAGCGCCGTGGCTCGGATCGTCAATGAGCCGTCGGTCGGACTCTGGCACGAGGTCGGTGCCGGCAAGACCGCGGAGATGGTCATGGGGGCGATGGAGTTGCGTCGCCTCGGTCTGGTGCGCAAGCCGATGATCATCGTCCCGAATCACATGCTGGAGCAATTCAGCAGGGAGTTCCTCCAGCTGTACCCCCAGGCACGGCTACTTTCCGCCAGCAGCGCGGACCTGACCGCGGACCGTCGCCGGCTGTTCCAGGCCAGGGTGACGACCGGGGCGTGGGACGCGGTCATCATGACCCACCGCGCGTTCGAGCAGGTGGCCATGTCGCCGGAGTACCAGCGCACGTACCTGAAGTCGAAGATCGAGAAGCTTGAGCGGCGGCTGGCGTCGGCGGACGCCGCCGGTCAGAAGCGGCTCGTCAAGCAACTCGAAGGGGCCATCAGTCGGGCCGAGGAACGGATCAAGAAGAAGCTCACCACGAAGAAGGACCCCGGCCTGACGTTCGAGATGATGGGCGTCGACTACCTGTTCGTCGACGAAGGCCACCTGTTCAAGAACCTGGAGCGGCCGAGCCGAATCCCGGGCATGGGCATCCCCGGATCCAACCGGTCCACCGACCTGGACATGAAGCTGCGGTGGCTGCGCGAGACCCACGACCGGGTGGGCACCATCGCGACCGCGACCCCGGTGGCGAACTCGCTCGGCGAGGTTCACACCATGCTTATGTACCTCGCCCCGCATCTCATGCGTTCACTGAACATCGACGAGTTCGACGCGTGGGCGGCGACATTCGGCGAGACGGTCGAGGGAATCGAAGTCGTCCCCGAAGGCGGCGGCCTACGCATGAACAGCCGCTTCGCCAGGTTCTACAACGTGCCCGAGCTGCTGCGGTTGCTGCATCAGGTCGCAGACGTCAAGACGGCCGAAGACCTAGCCCTGCCCGTACCAGCGCTCACACAGCGCGAGGGCGGCCAGCGGCTGCCCCGCACGGTCGTCATACCCGCCAGCGACGGGCTGAGCGACTACCTCACCGCCCTGGTCGACCGGGCCGACAAGGTCCGGCGCGGCGACGTCGACCCCACCGACGACAACCTGCTGAAGATCACCCACAACGGCCGCTCCGCCGCGATGGACCTGAGGTTGGTGCCGCCCACAGCGGACGAGATCGCCGACGTCCTGCGCCGCTTCGAGGTCCTCGAAGACGAGCAAGCCGCCACCGCCGTGGCGGCGAACCTCGCCGCCCTGTGGTCCCGGCAACGGCCCAACCCATTGGACCCCACTACTGCCGCATGGCCCGGCGAGGTGTGGCAGGACGAGGGCGAGACGCTGTGGTCGGGGCAGTTCGACCACGCCACGGAACAGGCCCTGCTGCACCTCTCCGACAGCCACGATTGGAGCGCCGGCCCGCTTTCGAGCAGCCAGGTCCTTGACGCGCTGACCAACTACGACGGGCTCGGTGCCCCCGACGTCCGGCAGCGGGTGGCCGAGCACCTGATCGACCACTGGGCGACCGAGCCACCGCTCGGACAAGCCGGAAGGAGCGTTATCTGGCCCAACCGCGTTGAGGACGCCACCGGCCGCGTGGTCTGGAGCGGAAGCCTGCCACACACCCTCAGACAGGCCCTCGCCTTCGCACACCTGGAGGCAGACGCCGGACATCCCGTGACCGCGGACCAGCTCGCCGAGCTGATGGACACCTACGACCGCCTCGCGGACCCGGCGATCCGCCAGCGGCTCGCGGGCGAACTCGCCAGCCTCTGGAGCGAGCAGCCTCCACCAGGAGTAGTCGCCGGCCACGACGGGCAACGGGCGGCGGCGACGGCATGGCCAGGTCCAGTCGTCGCTCCGCCTGGGCTGCTGTGGTCCGGGCCGTTCAGCGAGGAAGTCCAGTCCGCGCTGCTCGCCATCCGCGGCATAGACCCCGAAGCGCCGAGCAAACTGGCCGCCGCGGCGGAGACCATCGCCCGGATTTACGCCGAGCACCGCGATGACATCTTCAGCGACAACGACGGCCAGCCGCACCCGCGACCCGGTTCGCTCCAGATCGTCTTCAGCGACCTCGGCGTACCGGCGGCCGGCTGGAACGCCTATGACGAGCTGCGAGAGCAGCTCGCTGCTCGTGGCGTGCCCCGCGGGCAGATCCGGTTCATGCATGAGGCCGGCAACGACGCGGAGAAAGCGGCCCTGTTCGCCGCCGCCCGCGACGGACGCATCAGTGTCCTGATCGGCAGCACCGAGAAAATGGGCGTCGGTACGAACGTGCAGCAGCGCGCGGTCGCCCTACACCACCTGGACTGCCCGTGGCGGCCAGCGGACCTCCAGCAAAGAGAAGGCAGGATCCTCCGACAGGGCAACCAAAACGCTGAAGTCGAGATCGTCCGATACGTCACCGAAGGCTCCTTCGATGGGTTCATGTGGCAGACGGTGGCGAGAAAGGCCGAGTTCATCGCGCAACTCATGCGCGGCCGGCTCGACGTCCGCGAAATCGAGGACATCGGCGACGCCGCACTGTCATACAACGAAGTGAAAGCGCTGGCGACCGGCAACCCCCTGCTGCTCGACCAGGCAGCACTGCAAGCCGAGGTGACGAAATTGGAGCGGATGGAGCGCTCGCACCACCGGGAACGCGATCGGATGGCCTGGGTCCGGCGCGAACGTGAACAGGACATCACCATCCTGCGGACCGAGATCGAGGAAGCCACCGCAGCTCGCGCCCGTCGCATCGACACGGGCGGAGACAAGTTTCGCATCACCGTGCTCGGCCAGAGCACCGGAGAGCGCAAGCAAGGCAACCTCCTCCTACGCGACGCGCTCAAGGCGCTCACCGCCCCGCCCCCGCGCGACGAGCAGGAGGTCGCCACCATCGGTGGATTCCACGTCGTCGCCGAACATCGGTGGATCGAGGCCCAGAACCGGCGCCTGCTGTACGTCAGCCTGCCCGACCTGCCCCGAGCCGAGTTCGCTCTCTCGCCCGCCGAACTGGACAACGCAGACCTGGTCAACCGGTTGGAAAACCGGCTACGTGGACTCGACGCCATCGTCGGGCAACTGCAACGCGACCTCACGGCCAAGGAACAGGACTTCGACCGGATCACGAGCGGTCTGGAGGCGCCCTTCAAACACGCCGACGCGCTGCGCACCGCCCTCCTCCGGCTGGAGGAGGTGAACGCGCAGATCGCCGACGCGAGCAAGTCCCAGTCGTCAACGACGCCGGCTGCCTCCGCCGAGGCCACAGCGGCACCGAAGCACGTCGACCCGACCATCATCCGCACCGGCCGTCCCGGACACCCCGACGGCAACGACACGATGCAGGTCCTCACCCTCACCGCCGCCGCCATCCAGACCTACGGCTGGGTGTCCCGCCGGGACGCCGACGCCAGCGACGGCAAGCTCGTCCCGACCGCCGCCATCGTCGACACCGCCATCAACGGCGACGGGTACGACGCCACCGGGCTGCGGCAGGAACTAGAGGCCGCGGTCACCGACGAAACCCGCGCCTACGCCGTGGCGACACGCGAGTACGCAATCGCGCTATCCGAACGCGACGTGAGCGACTACGCCTACCAACTCCGGCTCGCCGCCACGGAAGACACAGTCGGCCCACGCCACTTCGCCACCCTGGTCTCCGCCGTCTCCAGCTACCAGCGGCACCTGCAAGACCAAGCCATCCGCCACACCACGGCAACGTCCACCTGGCAGGGCCAGAAGGGCGACAAGGTCAGCTTCGACGCCCGTGTCCTCGCCGCTCGCAGCTACAACCGACACCGACGTGGTGGCGGCCAGTCCGCCGCCACCACGCTCTACCTCGCCGACGCGTCCGGAAGCCTGTGGACGTGGCGGGCACCCAACCTCAACGCCTTCCGCGACGGCACATACGTCCACGTCAACGGCAAGATCAAGGGCCACGACACCACGGACGGCCACCGGCAGACTGAACTCGGCCGATGCGTTCTCACCCCGATCGACCAGCCCGCAGACTGGCCCGGGGCACACAAGGACACCACCGACCCGCCGACAGAAGCCGCCCCACCCCCCGCTGAACCTGAACCTCGCCGTGCCGAGCCGCCGCCGGACCGGGCGCAGCAACTCGCCGAGACACCTGAACCGTCGGCAGAGTCCGCGGGTACACCGCCAGCTGCCACCGTCGCCGTGACGGCACCGGTCAACCTTGATGCCTGGGCTGCCGGCCGCGGGACACGCGCGAGCGCAGACGACATCACCTGGCTCTCCGACGTGCTGACCAGTCTGGCCAACGATCCCCAGACGCAGATGTGGGCGCTGGCCAACTCCCTGGACAACTTCGCGCACCCGTTCGCCAACATGCTCGCCGAGACCTTCATGGACGCCTTCGAGGAGCGCATCGACCTCCTCCGGTGGGCCTACTTCGGCGACGAGCAGGACCAAGCCGCGTTGCAGGAAGCCGCCACCGAAGCAGTCCACGCCGCAGTTCGGTCCGCGGCCGGTGTTCAGGCCATCGCCGCTCGGGCTGAGGCGGAACCGGAGGCAACCCAGCCCGCCGGCATACCGGACGACGATGAGCCGCATGTCGATCCCGACCACACCGCAGAGCCCGAGCGCGGTGCGGGTACGCCGGGTCCCGACCAGGCAGAACCTGCAAGCAGCGATGACCTCGATCAGCGGGAGCAGCAGATCCGTCATCGCCAGATCGCACTGAAAATCGAGGAGCACGCCGCCGGATACCACCGGAGCACCGGATCAGCGCACCGCTACATCGCCGAGATGGTCGGCGCTACCCCAACCGAATTCGAGTGGATCAAGACCTACATCGCCGACCACCCCGAGGTCCTCGAACTTCCGTACCGCACACCGGCGCAGTGGGACCAGGTCCGGCAACGGCGGGGTGAAGAGGCGTTCCAGCAGGCTGAGGCCGCCCACGCCGCAGGCGACCTGACCAGCGCACTGGATTGCCTCGATGAGGCACGCGCCTGCGGTGTGCTCTCCCTCGCCGAGTGGCACGCGGGCCGCGATTACGTGCTGACCCACTCCACCAACGAGATTCCGTCCCCGCCGACCCCGAGCCCCGAGGCTCCGGATCGTCGCGAAGAACCTCAGCAGCAGACGCCCCACGACGTCGCTCTCACGGACCGGCAAACCCGGGTACGGCAGCGCCAACTGGTACTCGCGCTCGAACAGTACGTCTCCGGAGACGAGCAGAACCCAGGCGACGGGCTGCGGTGTGCCGCCGAAACAGTGCGCGCGACGGAGCAGGAGCGCAAGTGGATGGCCGACTACGCACAGGCCAACCCCCAGGTGCTGAAGGGCGAACGCCTCGGCGACGCGCGCATCCACGACATCAATCGCAGGGCCGGACGGAAAGCATTCGCGGCTGCCACCGAAGCGATGAGGCGCGGCGACTTCGACCTCGCCCTGGCGCGGCTCGACGACGCCGAGGTGCACTGCCCGGAAGGCCACCCGGACCGAGGCGGCACCTGGGATCACTACCGCCGTATTGTGCGATCCAAGGCAGGGGCCTCCGCCGATGGAGAGTCGGGCACAGTCGCTCGCTCGGGATCTGGGCGGACGGACTCGGCGATACAGGGACACTCAGGGCCGGCAGCCCTGGCGCGGGCCGGCCACGCAGCATTGCGGCCCGCGCCGATGGCCGATATCAGCCGGGCACTGGCAACTCCGGCTCCACCGGCGAATACCACGGGCAGTGCGCATGGGCGTTGACGGATCGGTGCCATCAGGAACGGCTGGGCGCTCGGATCGAGCCAGATCAGGATGCGTGCGTAGGGATTCCTGCGGGCCGAAGAAGTGCCTGATCTACGGTCGACCGCACCTCAGCCTTTCCTGCCTGGACGCGTCGCCAGCGTCAAGCTCGACACCACGTCGCGGCTGCTGCCGACTGGGCGCAGCGCTACGACCTCATCCCGAGCGAGACCGTTGGCGGTCATCTCGCTTGTCGGTGGCCGGGTCGCTCGAACGAGAAATCGCCTCGCGTGATCCGCCTGCCGGCCCATCTGATGCTGAGGTTAGGGATATGAGGAGCTGATTCGTCGATCTCCGCTTTGGTGCATGCGACCTGAGCGACCCGCGCTCGCAGTTCTTTGATCTCCTCGGCCGGTGCGTCGATGGTAAGGGTCTGGCGGATGTCGACGACCAGGGCGTTGAGTCGGCGTCCCGTGTTCAGGTGCCGGCTGGCCGCTTCTTCGGGTTTGAGGAAGGTGAGCAGCCCCGAGAAGAGGGCGCTGACAAGCGCGAAGACCCCAGCGACGCCTGGTTTGTCCGTAAAGATGGTGGCTGCGGCGACCGAGGCGGCCGCAGTCGCAATGACACCGAGGGTCAATCGCAGACCTCTTAGGACACTTGCGCTGGCGAAATGACCCTTTTCGGTCCATCGCACGTCATTCAGTAACTGCTCCAACTCGCCGACGATTGCCGCTCGTGCATCGTGCGGACCTGCTGCCATAGAACCCTCCAGGGAGGAGCGACAGAGCCGTGGAACGCCGAGATACACTTGTATCAGAAGTGGTACGCTACGGCGGTGACGACGACAGTGGCCCACCGTGTGGCGGGCAGCCTCGATACTCTCATCCACGACGGACTGCGCGCCCTGGACATCACGGCGACCGAGCGTGAGCGGGTCGTGTCGCGCTACACCCAACTCGGCGAGGCCCTCGACGAGCACTGGATCGCCACCCGGGGCGACAACTCGATCTCGCCGCAGGGTTCGTTTGCCTTGGGAACCGTGGTCCGCAACGTCCACCGCAGCGACGACATCGACATCGACTGCGTCGCGCTGAAGGATGTAGCCAAGGCCTCGGTAGGCCAAGCCGAACTTAAGGCCGACGTGGGAATCGCCGCCCGTAAATATGCGCGGAGCGCCTGCAGTGGCGGCCCCGAGCTGTCACAGTGCTCGCGATGCTGGACGCTCAGTTGGCCCGGCATGCACCTGGACATCCTGCCCGCGATACCGAACGACGATGCCGGTGGAAGCAATATCTGGATTACCGACCGCGAGGTATCGCGCTGGCTCCCGTCCAATCCGGGCGGCTACGCCGACTGGTTCCGCGGTCGCATGCACGCCCAACTCCTCCACGAACGGGCCGTGGAGGCCAAACGCCTCGAAGTCGAGGACGTCCCGGAGTGGCAGGTGCGCACGGTTTTGCAGCGTGTAGTGCAGGCACTCAAACGCCACCGCGACATCTACTTCTCCGACCGCCTGGACGAGCGACCCTCCTCCATCGTCATAACGACCCTCGCCGCGCACGCCTACACAGGTTCCGGAGACCTGTACGAGGTGCTGCGAAACCTGCCGGCTGAGATGGCCAGGCATCTCACGCGAGTCCAGGGCAGGTGGACGCTGCCGAACCCCGTGCAGGACGGTGAGAACTTCACCGACTCCTGGGCGTCTGAGCCCGAGCGGGCCGAGTACTTTTTCGAGTGGGTAGAGGAGGCCGAGCGAACTTTCCGCAGTTTCGGGATGTCGAAAGGCTTGGAGCGCACCCTGCCCTTGCTGGAAAGTGCGTTCGGCAGCCGGTTCGCGACGGCCGCGAGTGCCTCATTAGGGCAGTCGCTGTTCGGCGCCCGGCAGCGGGGCCAACTCTACGTAGGAAATCGGGGGACGCTGTCTGCCGCTACCGGTGGAGTTGCGGCCGGTAGCTACTCAGTGAAGGGCCACAGGTTCGGTGGC
Source organism: Micromonospora sp. NPDC049891 (assembly GCF_040660295.1). Classification (NCBI taxonomy): domain Bacteria; kingdom Bacillati; phylum Actinomycetota; class Actinomycetes; order Micromonosporales; family Micromonosporaceae; genus Micromonospora; species Micromonospora sp. NPDC049891. Next base: position 154,263 of record NZ_JBFAML010000013.1, read on the forward strand.
GGGCCGACGCGCTGATTTGAGCCTGTCGATGCAGGCGCTGGCGCTGAGAAGCGTCGTGCCGGACGGCAGGACTTCGCTCACCCCTCGCCAGCTGATCTGGCGTGGGCGGGTGCGCCCTTTGCTCCAGAGCCAGACTTACGAACTCCATCTGACTGCCCGGCCCGCCCGGCCGCCAAAGGTCACCGTGACGGCACCCGCCCTGCAACCCGACGGCGCCGGCCGCCTACCCCACGTATATGATGACGGTAGCCTGTGCGTATCGCAGTTCGGCGACTGGCAACCTCACATGTTGTTCACCGCAACCTTCCTGCCCTGGTCGTGTGAATGGCTGGTCTATTACGAGCTGTGGCTTGCGACGGGCCTCTGGTTCGGTGACGGCCCTGACCGTCTCGACCAGGCTTCGCAGGCCCAGATCCTGCATCCCTTCCGTGCGTAGATTCGCTCGTCGCTGTCGGCCGGGGTGGCGGCGCCGGAAGCGACAGGTACTCTGATCGCTAGAGGCAAGGGGTGAAGTGACGATGAACCTGGGTCAGCCGACCCTGAGCCAGCCGGCTCTAGGGGAGTTGCTCAGGGCGCAAAGGCGTCGTCGTCGGCTTGCATTGCGCGACCTGGCGGACGAGATCGGAGTATCGTTCAACACTCTCTCCCGGGTCGAGCGTGGCCATCTTCCCGACCTCACGAACTACGAGCGCATCCTCTCCTGGCTCGATGCCCCTGAAAATCCGGTCCAGCCCGCAGTCGACGCTCCCACGACGGCATTGATCGCCAGACACCTCTACGCCGACAACCGGCTCAAGCCTGAACACGCGAGCACAATTGTGCGGCTGGTGCAAGATCTCTACGAGAAGCTGGCAACGCCTACCCCACCTATCGCCGTGCACCTGAGATCAGGCCAGACGTTCCTCCCTGAGGCCGGTTCCCTGCTCGCAGCGGCGCTGCGTGACATGCACGATCGCCTCACACAGGAGAGCTCGTAGAGGTGCGCCGAGGATTCAAAGCAGAAGCCGAAAGAATCAGCGCCAGGATTCGTCAGGACGTCGGCGTCGCTGCGACCGCTGCCCTTCCCCTCGATCGAGCATGCGCGTCGCTCGGGGTCGAGGTCAGGTCAGCCGGGGACCTAATCGACGTCGATAGACTCGCCACGATTGAGCGAATGCAGCCCGGCGCGTTCTCGGCGTGCACCTTCGAGATAAGCGACCGCCGCATTATTGTGTGGAATCCCCTGTCCAGCTCGGCGCGCAGAAGCAGCGACATCGCCCATGAACTCGGGCACATTCTGCTTAAACATCAGGTGCAGAACGTTCATGTCGTCGGCGAAATGACATTTTTCGGATGCGACCCGGAGGAGGAGCAAGAGGCGAACTGGCTTGCTGGATGCCTTCTTCTCCCGAGGCAACTTCTCCTGACACACGTGCGGCGGGGAATGAGCGCCGAGGATATCGCCGAGGAATTCTTAGTCAGCGTACCCATGGTCAACTACCGCCTGCGAGTCACCGGGACCCTCCAACAGATAAGACGGTAACGACAGACCAGCCTTGTCCCGCGGTCTGGTGCCCGCCCATCCACGTCGCCGATCTTGGTGAGATACAGCCGGCAGCGGTCTCGGCCCAGGCCACGTACAACCTGTCAAACGGCCTGGTCCGGTGGAGAACCGTACAGTAATCGTCACAGGTCGACGAGCCGAGTCATCCCCGAACGTTCGACATGATCATCTTTAGCACCAACGGGCACGTGAGTGGCAAGCCGGGACGCCGCAGGGAACGATCGCCGGGCGGGTCGTCGACAGCACTCTCACCGGATCTGTGCGCTGGGAGAACGGCTGAGCTCAGCAACATCCCGTCACGCAACGTCACCGAGTTGGATTGTCGCTAAGCCGAGGTCCAGCCGCCGTGCGCAGGTCTAGGTCGGCGCGGTGTGCACTTGCGGCCGTACCTGCTTCTGTGCTCGGACCTGTACGCCGGTACCAGACCTCCGGCTGGTGGTCAGGAGGGCACTTCCTCGGGCTCGCCATCGTCGTCCCGTTCGAAGTTGCGCAACGTACGTCCCAGGGCCCGGATCATCTCCAGCCGGCACTGCCCCGCCCGGGTCAAGGTCAACGTCCGGTGGCCATCGACAAACGTCTCTTGGGCGAGTCCGCTCTCCAGTAGGCGGGTCACGGTCCGGGTGATCTCGCCGTCTCCGATGCGACTGCCGGTCCATCCGGTGATGGCGCTGCCCAGCTCGCTGTACCGCAGGGGTCGGCCTTCGCCCAGGCACACCAAGGCACCAATGACATACCGATGCTGGATAATGTCCCGAATCTCCAGAAGCTCTCCGAACTTCACCCCGCCCCCCGATGCCCCGCCGCTGGAGTCGTTCGATGTCGGTTACCCGACAGCAAGGCAACAGTGTGCCGCTGGTGGTGTACCCGGTGTCAAGGGAAATGAGCGGAGAGTCGAATCTTGCCGGGGGCATCTTCGGACAAAGCGGATCGAAGTAGGGTCAGCTGAGGGCTAGGTGCTCGGTGGCATGGGCGGGTGCCGTGAAGTCGATTACCTGACGCACCAAGTCGCAGACCTTGACGCCTTTGCCGGTGAGCGTGAGCAGGGGCTCTCCATCGTGGTCGGGCTCGGCCAGCTTGGTGACAACGCCTGCCTCCATCAAGGCCGCGATGGCTGCCTCGACGGCACCACTTTGGCTGCACATTGCGGGGAAACTCCGGGGAGATCGCCCATCTCGGACGGCAAAGAGTACGTCGGCAATCAATGGGACGGCGAAGAAGTCGACCACGGACTGTAGTTCGCTGCGTTTTTCGGACATCCCTATCTGTCTCCCAGCGGGTACCAGCGGCATTCGGCGTCATCGGAGGCCGAGGCGCGATGAGCACAGTGTGACTGCGAGGCGGGGGCGGTACAAGAGGCAAGGTCCTCTCTGTTGCCCGCTCGCGTGAGCTGCCGTGACACCACCAAGAGTGAAGATCCGTCGCGCGTGAGCTGCGGTACCGCGCATCGCTGCGGTCTGTTACGCACGCACCCGAGAGCACACACAGCTGAGTGCGTACAGCAGTGCTCGTGCAGCAGCGGCGCTCATTGCGGTGCGTAGCGGCTTCCGATCATTTGCGCTAAGACCAATGGGTGCGTCCTACCGGGTGGGGAGGTGACAGGGATGCCCACTGGCTCATGGCTCAGTCGTGGAACGAGGGCTCTCGGACTGCTATCCGTCGGACCCGCCGACGAAGCTGGTGAGAGGGCATCACTCCCACCGGTTGGTTCGGCTCTGTCGGGCCGTGCATGCAGGAAGGCGTCCAGATGACACGAATCGCCAAGATGAGCAGCTCAATCGTCCTTGCGCTGGGCTTGGCGTACGCGCTTGCGGGTTGCTCCGGTTCGTCGAGTTCGGGCCCGGACGCCACACCGTCAGCCGTCCCGTCCGCAGCGATGCCGTCTCCCGTGGACTCCGCTGAGGAGCAGGCTCGGCAGGATGTTATCGCCGTGTACGACGGCTATCTGGAGGCGTACGTCAAGGCGTCGGCCACCGCGGACTACCGCACGAAGGAGCTGGCCAAGTTCGTGGGTGAGCCGCTGCTGGGGCAGCTGCTCAACAACCTGCAGAACATGTCACGCAGCGGCGTACACAACGAGGGCCGCCCGACCTGGCGCCCGACGGTCACGGAGCTTCAGCTCGATGCAGGTGAGGCGGTGATCCGGGACTGCTTCGACTCGACGAATTGGAACGCCGTTGGCGGACAGGCCCCGCCCACCACCCAGGCGAAGCGGTATCCGGTGGTGGTGAAGGTCAAGCGGGTCAGCGAGAAGTGGTACGTGTACGAGTCGACAGCCCAACGAAGTTCTACATGTTGACGCCAATTCTGCGGGCCGCCGCTGCGTCCGGAGCGGCTCTCCTCCTGGTTGTCGGCTTGGCCGGTGCACCGGCCCGCGCCGACTACTGGGTCTGCCCGCCGATCGGGGACTGCTACGTCGAGGTCGAAGACCCTGGTGGTGGCGGTGCCGACAGCCCACCCGGTGCAGGTGAAGGCGGTGGAAGTCAGGAGTGCACCTCAAAGGGAGAGGCGGTCCCGTGCTGGCAAGCGGGGTGGGGGCACCTCAATCCGGCCGACGGTTGCTACTACATCGTCGAATCACCGCAGCCACCTGCCGGTGACCCGGCCTGGGAGGGCCGCGAGCCCGGTGACGGATCGGTCTATCGGCAGCGGTGCTACGGAGATCCCATCGGTGATCTGGTGTGGCGTGAGGACCCGCCGCCGGGAACGCCGGGCAGCTTGAGCCCGGCGCAGCTCGCGGCCCGGGCCATCAGCGAGCTGCCAATGCGTGGTGCCCAGATCGGCATCAGCCCGAACCCGGACGGCGCCGGGCTGGTGGGCCTGCCGGTCTGGCTTTGGACTGCCGTGACACCGCAGACCTGGGGGCCCGTCACGGCGACCGCCTCAGTTCCCGGGATGTCCGTCACCGCCAGAGGCCAGGCCACCCGGATCAGGTGGGACATGGGGAACGGGCAGTCCGTCGTCTGCGACAACCCGGGCACCCCGTACAGCAAGGCCAAGAACGGCGCATCGGCATCAACGACGTGCGGCTTCGACGGGTATGCGTTGCCCAGCCGGACCCAGCCTGGCGGCCGGTACACGATCACCGCCACGACGACATGGGAGATCGACTGGTGGGTCGCCGGTGGCGGTGTGACCGGGAGCGAGACGGTGACCCGTGAGGCGACGACATCCATCCGCATCGACGAGCTTCAGGTGGTGACCGGGTGACCTCCACAGCGACTGGTGACGTGTCGGGTCGTCCCACGGCAGCGATCCCGCAGCGACGGGTGGTCCGCGAACGCAGCGTACGCCGGGGTCGTCTCGGGGTGGCGGTGGCCCTGATGGCCGTGTGTGCCCTCGGCGCGGTGGCGCTGTTCGGGTACGTGAGCCGTACTCAGCCTTACCTGGCGCTTGCTCGGGACGTGCCGGTTGGTGCCCAGCTCACCGCCGCTGACCTGGTCACCGTGCATCTCAATCCGAGCCCGGGGATCGCCGGTGTGCCTCAGGACCAGGCGCAGGACATGATCGGCAAGTACACCGCGGTGGCATTGCTGTCCGGCACTCTGCTCCACCCGGGTGCCCTGGTCGACAAGCCGTTCCCTGCGCCCGGCGAGCAGGTGGTCGGGCTGTCACTCAAGGCGGGGCAGATGCCGTCGACGCCCCTGCGACCGGGCGCGACCGTTCTGCTCGTATCCACCGAGGAAGCGGCCCAGGGCGAGCCGGCTGCTGCGGCTCCTACGATCCGGGCGATGGTGGTGCACGTCATCGCGGGTACGCGGGACGGCGCGGCCACGGTGTCGGTCGCCGTGGGGCAGAACGACGGACCCGTTGCCGCCCGGCTCGCCGCGCAGGGACGGCTGGTCCTGACCCTCACCGCAGGGGAGTAGCCATGGCGCTGATCTCCCTTGCCAGCGCGAAGGGATCGCCGGGGGTAACGACTGCTGCTCTTGCTTTCGCCCTGACCTGGTCGCGTCCCGTAGTGCTGGCCGAGTGCGATCCGGCTGGTGGCGACATTGCATCCGGCTACCTGCGACACCTGGACCTGGACGGTGGACACGGTCTTATGCAGCTCGTGGTGGCCGAGTTGCGCGGCCAGGCAGGCGAACAGTTCTGGTCGCAACTGGTCGACCTCGACCCGCCCATGGCGCGGCGACTGCTGCTTCCCGGCATCGCGACGCCCGCGCAGGCGGCCAGTCTTGCCCCCAACTGGCACGGGCTCGCCGGCTTCTTCGCTTCGCTCGAACGTGGCGTGGGCTTCGACGTCATCGCCGACTGCGGACGGCTTGTCGCCCCGCACGCCCCGTGGCCGCTGCTGAGCCGCGCCGACCTGGCGCTACTGGTGGTCAGGCCGACGCTGACATCGCTCCGCCCGGCCCAAGCAGCGGTGCAGAACCTGCTCGCGGGCGCCGGCCCGGCGAGCGACGGTCGGATTGGGCTGCTGGTCGTCGGCGACGGGGATTACGACGACCACGTCGTGGCGCGGCACCTCGGGGTGCCGGTGATCGCCCATCTACCCGACGAGGCCCGTTCCGCCCAGGTGCTTGCGCGCGGCGGCACTGTCCGGACCAGGTGGCCGTTGCTCCGCGCGGCTGCCACGGCCGAGCAGCACCTTATGGGAGCCATCGCCCGCCGACGGGGCCAGGTCCGCCATCCCGGCAGCCAGGGGGCGGAACATGTCGACGTTTGAGCAGCCAAGGTGGCGCGTACCCGCCGACGGACCACCCTCGACGCGGCGCGTCCCCAGGCCGACGCCGCACAACAGTCACACCAATGGCAGTAGTGCCGCGCTCGCCGTACCGGTCTCACCGGGCCCCGCGCCCACGGCACACGAGCCCGACTACTCCGTCGTCCGGTCACTGCAGAACGCGGTCAGCGAAGAGCTGTCGCGGCTGCTGGCGGGACGCGAGTCCGTCAGCCCGGCCGACCGGGAAGCCGAAGGGCGGCGGGTCGCATCGCGACGGGTCAGCGAGTACGTCGATCAGCAGCGGGTCAACGGCACCCCGTTGAGCCGACACTACGAACAGCGGCTGCTCGACGGCGTACTCGCCGCGCTGCTGGGCCTCGGCCGACTCGACCGGCTGCTGCGCGAACCCTTCGACACCATCACGATCCTCGGCTGCGACGGCGTCCGGGTCGAGCGCCCGAACGGACGCATCGACCTCGCCGCGCCAATTGCAGACAGCGATGAGGAACTTGTCCTGCTGCTGCAAGCTCTGGCCCGTCGGGCCGGCGGTACGGAACGGGCGCTGACCAAAGACAAACCCACCCTGAGCATGGAGCTACCCGGCGGCCAGCGCCTCGCCGCGACGTACCTGGTGACGCAGCGGCCTGTCGCGGTCATCCGCAGCCACCAGATTCTCAAGGTCACCCTTGAAGAACTCGTCACGCTCGACCAGGCCGACCCGAACAAGAGCGCCATGATCGACCCACTGCTGCGTGACTTCTTTCGCGCCGCGATGCGGGCGGGCCTCAACATCATGGTTGCGGGGGTGCCCGGCAGCGGGAAGACCTCACTCCTGCGGGCGCTGGCCAGTGAGATCCCGGCCGACGAGTGGATGATCACCATGGAGGAGGCGCGCGAGCTTGGCCTGCACAAGACCGGACGGCACCCCTGGGCGGTCTCCATGGAGACGCGCGAGGGCCACGGTGAGCGCGGCCCCGACGGCCGGCCGGCTGGGGAGATCACTCTCCACGATCTGATCCCGATCGGGTTGCAGCTCAACGCCCGCCGCATCATCGTCGGTGAGGTCCGGTCCCGAGAGATCGTCGCCATGCTCCAGGCGATGGGCACCACCAACGGATCTCTGTGCACAATTCACGCCCGCGAGCCAGGCCTGGTCTTCGATCGTGTGGTGGAGCTTGCCCTCAGCCACCGCGACGAGCGATCAGACCGGCGGGCCTATCTGCAGGTCGCCAACGCGCTCGACCTGGTCGTCTACGTCTCCTTGATAGACGAGAGCGCGATCGGCGGGCGCAAGCACCGCTTCGTGTCCCATGTGATCGAGGTCGGCGGCCTGGTGGAGGACGGCCGACCACGTACCACCCAACTTTTCGGACCCGGTCCCGACGGCCGCGCCGTACCGATGCACCAGCCGGACCGGCTCAAGCAGCAACTCCTCCTCGCTGGCTACGACCCGACCGTCCTGACCACGTACCGCGGCCGGGGCGCCTGGCCCCGGCCGCTACCACGTCTGGCTGTATGACCATGAATCCCCTCCTTGTCGCGGGCCTGCTTGGCGCCGGTCTCGTCGCCAGCCTGGTGCTGGGCATTACGGCACTCACCGGCAGCTCCGAGCCGGACCGCCCACCCTCCCGTCTGGCAGGGCGGGCACGCTGGCTCTGGTACGGATCCGGCACCACCCGACAAGCCCAACGCCGCCACCAAGCCTGGGTCTTCGGCGCGCTCGGCGCGGGGATCCTCGCGTGGATCGTCAGCGGGCTACCCGTGGCAGCCCCACTGGTCGCCCTCGCCGTCCCCGGCGTGCCCTGGCTGATGTCTGCAGGCCAGGAAGAACAACGCGCCATCACTCGCGTCGAGGCGGTAGAAGCCTGGACCCGCCGGCTGCGCGACGTGGAAGACTCCGGCGTCGGGCTCCAGGAAGCCATCGTCGACACCGCCCAAACCGCGCCGACCGCGATCGCCACCGAGGTGCAACTACTCGCCGCGCGAATCCAGGCCGGATGGGATACCGAGGCGGCGCTCTACGAGTTCGCCGATGCCCTCCGCGATCCCGTCAGCGACCAGGTCGTCGTGGCGCTCGCGCTGCACCTCAGCGACCGGGGCGCCCGACTGACCGACGTGCTGACCGGCATCGCGGAGGCAGCGAACGACGAAGTCGCGATGCGTCGAGAAATCTCATCCAAGCGGGCCCGAGCACGGTTCCAGATCCGGTTCCTGACCATCGGGTCGGTCCTGCTGGTTGCGTACGGGCTGGCCAGTGGCCAGTACACCGCCCCGTACACCGAACCCCGAGGCCAGGTCGTACTCGCAGTCCTGGCATGCGCCTTCGTCGGCTGCCTCTGGTGGGCACGGACACTGAGCCTGCCGCCCGCAGAGGAACGCTTCATCGCGGCAGACACCAGCGCCCGGAGCGCGCCATGACAACCACCTGGATCGGCGTCACCGCCCTGCTCGGCGCAGGATTCGGCCTGGCCGTCTTCCTGGCCTTCCACGAGTTTCGTCCAGCCAGTCCGGCACTCGGCCCGGCCCTCGCCCGGCTCCAACCACCAACCGGCGATTCCGCGACCCCGACCGGAAGACCCAGCAGCATCAGCCGCCTCGCCGCGCGCCTGCACCACATCATCCCCGCAACCGATCTGCGGCTGCTCGGCCGTTCACCGGAGGAGTTCGTCACCAGCCTGATCGTCGCAGGACTCCTCGGGCTCGCCGTGCCGTCGCTCATGCTCGGCCTGCTGGCCCTGATCGGGCGGACCTTCGGCACCGGGCTGCCGGTATTCGCGGTGATCGGCTTTGCCGTCCTGCTCATAGTCATCGTCTACCGCGACGTCGGTCAGAAAGCTGTCATCGCCCGGCGCGAATGCCGCCGCGCCGTGTGCACATACCTCGACCTGGTCGCGTTGCAGCGGGCCGCCGGGCGAGGCACCGAGGAGTCGCTCACCCGAGCGGCAAGCAAGGGCAGCGGCTGGGTGTTCGCGCGCATCCGGCAGACCCTCCTGCACGCCGAGCTTTCGGTCTCCGCCCCGTGGGACGGGTTGAAGCGGCTCGGAAACGACCTCGGCGTGCCGGAACTCGGGGACCTCGGCGACATCATGCAAGCTGCCGGCGTCACCGGTGCCCAGGTCTACCGGACACTGCGTGCCCGAGCGACCTCCCTTCGCGCCCAGATCCGCACCGACGAGCTGGCCCGGGCCGAGCTTCGCACCTCCCAACTGGAGATCCCCGGTGCGCTGCTCCTTGTTGTGCTCATGCTGCTGGCCCTCTACCCCTTCGCGGCACGACTGCTCGACGCACCCACCGTCGACTAACCAACAGACCAGGAGGTCGCCATGAACGCGCCAAGGCAAGCCGTTTGGGTCGGGCACGTGCTGCGGATGCTCACCACGCTGCGCCGCGACGACCGAGGCGAGGTCGTACCGACCGCGATCATCTACGCCATCGCCGCAGTCGTCGCGGTCGCTCTGCTGACCGCCGCGTCCGACTACGTGTTCGGATGGATCGGACTCTGGCCGGACGCCGCAGCCCCGGCCACGCCATGACGAAACCTCGGACAGGGCTCCTGGGCCGAAGATTCAGCGGACCGGTGGCGGACCGAGGCTCGACCAACATCGAGATGGCGATCCTCTTCCCGATCTTCGTGGTGATGCTCCTCCTCGGCGTCCAGATCGCACTGGTCTTCTACGGCCGCACGGTCGCCCTGGCCGCCGCGCAGCAGGGGGCCGCCGCCGAGGCGGCCTACGGCGCACCGGACGGAGCAGGCCAAACCCAGGCCAGCGCGTACCTCACCCGCATGGGCGACGTACTCACCGACTGGGAAGTGACGGTCACCCCGGTTGCCCAGGGTGCCCCAGAGTCGACCGGGGTGCGGGTTACCGTCACGGGCAGGGCTCTCGGCTGGCTGGGCATGCAGTTCGAGGTCAGCCAAACCGCCTACAGCCCCGTGCAACGCTTCACTACGGAGAACGACTCGTGACGCGGGCCCGAGACCGCGGCTCGGTCACCATCGAGCTGGCCATCCTCGCCCCCAGCCTGCTGTTGGTTGCAAGCTTCGCCATGCTCGTCGGCCGGCTCGCCCTGGCAAACGCCGCACTCGACGCCGCGACCTACTCCGGAGCTCGGGCCGCATCACTGGCCCGGGACGCGGGCACTGCCCAGGGCCGGGCCGAGTCCTCCATCCGCGACACCCTCGATGCGCAGGACATCCATTGCCTCAACCTGCTCGTCAACGTGGACACCACACAGTTCACCCGTGACGTCGGCGAACCAGCAAGCGTCACCGTGACCGTCGAATGCCGCGTCGACCTCTCCGCCGGCGCCATGCCCGGCATGCCCACGTCCCGATGGATCACCGCCACCTACAGCTCTCCACTCGACCTGTTCCGGAGCAGAGCCGGATGACACATCGCCTTCTCGCAGGCCCCGCCGACCGTGACGCCGGCCGCATCGGGCTGTTCTACGCCATCATGATGCCCGGCCTGATCGCCATGATCGGACTCGCCGGAGACGGTGCCGGCTACGTCCGCATCACCCAACGCGCGAACAACATCGCCGCCGAAGCGGCGAGGGCAGGCGGTCAGGCCATCCGGCTTCCCGAGGCCATCAACGGCGAAACGAAGACGGTCGACACGACCAGAGCGATCGACGCTGTGTCCGACTATCTCACCACCGCAGGCATCACCGACTGGCAGGCGACCGTCGATGACGACGGTCAGCAGCTCACCGTCACGGTCACCGTGCAGTACGACCCGCTCCTGGTCGACATCCTGCCGGGCGTCACGACGATCCCCGCACACGCCACCGTCACCGCAACACTGCTGGTGGGATGACCGATGAACAGACATAGTCCCTCCGCCCGGCGTACCGGTGCCGGGATCCTCCACCGGCTCGGCGCTCAGCTGGGCATCCTGGCCACGCTCGGCGGCATCCCGTACGCGCTGTACGCCCTGGCCGGCAACCCCCTGCCCGACCACATCCCCAACTGGTCGCAACTGGGGGAGCTGCTCACCACCCGCGACGACGGCGGGCTGTTCCTGACCGCGATCGCCTGGGCCGGCTGGATCGGCTGGACATCCTTCGCCCTACCGCTGCTCGTGGAAATCGTCTGCCACGTCTTCCGCTGGCGACCACCCAGACTCCTCGGCCTCGCCTGGCAACAACGCCGCGCCGCCGCGCTCGTCGCCGCTGCCCTGTCCATCGGCGCGGCACCAACCGTCGCCAGCGCCAACGCGATCACGATGCCGGCAGCACCACCCGCCGCTACGGCGTACGGACAGAACAGCATCACGCTCACCTCCGCGCAGACCGTGACATCGGAGACTGCCGTCAACCACCGGCCCGCGACCGACAGCAGAGCAACCTACGTGGTGGCCCGCGGCGACTGGCTCTACTACATCGCCGAACGAACCCTCGGCGACGGCGACCGCTACGTCGACATCGCCGAACTCAACCCGGAGATGAAGAAGGCCGACCCTCGCTTCCCGGACCACATCGTTCCCGGGCAACGACTCCGGCTCCCGGCCGATGCCGACGACCGAGGCTCCCGCCGCCACGCCACCGGCACAATCCGGACACCCCCGAAACCACCGACGGCCGAAGAGATACCCCGTCGGGAGAGCACACCCGATCCGGCCACACCGCCACCACCGACCTCTGTTCCAACCCCTGAGGCGTCCATCGCGCCGACGGTGACCCCTGATTCGACGTCGACCACACCCACCGCATCCGCCGAGGAAGAGCCAGCAGACGACGACAGCGACTTCGATGCCGCACTACCCATCAGCGCAGCCCTCGCCACCGCCGGACTGCTCGCCGCACTCCTGCTGATCCGCCTCACCCAACGCCGACGCCGGCAGCGTCAGCACCGGCGCCCCGGGCGTCGCATTCCCGCAGCCCACCCCGTCACCGAACGACAAGTCCGCGCCGCAGCCCAACCCGTCGACGTCAACCGGCTCGACCACGCGCTTCGCGCCCTGGCTATCGGCCTCCGCGACTACGACCCGGTCGACCTGCCCGACCTTGCCGCCGCCTGGCTGTCCGGCGGCGACGTCCATCTCATGCTGGCCCAAGCCAACCCCTCAGCACCCCCACCCTTCCAGGCCGACAGCACCGCGATGAGCTGGATGCTGCCCGCCACAGCGGCCCTCCCCGACGTGGACGACACCCTGGCGCCCCTGCCGGTCCTCGTCACCGTGGCATCTCGACCCGTGGGCGACCACCTCCTCATCGACCTCGAACGCACCGGCCTACTCACAATCAGCGGCGAGCCCGAACGCAGCAGGGACTTGATCCGATACTTTGCAGCCGAACTGGCCACCAACCAGTGGAGCGACGACGCCGAAGTGGTACTCGCGGGCTTCGACCCCGTTGACGTCGACCACCTCCTTGCCATCGGCGGCAACCGGATCACCGCAGCCACCTCCACCGCCAATGCCATCGAGCGCGCCCGACGCCGCGCCGCAGCCAACGCCAAGGCAATGACCGACACCGGCATCACCACCACCTTCGCCGGACGGGTCGCCGACATCGTCGCCGACGCCTGGATGCCGCACGTCCTCCTCATCGCTGACACCACGAACGTCAAAGAACAACTCACCGCCCTCGCGGACGAACTCCGCCTGGCCGGTAGATGCGCCGTCGCGGTCGCCGCCGTCACAGAAACCCCGACCACCTGGCACGTCGATGTCAGCGCAGACGGCAGCCTGGCCATCGACTGGCTCAGCATCACCAACACCGCCGCCACCCGACTGCCCCGCGATCAACTCGCACGCCTCGCACCCGTCATGCGCGCCGCCCGCGCTGCCGCACCCACCGACGACCAGCCAGGTGACGAACCCGTTCCAGCCGCGACCGATCCGGATCCATGGGCCGAGGGCACCGACGCACACGGGCACCTCCTCGACGCCGACAGCGCACCGGATGACGTCGAGGACAACGAACCGGCTGACCCCGACCACCGGGCGGTACACGAGAACCCGACCAGCGCGGACTCAACAGCAGACCAACACGCACAAGAAAGGCGACCGGCCGTGCCCGAACCCGACCGCAGCACCCCGGCGCCCACCCAAGCCGGCACCACCGCGACGCAACCAGTCGACATCGCAGCTCTCACACCGATCACCAACGGAGCAACCTCCCGAACCGCACCCGCAGCCTCGAACCGGTCCCGCGAACCCCACGATCCAACCCTCGATGAGGACCTCGACGCCTGGTATCGACCGGACCCGCACCGCCCGCGCATCGCCATCCTCGGCCCCGTCGATGTCCAAGCGCCCGGCGAGATGCCTGACGAGCGAATCCGCTTCTACTCCGAGCTGGTCGTCTACCTAGCGCAACGCGGCAGAGCAGGAGCAACCGGCGAACAAATCGACGACGCCCTCTGGCCGGAGCGTGGCGTCAACGCGCGAAGCCGCCGCGTCGCCGTCAGCAAGGTACGCCGCTGGCTCGGGGAGACCGCTGAGGGCACCCACTGGCTGCCCCCTAACGCCGGGGCGGACCGGCTCTACCGCCTCACTCCAGGCGTCCTCCTCGACTGGCAACTGTTCCGTCGCCTCCGCGCCCGCGGCGAAGCCAGGGGAGTAGCGGGCATCGCAGACCTGCGCCAGGCACTCGAACTCGTCCGAGGCGAACCGCTCGCCGGTGCGGAACTGCCCTACTCGTCCGGCTACCGCAACCCCTACACCTGGCTACCGGGCAGCGACGTCCAACCGCACAACCTCGCCTCCGCTGTGGTAGATACCGCCCACCAACTCGTGGATCTGTATCTCGCTGTGGGAGACACCACCGGCGCCAGATGGGCCGTAGAACGAGCCTGGCTCGCAGATCCTGCCCGCCTCGATGACCATCCCTGGATCGACGCCATGCGAGTAGCACGCGCCGACGGCCGTTCAGCCGAACTTCGCGCGCTCCTCGACGACCTCGTACGCACCCGGGAGGCAGAGGTTCCGGAAGACCTGTCGCCAGACACGTACGCAGCCGTCCATGAGTTGGTTGGCGACCTTCTGAGGGCCGGATGACAGGAACTCGGTGCCCATCACCTGTCTTCCAGGACGTGCTTGCCGTTGTTGATATCTACCGGTATGGGGTAGTCGCCGGTCAGGCATGCGGTGCAGAAGGTACGGGGGTCGTTGCCGATGGCGGTGAGCATGCGGTCTAGTTCGAGGTAGGCCAGGGAGTCGACGTCGAGGTATTGGCGGATCTCTTCGACGGTGCGGTTGGCGGCGATCAGCTTGCTGCGGTCGCTGGTGTCCATGCCGAAGAAGCAGGGCCAGCGGTAGGGCGGGGACAGGATTCGTAGGTGCAGCTCGGCGGCGTCGGCCCGGCGGAGCATTCTCAGCGTCTCGCGCAGGGTGGTGGCTCGGACGATGGAGTCCTCGACGACGACGAGTCGTTGGCCGGCGACGTTCTCTGCGACCGGGTTGAGTTTCATGCGGACGGCGTTTTCGCGTAGTTCCTGGGTCGGGGCCATGAAGGTTCGTCCGATGTACCGGTTCTTGACGAACGCGTCGCCGTAGGGGATGCCGGATTGCTGCGCGTAGCCCTGGGCGCCGGGGATACCGGACTCGGGTACGGGAACGACGAGGTCGGCGTCGACGGGCGCCTGGGTGGCCAGGTGCATGCCCATCCGCCGCCGGGCGCCGTGGACGCCCTGCCCGCCGAGCCGTCCATCGGGCCGGGCGAAGTAGACGAACTCGAAGGAGCAGAAGCTGGGTTTGACGTTGCCAGAGAAAGGTTGGGTGCTTCGGACTCCAGCTTTGTCGATGATGACCATTTCGCCGGGGCTGATCTCGCGGACGGTGTCCGCGCCGACGGTGTCGAGCGCGGGCGTCTCTGAGGCGAGGATCCAACCGTGCGGGTGTCGGCCGAGGATCAGCGGCCGGAAGCCGTGGGGGTCGCGGACGCCGATGAGCCGGTTTTCGTCCATGATCACGAACGAGAATGCGCCGCGGAGGTGGGGCAGTACCTGGGTGAGCGCGTGTTCGAGCGGGTCGACGCCGGCCGGGGTTCCGTTGTTCAGTTCGGCGGCGAGGAGTTCGGCGACGAGGTCGCTGTCGCTGGTGGCCTGACCTGGGGGGAGGCCGTGGTCCTGGGCGAGTTGGGCGGTGTTGACGAGGTTGCCGTTGTGGGCTAGCGCGAAGTGGAGGTCGCCGGCGGATCGGTAGACGGGTTGGGCGTTGTGCCATTCGCTGGCACCAGTGGTGGAGTAGCGGGTGTGCCCGATCGCGAGGTGTCCCGGCAGTGCATGGAGACGGTGGGGGTCGAAGACCGAGGAGACCAGACCCATCTCTTTGTGTACGAGGATCTTCGTGCCGTCGGAGACGGCCATGCCGGCGGATTCCTGGCCTCGGTGTTGCAGGGCGAACATGCCGAGGTAGGTGAGGTGGGAGACGGGCTGGCCTGGGGCGTGGACGCCGAAGACGCCGCAGGCTTCCTTGATCACATCGGTGGTGTCGGGTGCCACTGGGCCGACTATACGGGTCTGGCGAACGGGACGACGTCGCCCACGTGCATGGTGGCGGATGGCGTTTTCGCTGCTCATGGCTGTTCCCTAGTGGCGGCGAAGGCGTAGACGGTGCGGGTTCGTGGTGGCAGTGGTGAGGTCAGGTCGAGTGCGTCGAGTGCGTCTCCGACCGTCTCGTGGGGGATGTTGGGGAAGACCTCGGCCGCGACGGCGGGTATCCGGAGGAACGAGACACGTTCGGTGGTGTCGCGGACGAGCCGTAGCGTGCCGGCGCAGCGGACAGCCATCCCGCAACCGGTGAACAGGGCGGAGAGGCTGTCGTCGGTGAGGATCTGCCGATCTTCGGACCGGGTTGTGATGTCGTGGCCTCGGCGGCGTAGCTCGGCGACGAGGAGATCCATGAGCGGGTCGGGACGCGGGCCGGGACTGGGCTGTTCCAGTGGCCATCGCGGCGTGGTGTCGGGCCGGAACACGGTGTCGTAGAGGCTGAAGACGATGGTGCCGTCGGCTGTCAGGAGACGGTCGAGTTCGGCGAGCAGGGTCTGTTTGTCATCGATGTGGAAGAAGGAGTTGCTGCACACGATCAGGTCACGTGGCTCATCGGTGCGGCCGGTCGTGATGTCCTGGCACCGGTATTCGATCTTCGCCTCGGCGGGCGTCGCTTGCTCGGCGATATCGATCATTGCCTGGGCGGTGTCGAGGCCCACGAGGTGCGCGTCAGGTAACTGGCGACGCAGTACTCGGGTGGAATTGCCCGGTCCGCAGCCGAAGTCGAGGACACGTGTCGGCTCCGTCGTGAGGGTGGAGATCAGCAGTGTGGTGATCTGCCGGTGGCTGGGGTGCTCGCGGGTGTGACGGTGGTAGGGCTGCGCGCTGACCTCCCAGAGGTGGGCGAGCCGGTCTGCCCGGGAGATGCTCATCAGCGCCTGCTTGCCGTCGCCGGATCGGTTGTCTCCGCGAAGGTCGGTCGGGGTTGGGCAACGAGCTGGCTGGCGTAGATCCGCTCGATCAACTGCACCCGTGCCTCCAGCGGCTCGGGCAGCGGGGTGCTGTCGGTGGGTGTGCGGCCGATGCGGTCGATCGTGGCGAACGAGCGGATGAGCCGGTCGCAGACGGCGGTTTTGCGGCGCATGTGCGGTCGTTCCTCGCGGTAGTCGAGGATCTCCGCGGCGCTGGTCGGGGTGTCCCCTGCGGAGGTCGCTGTCACCGAGCGGGCGTAGGTGGCCATGGAGTACCCACCGATGTGATGCAGGTGCGGCGACTCGTGGTAGACGATCGGCAGACCCAGGTAGGTGTAGCCGAGGTTCAACACCTTCGGCGGCACGTAGCTGGCGCGGGCGAGGCCGAGGTTGTCCAGGAACGCCTGGAACCGCGGGTCGCAGCTGGTCAGGTCGGTGTACTTGTCGAGGGTCACCCGGCATTCCCGCATGACCCGGTCGAGGGCGGTGCGGTGGTACAGGCCGAAGTACGAGCTGCCCAGGGCGATGCCGGCGGCGGTGCGGTGGTGGGGTCCCGCGACCTCGGTCTGGTCGTCAGTGAGGATCTGGTCGCTGTCGGTGGCCCAGATCGGTGCGCCGGAGAAGACGGCTTCGTGTCGGTTCAGGAGGGGCTCGAACTCGCGGGCGATGTCGCCGGTGACGACGATGTCGGAGTCGGCGAAGGCGAACACCTCGTCGGAGGTGTAGGTGGCGGCCAGGGTGCACAGGGCCTTGCCCAGCGGCATCACCTCGTTGGTGGTGGGGAGCTGGTGCACGGTCAGCCTGCTGCTGCCCTTCGCGTGCCAGCGCAGCAGCCGTCGCTCCGCGGGGCCGCAGTGGTTGGCGATCAGCCGATACCGCCACGGGGTATGGCCGACCAGCAGCGGAATGAACCGCGACAGGGCATGCACCGTGCCGGGTGTGTAGATGACGTTGACGGTGATCATGACTGGTGGGGCTCCCTCACGTCGGACAGCGCCCGCGCGACGCGGGCGGGGGTGTCGGCGTTGTCGATGAACAGCTGGATATGGCCCGCCGGTACTCCGCTCGTGGACGGGCTGCGCAGGCTGCAGCCCACGCCGGTCAGCCAGTACGCGAGCTGGTTGGCGACCGGGCCAACGTTGATCAGGATCGAGGCGGACTCGCTGGGCACGAACGCGATTCCGGCGTTGGTGAGAACGGCGGCGAGCCGGCGGCGGGCGTCAGCGACGAGGCGTCGGTTCGCCTCGACGGTGGCGTGGTCGGCGAGGCTGGCCGCGGCGGCGGCCTGGGTGAGTGTGCCGACGTCGTAGCGCAGCACGATCGGCCCGAGCGTCTCCAGCAGTGCCGGGGCGCCGATCATGTAGCCGACCCGCAGCCCGAACAGCCGGTGGGCCTTGGAGAAACTGCGGCAGACCACGATCGGAGCTCCACACTCGATGAGCTCGCCGAACCACCGGTCGATTACGTCGTTCTGGAACTCGCCGTAGACGTTGTCGAGCACGACGACGGCACCGTCGGGCACCGTCTCCGCGAGGGCGATCACCTCGGGCAACGACGTGGTGGTGCCGGTGATGTTGTGCGGGCTGTCCAGCAGCACGATCCGGGTCCGGTCGCAGACCGCGCCGGTCAGCGCCGCAAGGTCATGGCGGTAGGCGCGCAGCGGCACCGCCCGGCCCGTCAGCCCGTAGTCGCGGGTGAGACTGGCGTACAGGTGAAACGACGGATCGGAATACACGGTCTCACCGCCGCCGGAGGCGGCGGTCCGGGCGACCAGGTGGTGCAGCAGGCTCGCGGTGCCCGGGCCGACGACGAACGCCTCGGGCGGTAGCGCGTACCGCCGCGCGAGGGCCTCGCACAGCCTCGCGGAGTGCGGATCCGGCGCGGCGCTGAGGTCAGGCACCCGGGTGATGGCCGCGAGCGCGGCGGGCGACGGACCGAAGGACCCAGTCCGGGGTTCAGCCATGGTCGCGCTCCGAGGCCGTTACCGGCGTCAACGGGATGGTCGCCCGGTGGTGCGCGTCGGCCAGGCCACGGCGGCGCAGGAATTCGCTGAACGAGTTCTCGACCCGCCGGGTGGAGGTCAACTCCTGTAGCAACGGCCGCAGCCGAGCCTGGGCATCGTGCTCCGCGAGCCCGGCCGGAAGATGCACACCGAGGGCCTCGGCACTGCTCGGGCACGGGGTGACCCATCCCTCGACGGAGTGCTTCAGCCCGTAGAAGCCTTCCTGGCAGTACACCGGGCAGCGGTCGCACCGCTGGGCACGGTAGGTGCTCTCGTAGCTGCTCTTGAGCCGAATCTGGACGCCGTCGTCCTGCCACCAGTTGATCTCGCAACCGCCACGGTCCTGGCTCTCGCCGCCGCCCAACCGTTCCTGCAACTGGCCGGCGATGCGGTCGATCGGCACGAACTCGTCGAGCCACAGGGCGCGGGTCTCGTCGGTGTAGTACAGGTCAAGAACACTGACGTATAACGTTCCCGCGCCGGCCTGGCGGCGCAGTGTCCGGGCGAGCCGCACGATCCGCGGGATCTGGTCCAGGTTGCGGCGCATCGCGACGACGTTGATCCCGACGGCGAGGCCGGCCGCCAACGACATGCGGACCGCGGCGACGGCGACCTCGTGATCCGCGGGTCGGCCGCCCATGATCTGGTGCGACAGTGCCGAGTCGACAGCGTCCAGCGACACCTTGATCACGTCCAGGTGCGGGGCGAGCCGGTCGATCTGCCCGGCGAGATGCCTGCCGTTGGTGGTCAACTCGACCCGATCGAATCGCGATCGAGCATGGGCGACCAGAACGGGCAGATCCGGGTTCAGGGTGGGCTCGCCGCCGGTGAACGAGATCCCCCGGAGGACCCCAGGATCGGCAATGTGGTCGAGGTTGCGGCAGTACTGCGCGGTCGTGAGGCGGTGCCCGGGTCCCCGCAACCGGGCCGGCGTGTGGTTCTCCATCCCGCTGCTTTTCGGGCAGTAGACGCAACTCAGGTTGCACTGGTGGGCGACCGAGGCGCGCAGGAAGCGGATCTCCTCGGCCGGTCTCGGATCAGTCGAAGGCGTCATCACGCGTCCACGTAGGGAGAGAGTTCGGCGTTGGCCTGTCGGATCACATCGGTGTACGCGGCGTCGTGCAGCTCGGCGTACTGCGCCTGGTAGTAGTCGATCCGCGCCCACTCCCGCAGCGTCTGCGGATAGGTGATGCCACCCTGACGTCGTAGGAGGGTGAAGATCGGTGTCCCGGGCCACGGCTCCAAAAAATGGATCTTGCACTGGTGCTCGGGCCACACCTCACGGATGGCGAAGGCGGCGTCGATCGTCTGCCGGTAGTGCGACGGGTCCGCGCCGGGCCAGCCGACGATGAACGTGAACATCCCCCGCACCTCGGCGCCGGCGAGTCGCCGTGCCATCAGCGGGATGCCGGCCGGGTCGTACCGCTTGCCGGCCAGCCTGACGAGGTCCGGAACGGGAGTCTCCAGACCGATCAGGACCCGGCAGAGACCGGCGTCGGCCAGCCGGCGCAGCCGGTCGTCAGGCATAGCCTGTAGGTCCGCCGGGTGCAGGCTTGCCGCCCACGGCAACCCGACCAGGTCGGCGAAGCGGTCGGCGAAGGCGTCGGAGCGTGTCTGGTCGTGGAAGAAGTTCGGGTCGTGCAGCTTCAGCCCGGTGGCGTCGGCCCGGCCGAGCATGTCGCCGATCGTGGCCACCGACCGGTCTATCTCCCGCTGGTACCAGGAGTGGCCGGAGGTCTGCGGCTCGCTGCAGAAGGTGCACCGCCGCAGGCAGCCCTCCGAGGTCACGTAGTTGACCGTCCGGCCGGCGATCGCCACGTCCGGGTTCACATACCGGGTCCAGTCGGTGACCACGTCCAGGTCCGGCGTCGTGTCGGGGGCGACGATCAAGCCCGCTCGGGTACGGCCCGGATGAGCGCGCCGCAGCACGTCAGGACCGGCAAGGACAGGTGCGTCAGCTTCGGTCAGAATGATCGGATCGGACCCGGCCGAGGGCGGTGCCGTGCCGGTCATACGGCCCAGGTACAGCAGCAAGCCGGCGTACCCGAACCCGGGAATGACCGCGTGAGCGGGAGACTGGGCGAGCGTCTCGGCCGGGAACAGTGTGACGTGCGGACCACCCCACACCACGTGGGCGCCACGAGCGCGCGCCATCTCAGACGCCTCCAGCGCATCGGTGATCGCCGCCCCGGTCATCACGCTCGCCGCCAGCACGTCACCCTCACCCAGCGCGGCCACCGACATCCGCCACTGCTCGTCGACGCGGGCGTCGATGAGACGGGGCTCCAGCCCGACGGCGCGCACTGCGGGGGCGAGGAAGCACGCGAACCACGGCGTCCAGGTCTGCTCCCGGCCCGCTGCGTTGCTGTAGTGCGCCTGCGCCTGGGTGCGCGGCTGGAAGAACCACACCCGCCGCAGCGCCCGATGCCGCCGCCCAGACCACCTGCCGCCGCTCATCGCAGAACCATTTCGGGTGGGGTTTGGTCGAGTGGGGTGAACTCGGTCCGCAGGTAGTGGCTGAGCGCGTCCTGCCACGGGCGCATGTCGTTGAGCCCCAGTTCCTCCAGGGCGGCGTTGCGCAGTACCTCCGAACGCGGCCTGGTCACCGGGTACCGATCGGCGAAGTAATCAGAGTCGACCGGCACCAGCCGCACCCGGTCGCTCAGACCGACTTCGTGCAGGATGTGCGCCGCGACGTCAGCTCGGCTCGGCCCGCCGCCACCGACCATGTGGTACCGCCCGTACCGGTCGGTGTCCACCAGCCGCAGCAGGCAACGCGCGAAATCCGCCGCGTACGTGGGCGAGCCGAACCGGTCGCCGACGGCGTAGACGGTGTCGGCGCCGTCGCGCAGCTGTCCCAGGACGGCGCCGACGAACTTGTGGTCAAGCCGGCCCCCGCCCATCATCCAGCCCGCACGCACCACGAAAGCCCGCTCGCAGAGCTCGGTGACCAGCTCCTCGCCGCGCAGCTTCGACCGCCCGTACTCATTGACCGGACTCGGTGCGTCGGACTCGACATATGGCCGGTCAGCGCCGCCATCAAAGACTCCCGCCGTGCTGACGTACACCAGCGTCGCGCCCACGGCCGCAGCGGCACGCGCCACATGCTCGGTGCCCGCGGCATTGGTCAACCAGCTGTGCATCGGGTCGGCCTCGCACGCCTCCAAGTCCGTCTCGGCAGCGAGGTGAATGACCAGATCGGGCCTGACAACCGACACCACGTGATGAACGGCGTCGCGGTCGCGGACATCGAGGTGGAGCCATCCCGTCTTGATGTCGGTGCGGAACACCTGGGCGCTGGTCCTGTCCAGAGCGGCCAGGACCGCCGACCCCAGCATGCCCGCGGCACCGGTCACCAGCACCCGCCGATGGCCGCCACGACCGTCGCCGGCCGCGTTGCGTCCCGGCTGGAGAGTCATCGATACCTCCATTGGGTTGTACGTGAGCAGTCCGGTTCCGTGCTGCGATGCTCACGTAACGCGGTGCGCACCCCTGTCGACCACGTCCGACAAGGACTTTCGACACGCGGCGTCGGCCCCGGCGACGACCAGAAGCTCTCTCTCCGCCAACCGGACACCTGCCGATCACCGGTCATCGTCAAGACCGGCGTGTGAAAGCCGGAGACGACAGGACGCCGCCCAGGGCCGGCGCGAATGAGCCGTCGCGGCGGGGATTCGCAAGTGGGGGCCGTGTCGAGAGTGCGCGCCGACGGTGTTCGACACGAGCACCTTCCGGTTGGCTATCGCCTGCCCACAGCAGCCAACGCCCGTCGCCTACCCCCGCTTGATGCGGGCCTGTCTGGTTCGGCGCGGCGCGGCGTGGCGCAGGCGGATGGGGGCGGGCCGTAAGCTGCGACGCCGTTATGGGCATCGAGGTACCCCAGACGCAGATGACGGCCATGGCCGCCTGCGAGGTAGAGGTCAAGTACCAGGTTGCGGACCTCGGCGCGCTAGAGGCCGCGCTCGCAGCGCGGGACATCGTCCTGTCGGCCCCGATTAGACAGGATGACCAGGCGTACGCGCGGATCGGCTGGGAGTACGGGCAGTCCAAGATCGGAGTGCCGTTCGCCCGTCTGCGAACCGAGCGGGGCCGGCACTTGCTGACCGTCAAGACGCCGGTCGCCAACGAACTCTCGTGTGTCGAACACGAGACCGAGGTAGCCGACCGGGCACAGATGCACGCCGCAGTCCAACAGATGGGCTTCTACCCGACGGTCCGGATCCGCAAGACACGCCGCACGGCGATACACGGAAAGATGTCGCTGTGTGTGGATGACGTCGACGGAATCGGCACCTTTCTGGAGATCGAGCGCTTGGTGGACGGCGAAGAGTGCAGTGAGCAGGTTCAGGAAGAGATGCACCGGTTCGCCACGACGCTGAAGGTGCCGCTCACACGGACCAGCGACACCTACGACTCGCTAATCCGGGCAGTACAGACCGCGGTCTAAGACGACAGCCGATCCATGGGTCACCGCAGTGTCGGCGTGCTGGCCTCGACCTCACCGAGCAGTCAGTCACTCCGGCCGTCGGCATGCCGGCTAGGTGTGAGTTCCGCATGGACCCCAGCGATGTGTGGGGAGGCTCTTCACAGGACACCTACGACTCCCTGCTCGGCCACCGTCACCGGCAGCAGGTGCTGGGGTGCTACCGCTCATTGCGGGAGTAGGTGACTATGGGCAGATGTCCAAGGCACGTAAGGTGGCCGTCGTGAGTGGACCGCTGACGGTCCTTGTGGCCGCCGCGATCTTCGGGACTGTGCTGTGGAAGCAGGACCGCACAGTTGGTGCCTACTGGGTCGCCATCGCTGGCCTTGTGGTCGCGGCGGTCGCCCTGGTGGTGACTTGGCTTACCTGGGTCCGTCCGATGAGCCCAGCGTCGTCGAGTCGCTCAGCCGTCAGCAGTCACCCGGATGTCAATAGAGTCAAGGGCGACCAGTCATTCGGATCCGCGACCAACAGCCAGGTCGTGTACGGCAACCGGAACCGTCTTAGAGAGGGTAAGAGAGATGGCCGATGACGGTGCCGCTGGGCGGGCGGGCAAGAACACCGTAAAAGGCAATCGGAGTTTCGGATCAGCCTATCATTCGACTATTATCAACGGCGACGGAAACATTGTTAACCCGCCGCCGAATCCTGATGAAGATGATGGCGAGGAGGGTGTCGCGGGGGAGGGGTCGTCCTCAGTGTCTCACCCCTCTTTCTGGATGTGGATCGCCGGCGCAGCCGTCGTTGTCCTGATCGTCCTCTGCAACAT